>JAZKEZ010000163.1:0-16020 GCA_040386675.1 Bacteroidota bacterium | reverse complement strand
TCGGGCGGGAACTTCAGGAGCTGTTTACCCTTGGTAAAGGACCAGGTTCGGGTTACACCGAGCAGGACGTAAAAGAAGCGGCCCGTGTACTTACCGGGTACAGTATCGATCTTACCACCAATACCTACGTTTTTTATCCATATCTCCACGACGAGACCAATAAGCAGTTCTCCTCTTTCTACGGAAACCGTGTCATTACGGGAAGAACAGGTCCGGATGGGGAGAAAGAGATGGACGACCTGATCAGCATGATCTTTGAGCAGGACGAAGTGGCCAAACACATTGTTCGCAACATCTACCGTTGGTTCGTGTATTATGTGATCGACGAAGACATCGAGCAGAATGTGATTACCCCGCTGGCAGCTATTTTCCGCGACAGCAACTATGAACTGGTACCTGTCCTTGAGGCTTTACTGAAAAGTGAACATTTCTACGACAGTTACAACATGGGTTGCGTGATCAAAAACCCGTTGGATTATGTACTCGGGACCATCAAGAATTTCGGAGTGACCATGCCGTCAGCAAACATCGCGGATCAGTACTACGGATTACGGGTGGGTAACATATTCAATTATGTGCTGGCCATGGATCTCGGAGATCCGCCAAACGTTGCCGGATGGGAAGCTTACCGGTCGAACCCGATGTATCATGAAGCATGGATCAACGCAGTAACGATTTCGTACCGCAACCAGCTGTTCGAGATCATGCTTACCCCGAACGGATACCAGTACAAAGGTATCCGGCTGAAGATCGAATACATCGAATTTACCGAAACCATTGCCAATGCTGAAGATCCGAACCTGCTGATCGCCAATCTTTCAGAGTTGTTTTTTAACGACACCTTAACGGCCACACAGGTTACCGGACTTAAGGCGATCCTCCTTTCTAACCAGGCACTGGACCATTACTGGACCGACGCCTGGCTCAATTACATCACTGATCCTACGAATGCGATGTACAAATCGATCGTGAACCAGCGACTTTACGGGTTCTACAGGTATTTTCTTTCACTCGCCGAATCTCAATTGATATGAACAGGAGACATTTTATTAAAGGGGCATCCACAGCAGTGGCAGTGCCTGCTATACTGAACGGCCTGCCTGTTTCTGCAATGGCCAACTCATCGCTGATCCAGTTGCTCAGTCAATCGGGCGACTGCGATGACCACGTATTGGTTATGATCCAGCTGAACGGAGGAAACGACGGTCTGAATACCGTGATCCCTATAGATCAGTACGGCAAACTGGCAGCGGCCCGTTCCAACATCATCATACCCGAAAACAAGTTGCTGAAGCTCCAGAACGACCAGAGTGTAGGTCTGCATCCGGCGATGAAACGCATCCACGAGATGAACGGCGACGGATTGGTCACTTTGATCCAGAGTGTGGGCTATCCCAACCAGGATTTCTCCCACTTCCGCTCTACCGACATCTGGCTTTCGGCTTCTGATGCCAATGTGGTGGAACCAACCGGATGGCTAGGCCGCTATCTGCAAACCGAACATCCGGATTTCCCGGCGGGCTATCCAAATACCGATACGCCTGATCCGATGGCGATCCAGATCGGTTACGTAGTATCCCCGGCATTTATGGGGACAAATGGAACCATGGGAATGGCCATCACCGATGCGGATTATTTCTACCAGCTGCTTACCGATACCGAAAATACAAGTGTCGATACACCGAGAGGGCACGAATTGGCCTTCCTGAGACAAACGGCCCGTCAGACCAATGCCTATGCAGACCGCATTAAAGCTGCTGCGGCTAATGCCACTAACTTGTCTTCGCTATATCCTGTAGGGAACCCTCTTGCAGATCAGCTGAAGATCGTTTCACGGATGATAGCCGGCGGATTGAAGACCAAGTTGTACATGGTTGGGATTTCAGGTTTCGATACGCACTCGGCGCAGATCCAGAACGGAGATACAACCCAGGGTGCACATGCCGAATTGCTGAAAGGCGTATCTGAAGCCATCTATGCGTTCCAGGACGATCTTAAACTGCATCACGTAGACGATCGCGTACTCGGTATGACCTTCTCTGAATTCGGAAGACGTATTACCTCGAACGGAAGTCTCGGAACGGATCACGGTGCAGCAGCGCCTATGTTCCTGTTCGGGAAATCATTCCCAGGCAAGGTGATCGGAGCCAATCCGACCATTCCCAACGCACCTACCGTAAACGATAACCTTCCGATGGAAACCGACTTCCGCTCGGTGTACTCATCGATCCTGAAAGATTGGTTTTGCGTGGAAGACCATGTAGTAGACGGTATCCTTGGCGGTGACTTTGAGCACTTGCCGCTCACCACAGGTATCAATGATATCGCAGGCCGCAGACAACTGAACATCTATCCGAACCCGCTTGTTCAATCCACACGAATTCATTTCGAATCGTACGGTGAAGATGTGAAAGTGGAATTGATCAACACCCTTGGAATGCGGGTGAAATTCATAGAACGCCAGTATTTCCCTGCCGGTCAGGCCTTTGTCGATATCGACGGAAGAGACCTTCCATCAGGCAATTACTTCGTCCGGCTTTCATCCAAAAAGATGTCGGTCACTCAACCGATTATAAAGGTAGAAGCACATTAAATGAAAAAGGCTGTTCAAACGAACAGCCTTTTTTTTTTGTCACACATGGTCACACATTGTCATACATTGTCAAACGTAGTCACACGGTTGTCACTCCCGGCCATACGATAGGCCAACAATGAGTGACAACCGTATGACCACTGTATGACTACTGAATGACCAGTATTCTCAATCATTCTTATACACCCTCGTCGGCCGTGCAGAACGGTCAACATTGTTTTTATACCCCTTGTGGTGTTCTTTTATCGATTGGCTCAATTCGCGTTTTTCTATCCGGCTGTATTTACTTCCCGGCGCCTTTACCAACGGTTTGAGGCTGCCTGAGGTAATTTCTTTGGCCAGGTCATCGGTTTCTCTGAACTGCTGGTTCCAGTCCCAGGTAAGTTGTGGATAGGTCTTGTAAATGGGGCCGTAGCGTTTGATGATGCCGTAGGGCATTGGGTAACGTAATGTCCTGGATGCACTGTCGAGCAATGAGTAACCGGTAGATTGTGATCCGTTGGCCTTTGTTTCTACGACGTAAGGATCTACCAGGTAGAAATTCCGCTTGCTGTAGTTAGCAGGCGTACCGTCAAGGTTTTTCGCCTTGCTGAAATCTCCTTTTCTCAAAGCGTCCATGTCGCGGCTGTAAAAATAATATACACGGGTAAAAGTGAACTGACTGGCAAAAGCCGCCAGGATTTTCTGGTTCACCTCATTCTGCTTATCCTCCAATTCCTTTGCAGCATATTCGTTCCCTGCCTTTTTCAGCATTTCCAGCGCCCTGTCGTTAGTGCGCAGACGAATAAAAAGCCCGTTTTCCTTAATAAACGTCACCTGGTTTACGCCAGTGTTCAACAGGTCTCCGAGAGAAGCAACCGAGTCTTTCGACTGCGCAAACCCGGTAACCATGGCAAACAGGCCAATAAACAGGAGGATTATTTTTTTCTGCATTTCAATTCTTTTAATAGTGTTCGTACAAATTTACCGGGCTATGTTAACAAATCCCCGGAAGAAGTAAAAAAATGATTTTTCGGATGACTTACTTTTAGGCTGAATGAAACTTGGTCGAGCCTGTCAGATAACTATTGGGAGCACGAATGTGCGCGAGAGCTATGAATTTTACCGTTTACTCGGATTCAGGAAGCTCGCTGAGGACCGGCGCCCGTTTCCGTGGATAAAAATAACGGACGGCAGCATCGTTTTGTTGTTGTATCAAAATGGAGATAACTACCTCGGACTGACTTATTTCGACAGGGATATGGACAAGATCGTGTCCCAGCTCAGTGACGAAGGGATCAAATTCGTTCAGCGCGGAACCCGTGAGAACATCTTCATCACTCCAACCGATACCATAGTGGTTTTGGTGAAGGCCGATCACGAGGCCATGTTTGTTCCGCAAAATAAAATGCTGCTCGATCTTACCGAAGCCGATTATGGAATTCCGGAACGCTACCCGAATCCTGCACTGGGAATATTCGGTGAATTCTCACATCCTGTGGCCGATCTGAAGGAAGCGATAACCTGCTGGCAGAAACTCGGTTACAAACTGCATCACCAGACTATGGAACCTTATCCGTGGGCGCTGATGTACGACGGGCAGATGATCCTCGGTTTTCACGAAACAAACGATTTTGACCATCTTGCACTCAGTTATTTTTCGCCTGAAGTGATTGCCCGCGTGGAGCAATTCTCTGAAAAGGGAATATACACCACCGAATACACCGGCACCGGCGGATCACCGGAAAACGTGGTAATAAGAACTCCTGAAAATCAGCGGATCTTCCTGTTTCAGGCCTGATTCCAGATCTCCCAGCTTTTCTCAGCCTGCTGCTGCAACATCGAATACCCGTTCAGGGTCATGGCTCCGTTTGCGGCTGCCTTCTGCATAAACAGTGTCTGTTCCGGGTTATACACAAGGTCTACCACAAAATGATCGGGAGTAAGGAACTCGTAAGGTATGTCAGGAGACTGGTCAAGGTTAGGGTAAGTGCCCAGTGGAGTAGTGTTGATGATGAACTTGTGCTGGCGGATCGCCATCTCATTCAGTTGTGAATAGGAAACAGCAGACGGGTCTTTTGCTTCGCGGCTCACAAACAGGTAATCGATGCCGATCTTCTGTAAGATAAAAGCCACCGCCTTCGATGCACCGCCGGTTCCGAGGATCAGTGCCCGGTCGTGCTGGGGTTCCAGAAAAGGCTTGATACTTTGGTGGAATCCGAAAGCATCGGTGTTGTACCCTTTTTTTATTCCGTTAGTGATCTTAATGCAGTTCACCGCGCCGATCGCTTGTGCTTCTTCGCTCAGTTCATCGAGCAATGCAATGATCGTTTCTTTGTGCGGAATGGTCACATTGATGCCTTCCAATGCGCGTTCGGCAGCAAGAATATTTTCCAGTTGATCCGGAAACTCAATGGGGTAGAGGTCGTAGTTACAATCGGTAATTCCGAGTTTCTCAAATTTGTCGGTAAAGTATTTCTTTGAAAACGAATGCCCGAGGGGATAACCGATCAGTCCGAATTTACGCATGTTTCTTTTTGTTGCGTTGTGCCTTTATTGCTTCGAAAGCAACGGGTGCTACAGAAATAAGAACGATCAGGATGGCTACTTTCTCAATGTTGTTGCTCACAATGTCAAATCCGCCAAGGAAATACCCCGCCAGTGTCAGCGAGCCGATCCAGATGGCACCTCCCATGATATCAAAGGAAACAAAGCGCTTGTATTCCATTTTTGCAATACCGGCAACGAAAGGAGCAAAAGTCCTTACGATAGGAACAAAACGGGCAAGGATGATCGCCTTGGTGCCGTATTTCTCAAAAAACTCATGGGTTTTACTGATGTATTCTTCTTTAACCAGCTGTTTTCCCCTGAACTTAAGGTGAAGGAAGCGAAGACCGATCTTTCGGCCAAGCCAGTAATTCACATTGTCGCCCAGTACAGCGGCAACAAACAGCAGCAGCATAATGGTTGACAGCTCCAGGTAACCTTTGTGTGCAAACAAACCTGCGGTAAACAGCAGCGAATCGCCCGGTAGAAAGGGCATGATCACCAGGCCGGTCTCGATAAAGATCACCAGGAAAAGGATCACGTAAACGGTGTTGCCGTAGTTACTGAATAACCACTCAAAATCCAGGTGGAGAATGTGTTTGAAAAGCTCGATCATTAGCTAAAAAATAACCCGGCAACAACTCGCCGGGTTTGGATATAAAAAGAAAAAATGCGGTAAAGCTTAATAGGTCGCCATATCAGGATCAATTTCCTGTGCGTATTCCAGGATGCCTCCTTTAAGGTTGTAAAGGTTGGTGTATCCGAATGTGGCTTCCAGGTAATTGATAATGTTTGCGGATCTTTTCCCGCTTCTGCAATGCACAATTACCGGGATGTCTTTTTTGATCTCATCCAGGCGGCCGGGTACTTCAGCCAGCGGAATATGTAGTCCGCCGATTTCGCAGATCTCCACTTCGTGCAGTTCGCGCACATCGATGAGCTGGAACTCTTCCTTGTTGTCCATTTTGTTCTTTAGCTCAATAACGGAAACTTCTTTCATGATAAGATAAGGGGTTTGGTGAGAACGGTTATTGTTTTTCAGTGACTTTCTGACGAAGGGGATCTCCCAGTTTAGCCGGAAGATAATCGAAGAATGTATCGCCGCGAAGCCCGATACGCAGGGTTTCCAGTGGAATTACTTCTTCATGGGAGATGTTACCAAGGTTTACGTTTGCACCCAGCAGTTTGATGAACCAGACCTGTTGCTTTTTGATCGGGGCTTCCCAAAGGATGTCGTCGATGTTGATCTTTGAAATGATCTTATTAACCAACTGGGTATGCGCCGATCCGCTTGGACGGTAGATACCAACGGTTCCGCTTTCACGTGCTTCGGCGATCACTTTCCATGATCCGGCCTGCAGCTCGGTTTGCATCATTTTGATCCATTTCGACGGACTGATCAGGATGCCTTCTTCTTTAGAACCTACTTCGCTAAGAACGGTTCTGTCTTTGGCCAGCGTGCGGATGTACTCGCATTTTCGGTCTTGCGAAAGCTCGATTGATCCGTCGCTTACTTCGGCAACCTCAAGATTGAGATCGTCAAGTAAGCGCATGTAATCTTCGAACATATTTCTCGCGATGAAGGCTTCAAACAGAGTGCCTCCAAGGTATACTCTCATTCCGGCTTCGTGGTACAACCGGATCTTCTGCTTGAGGTTCGGAGTGACCATAGAGGTTCCGAAACCAAGTTTTACGATATCACAATAAGGAGCGGAGGCGTCCAGGAAATCTTCAGTCTGTCTGAGGCTGAGGCCCTTGTCCATCATCATGGTCAAACCATGGTTTCTGGGTTGAGAGGGGCGCTCCGGGAGGTAAGGCAGGCTAAAGTTCATTGATTTTTTTTATGCAAATCTATCAAATCAACCAAACTGGAAATGTTTTTTGCTTCGGGATAGTAAGTGAAAAAACTTTCGTGGTCAACGAAATCAAGAGTAAGAGCCTCAGTCAGAACAGCTAAGCACTCCTGCGTGTCGCCGTTCTTTAACAAATACACAGCTTTCCGGTAAAGTAACTTTGCATTTTCCGGGTTGGCCGCCAGTGCATCTTCAATGATCAGTAAAGAGTCTTCTACCGATTGGTGTTCTTCGGCTAAGTTGCTGTAATCCAGCCATGCATATATGTTGTCGGGCTCCAGTTCCACTACTTTTTCGTAGGCGGTTTCGGCCTCGGCGATATTGCCTACCTTATAATTAGCCTCAGCCAGGATGAACCAGTAATCCGGACTTTCTTCCTGCAACTGAACAGCTTTCTTGATGTAAGGAATGGCATTGGCCGTTTCGTCCTGCAGATCCTTCACAATCCCGATTCCCAGCCATGCATCAGCCTGGAACTCATTCAGGCGGATGGCGGTGCGGTATAATTCAAGGGCTTTCGGGTAATCGCCGAGTTTTTCCTGGCACTCGCCCATGTAACTGTAAAGCGCAGCGCTGTTTTCGTCGTACTTCAGGCATTCCTCGTACGTTTCCAATGCACCTTTATAGTCCTCCGTCTCGATCTGAAGCAGTGCTTTCTGATGATATGGAAGGCTGATCGTTCTTTCTATGATGATGCAATAGTCGAACGCATTGATGGCCTTGGCGTAGTTCCCGGCTTTGCTGTAGCACATCCCCACATTGTACCATCCGGTAAACGAGTAGGGGTTCTGGTCGATAAAGTTCTCGAAAAATGCAGTGGCTTCATCCACCTGTTCCGCCATGCTGAAACAGTAAGCCAGTTCGTAGGCAGCAGCCTCGTTTTCCGGGTTGCCTTCCAGTGCTTCCTTCAGTTTTGAAATGGCTTTTGGGAAATCCTTCAGGTTCTCATATTCCAGCGCAAGATCGAGCAGGATCTCATCCTTGTCCTCTACATCAAGAACTAATGCTTTCTCAAAATAAGAAACCGCTTTTTTATGCTCGCGGCGCTGACTGTAGATCGCTGCGATCAGCAGGAATACTTCCTCGTTAGAGCGTTCTACCTGTTCAACTTTAAGCAAAAGATCGAGCGACTTATTCAGTCGGCCGGAAAGGTACAGGTACTCAGCCTGCTTGATTTGTATGTCTATGGATTTCGGGTGCTGGTTCTGTGCGATACGGATCGCTTCATTTGCCTTTTCCAGCAGGCTGTTGTCCAGGTAATATTCGATCACTGTCTGGAAATCATCCACATCAAAAAAGCTCACTTCCTTACTGCGGATCATCTGATCGAATTTACGGATCAGTGGTTCAAACTCGTTTTGTTCTTCCTCGTTAAAAAAATCCTCGTTCATCCTGAAAAGCGGTTTAACCAAATTTACAGAAAACCTTGCGGTTAGCTGGTTTCTGCAAAGTTAATATTAACTAATTAATCAACAGCGGCTGTTTATCTTTTGAGCGCCGCCGGTAGTCGATTTGCGGTGTATAAATCAATACTTTTACACAATCTAAAACCAGAACAAAAGTGACCCTGATCAAATCCATATCCGGAATCCGCGGAACCATTGGTGGCAAGCCAGACGAAGGCTTAACTCCAATTGATGTTGTGAAGTATACAGCTGCCTATGTTACCCTCATTAAAAAGAACGTAACCGGTCGCTGTAAAGTTGTAGTAGGACGCGATGCACGCATATCCGGACCGATGGTTGAACAGCTCGTGCTGGGTACGCTACAGGGCATGGGTGTGGATGTGATCCACCTCGGATTGTCGACTACGCCTACCGTTGAGGTAGCTGTGGATCACTTCGGTGCCAGCGGCGGGATCATCCTTACTGCAAGTCACAACCCGGCTCAATGGAATGCACTGAAACTCCTGAATCACAAAGGCGAGTTCATTTCGGCTGCCGAAGGACAGGAAGTCCTCAGCATTGCTGAACAAAACGATTATGTATTTGCCGAAGTGACCGAACTCGGTACCGTGACCACCGATACGACCTTCACGGCTGAACACATCCGCATGATCATGGCCGACGAACTGGTAGATGCGGAGGCCATTCGCGCTGCCAATTTCCGGATCGTGGTAGACGGGGTGAATTCATCGGGCGGGATCGTGATCCCACAGTTGCTAACTGCGCTTGGTGTTCAGACGATCACCAACATCAACGGTGAGCCTACCGGGCATTTTGCCCATAACCCGGAACCGCTGCCGGAACATCTTACCGAGATGACGGCCATCGTCCAGTCTGAAAAAGCTCACCTTGGAATTGTTGTCGATCCGGATGTAGATCGTCTGGCTTTTGTGTGCGAAGACGGATCGATGTTTGGCGAAGAATATACGCTGGTTGCTGTTGCCGATTACGTGTTGCAGCACCGCAAAGGAAATACCGTTTCTAACCTGAGTTCTACCCGTGCGCTGCGCGACGTGACCCGCGGACATGGCGGTGAGCATTTCGCTGCCGCAGTGGGCGAGGTGAACGTGGTGGAAAAAATGAAGGAAGTGAACGCCGTTATTGGCGGAGAAGGGAACGGTGGCGTAATTTATCCGCCGCTTCATTATGGCCGAGATGCGATGATGGGAGTTGCACTTTTCCTTACTCACCTGGCAAAAACGGGTATGACGATGACTGCACTGAAAAAGTCGTATCCGAATTATTTTATGTCGAAAAACAAAATCGATCTGAATCCGTCCATTAACGTTGACAAGGTTTTGGAAAAAACCCACCAAAACTATAGGAATGAGGAGGTAAATACAATCGACGGAGTGAAGATAGATTTCTCAGAAGGATGGGTACATTTGCGGAAATCAAACACCGAACCGATCATCAGGATCTATGCTGAAGGAGCTACTGCTGAGAAAGCCGATGCTCTTGCTAACCAGGTGATTGAGGAGATCCATAAAATAGTTTCTTAGCACCATGCGCATTTATTTAGATAACGCCGCTACCACCCCGATCGACCCTGAAGTTTTTGAAGCGATGCTTCCTTACCTGAAGGATCATTTCGGGAATCCCTCTTCCACCCATTCCTTCGGCCGTGTCACCAAATCGGCGATCGAAAAAGTGCGGAAGGATGTGGCGTCTATTCTGAAATGCACCACCTCTGAACTGATATTTACTTCGGGCGGAACCGAGGCCGACAACATGGCGATCTATTCCGCCATTCACGACCTGGGCGTTACCCGTCTTATTTCATCCCGACTGGAGCACCACGCGGTTTCTCACACGGTTGAAGTGCTCGGTAACATGAACAACGTGAGCGTGGAGTGGGTGAATACCGATGACTGCGGTCAGGTCGACCTACAGCACCTCGATCAGCTGCTTTCGACCGGAGAAAAGACGCTGGTGTCGCTGATGCACGCCAACAACGAGATCGGGACTTTACTACCGCTGAAGCAGGTGGCCGAACTGTGCAAGCGCCATGGGGCTTACCTGCATTCAGATACCGTACAGACCGTGGGGCATTACCACATCGATCTTTCCGATATCCCGGTTGATTTCATTACCTGTGCCGCCCATAAATTCCACGGCCCTAAAGGAGTTGGATTCCTTTTTGTCCGCAAAGGACTGCCTTTCAAAGCGTTTATTTCAGGAGGTGCCCAGGAACGCGACAAACGTGGAGGAACAGAAAACGTGTACGCGATCGTCGGACTGGGAAAGGCCATCGAACTGGCCTACCGCGACCTGGATCAACACACGGCCCACATCAAGGGAATCCGTGAATACATGCGCGAACAGCTTACAGCTGCCATACCCGGCATTGCGTTCAATTGCGACCCGAATGGCCTCTATACGGTACTCAATGTGAATTTCCCAGATTTCCCACAGGCAGATATGCTGCTGTTTACCCTTGATATTGAAGGCGTGGCGTGCAGCGGCGGAAGTGCCTGTTCATCGGGCAGCAACAAGGGTTCTCACGTGCTTGCCGAACTCAAAAAGAAGAACAGCGGACCAAATGTTCGCTTCTCATTCAGCAAGAACACCACGAAAGAAGAAATTGATGTGGTCTTAGGGAAACTGAAAGTTATTTTCGAAAGGGCTTCGGTGAATCAATATTCGTGAATTTAACCGCAAAGACCGCCGGGTTTTTGCTCAAAGGACACAAAGGGACAATTTAAATTAGTGCGGAATATTCACTAATCCGGGAGCGACTTCAAACGTAAGCGCAGAAAACCCGCCATCAGAAAACCCGGCTACGTAAAACAGTTTGGTGTCGACCTGCATTTTAAAGTTCACCTTCATTTCATTGGCGGCATCGAATGCTCCGCTGAAACTTATCGGATCGAACAGCGCAGTTACCTGGTAGGTTTTGCCCTGGTGAGCCAGGTCGCCGTTTATGGTGTACACGCGATTGTCATCGCGCACCTCATTGAGCTTAAAAATATTCATCCCGATATTTCCTGAAAAGACCATCAACGGATCGGATTCATTTTCCAGCAGCGAATCAATACCCGGATAACGGATCATAAACGTGCTGAGATCGAAGATCACCCGCAGTTCTCCGCTCGACGGATCGAGCATCAGCGTTGCTTTTCCTTCACGACTGTTCATCACCTCGCCGTCAGGACCAATGCCCTGTGTACTTACGGTGCTTTGTTTGACGAATCCTCCGGGCATCGTCTGCGCAAACGATGGTAGGGTGCAAAACACGGAAACGAATAGCAGGCTGAGTAGAGTTCTGACCATTGGAGTAGTTGGGATTAATCTGTCCTAAGGTACACCTACGGTTTAAACCGGGCAAATTTTAAACGCGACTAGTTTAACCGCAAAGAGCGCTGTGTTTTTTCGCAAAGGGCGCGAAGGGGATGATCTTATCGCATTAAAGTGACCTTGCCCAAGTGATGGTGTTTGTGTCCCAGGTAATCCACTGCGACGATCCGGTATGGGTAACTGTCAGTTTTACATTCCTCGCCCATAAACGTTCCATCCCAGCCGGGAGAATCCTGGCTGATGGTAATGATCTTTTCGCCCCATCGGTTCCATACGTCGAGCTGGTAGCTTTCTATGCAATAACTTTTCACCGTAAAAAAGTCATTGATACCATCTCCATCAGGAGTAAAACTGTTGGGGATGTAAAGCGAGACCATAGGTGCCAGCATAATGGTTTTGGTGATCGAATCGGCACATCCGGCGGCGTTTGCGGCGTACAACTGCACCTGGTAGGTTCCGCTGTCAGAATAATAATACGCAGGTTCTGCAAGTGTTGAGGTTTCACCATTCCCGAACGACCAAGCATAATTTGCTGCACCAGTACTTTCATTGTAAAACGAGATGTTTGCAGGTGCTTCACCCGAGTATTGGGAGGCACTGAAATCGGCGACAGGAGCAGGACGATTTTCGATGGTGAACGTATCGGTAAGCTGGCATCCATTGGCATCCGTGGCTTCAATCGTATAGTTGCCGTTCCGCAGGTTGTTTACCGACTGCCCTTCAGCATAAGTCGATGAAGACTGGAACAGGAAAGTCACTGGTTTGGTTCCCCCGGTGGCTTTAAGACCGGTAAGTGCGCCGTCACCCCGGAAACAGTTCTCATCAACAATTCCTGCGGTGATTTCAGTCGGACCGGGTGCTCCGGGAATATCTCTCCTCACGTCGAGCAGGCATCCTGCAGAATCCCTGATCACAAACAGCTGGTTCGTTCCGGAACTTAATCCGTTAAAAACAGTTGCGGTATCGAATCCGGAAGAGAGGTGTGAGTATGTATAAGGAGGCGTGCCTCCATCAACACTGGTGATCGTTAAACTACCATTGGGCAGTGAACAGGTGCTGCCAGCAATTGTAGTAGTTGCATCGTGCGGCGCCGGAATATCGGTAAGCATAAAATTCCTTGTATTGGTACAGCCGTTCGCATCTGTGATCACTACGGTATAGTTGTTTTCCACCAGGCCGGTAAACGTTTCGCCGTTGGTGGGTTGCGGTTGTCCGCCAATGCTTAGTGTAATAGGCGGAGTGCCTTCGGTGATACTGCTGATGCGGATAAACAATGAACCGTCGGCTAGGTCACAGTGCGGATCTTTTGTTCCAAAATCAGTCGGCAGATTCGGTCCTTTTACAATGCCTACGCTGTCTGTGGCAGTGATCACACATCCGTTGTTGTCTTTTACGGTTACCGTGTATCTCGCCAGCGCTGCGACTTGGGTAAATACGGTATCTGACTGGAAGATAGTCCCGTCTTTACTGAACGTGAAAGGACGGGCAGGTCCGTCAACATGAGTGATGACAAGGGTTCCGGAGTTTCTGCCGCAGGTATCGTCGGCATGGTCCAGGTAGAGGTTCGACGGACCGGCTATGTCGTCAATGGTGATCATCTCGAAATACATACAACCGTTTACGTCGCGGACTTCCACGCGGTAATTTCCACCGGCCAGTCCGGGATAGACCTTGGTCGCGGTAAAAGGGGAGTTGTTTACTGAGAAAAGGAAGGGTGCAGTTCCTTTACTGATGTTTCCTATGGTTATACTTCCCAGGCTTCTGCCACAAGAGGTAAAGGTGCCGGACAACTCCAGGTCATCGGGCGAAGGGCTGTCTTTAATGGTATCTGTGATTTGAAAGCGGCAGTTGTTCACATCGGTCACCGCGATCGCGTACACTTTTGCCGTAAGTCCGGGGTAATTGGTCGTTGTGGTGAATGCGCTGTTATCAATCGCATAGGTGTAAGGAATGGTACCGCCGGTAACCCCGGTGATGGCGATCGCACCGTTGCTCTGGCTGCAGGTGGTGTGCGTAAGGGTGTACTGTAATGCAGTGGGCCTGTTTACAGTAACGATGGTCACGCTCGAATCCTTGATGCAGCCGTTGCTGTCTTTTACCGACAAGGTGTGGGTAATACTGTCGAGACCGGTGTAGGCGGTATCCGTAGTGTACGGTGAATGGTCAACCGAATACGTATAGGGCATGGTTCCGCCGGTAACGCCGGTAATGGTAAACGTTCCTGTTGGGGTGGTGCAGCTGGTGGGAGTCTGGGTAAACGAAACCGCTGATGGCCCGGGAATATCGGTAATGGCAAAGGTTTGCGTAGCGGTACACAGATTTGAGTCGACAACCGTAACGGTATGCGTGCGGATGCTCAGTCCGTTGTAGGTTGTAATGGTATCGGGTGCAAGGTTGTTGAGTTGTAGCAGGAAAGGCCCGGTTCCGCCGGTTACGGTGATGGAAACCGATCCGTTTGATTGTGAGCAGGTAGCTGCGGTGGTCGCCGGGTTAATGCCCTGGATCGGCGCCGTTGGTACCACGGTGTCGGGTTGTGAAACCGTACAGCCGCCGGCATCTTTCACGGTAAGCGTATAATTGCCGTGTGCCAGGCCTGTAAAGGTGTTTGATGCCTGGAACGTTCCGCCGTTAATGCTGTATTGGTAAGGGGTTCGTCCGTCTACTTCATCCCTTACCGAAATCGTCCCCTTGCCCAATTCGCAGCTATCGACAGTACTGAAGGATTGAAAGGCGCTTACCGGGATAATGGTGGGTACTGTCCCTCCTTTAGAGAATACGCAGTTGGCTGCATCGCGGACATACACTGTGAATGCGCCGCCGGTTAGCGAGCCGAAGGAATTTGCAGCACCGTAAGTCGTTCCGTCCTGGCTGTATTGGTAGGGAGGATTGCCTCCGGTAACGCCGGTTATGGTAACGGTTCCATTGTGTTTGTTGCATGAGTCAGCGGTCACACTAACCGCGAGGTCAGATGGCCCGGATAAGGCTCCAACTACGGCCGAGGTATCGTAGATACAACCGTTTGCATCTTTTACATACAGCTGGTAACTTCCTGAACCCAGACTGGTGAACATGTTTCCTGCCTGGTAGGTACTTCCGTCTATACTGTACTGGTACGGTGCTTTTCCACCCGTACTGCTGTTCACGGTGATCCGGCCGGTTGGATTCCCGCAGCCTGAACCTGCTGTGGTAAATGCCGTAGCAGTCGGTCCGCTGGTGATGCCTACGCGGAGGATAGAATCGTAGGTGCAGCCTTTGGCGTCTTTTACGGTAATGAGGTAGTTGGTGGTGTCAAGTCCGGTGAAGGTGTTTGCGGTTTGGAAAGTTCCGCCGTTGCGGCTGTATTGATAAGGTGCTTTTCCGCCGGTTACTGAGGTAACGGTAATACTCCCGTTCACGCTTCCGCATGAGCGGTTGGTTACAGCTGCCACGAATCTCGATGGAGGAGCGACCATTGTAACAGTAACGGTTGCAGTGTCTTTACAGCCATTGGCGTTGGTCGCAATAACGCTGTAACTGGTCTGTGTTTGCGGAGAAACGGTGATCGAAGCCGTGGTCTCATTTCCGGGAAGCCAGCGGTAGCTTACTCCGCCGGTGGCCGTGAGTACGGTGGGCAATCCTCCGGGACAAACCGTCAGGTCTCCGGTAATTACGGGCACCGGTCTCGGGTTTACAGTCACGGTAATACTGGTATCCTTGAAGCAAAGGGTGGTTGGATCGGTGACTTTGATCTGGTAAGTGGTGGTTGCGGCAGGGAAAGCCCGTGGATTAAAAACAGTGCTGCTTGACAGCGATGCGGCAGGCGTCCAGCTAATGGTTCCTGTGCCTGTTACCGTTAAGGAAGCGGTATCTCCCCTGCAAATGGTCGGTGCGGCGCCCAATGTTAGTTGTGGCAGCGGGTTGACTTTTACCTGTTTTGAAATGCTGTCTACAACGCCGTTCGAGAACGTAAGCTTCATCTTTACGGTGTAAATCCCGGGATTTGCATAGGTATGCGTAGGGTTTTGGGCAGAAGAAACGGAGTTATCTCCAAAGAACCATTCCCATTTACTGATGCTCAATGGGGCAGTCACACGGGTGGTGTCGGTAAAATTGGTAGCAAAGCCCTGGCAAACGGTATCTGCCGTAAAAACCGGAGGTGGTGTAGCCAGTACGATGAGGCATTGCGGCGTAACTCCGTTACCCATATTGGCGGTATTCCCGGTAATGTTGTTGAATGAATTGGTGAATTTGGCCGGGTTGGCATCGCAGGTCGGGTTCAGCTCACCGGGTTTATTAGTCACGTTCAGGGTAATGGTCGCAGTGGCGC
>JAZKEZ010000162.1:0-5576 GCA_040386675.1 Bacteroidota bacterium | reverse complement strand
CACTCCACATCCGGCATTTCGCTAACGAAACGAGGCGATTTTTCGTAAAAAATGAACCCGACAAAATCAGGTTTCAAGGCCAGTATATTTTTGAGGTTTTCCCGGTCTCGCGTTCCGCACACTTTAATTTTCATCTCGTCAGTCATAGGGATTGTTTAGTCTGTAAGGGCGGCAAAAATAGATGCCTGTCAACGGGATAAAAACCTAATGTTGGGCTAGGCTTGAATGCTACCGATAAAATTGGCGCATTCTTTAACCGGATCTGTCTGAACCATAAAGTGTTCGCCCATCAAAAAGCTTCTGAAGCCATAATTTTCAAGGTGCTTAATGGTCTCTGGTTTCGACAGTCCGCTCTCCGATACCTTCACAAAATCATCAGGAATCAGCTGCGACAGGCGCTCCGACATACCAACGTCGACCGTAAAGGTGCGAAGATCGCGGTTATTTACGCCCACAAAATCAACATACGGATTAATGTAATCCAGTTCGTTTTCGTCTTTCAGCTCCAGTAGTATCTCAAGTCCTACCTGCTTTGCCAGTTTGGAAAGTTCCAATACCTTGGCAACCGGCAGCGCCGCAGCGATCAGTAATATAAGATCGGCGCCAATGGCTTTGGTTTCGTACACCTGGTATTCATCCACAATAAATTCCTTGCGGAGCAACGGCAGATCGGTCAGCACTCTCACTGAGGTCAGATCTTCATCCCTTCCGCCGAAATATTTCGTGTTGGTAAGAATAGATGAGGCGAAGGCTCCGGCATTGGCATAACCGGGAACGATGGTAGTCGATACGGCATCGGGGTTAATAGCCGGTTTACTTGGCGATCTTCTCTTGAATTCAGCGATGATACCTGTTTTTCCGTCCTCGTATTTCTTTTTCAGTGAAGACACGGTCCTTCCGAAATGTTCACTTTTCTCAAGAATGGAAACCGGTTTACTTACTTTAAGCTGGTCGACCAGTTGTTGCTGGTGCAGGCAAATTTCTTCGAGGATATTCATTGCAATTGTAATAAGGTATTGAAACTTTTTAATGCTTTGCCCGATTTCAGGCTGTCTAAAGCGAGTTGAAACGCACTGTCCAGCCCAAGTTCGGGATATACGCAGTTGATGGCCATTGCGGCGTTGGCGCACACCACATTATTTTGCTCTGTAGAACCGTTGCCATCGAGAATGGTTTTGAAGATCGCTGCCATTCCGGGAACATCGGCCCCGCCCTTTATCGTTTCCGGGCTGATGGTTTTCACCCCGAAATTCTCTGGAACCACCAGTCTTTCTGTCCTTCTGCCGATCATTTTCGCGGTACCGGTCAATGAGATCTCATCGTACCCGTCCAATGCGTGAAGAATCGTATACCTGATGTCGGTTTGCTGGTAGAGATACGAGTAGATCCGGGCCAGTTCGAGGTTAAATACCCCAACCACCTGGTATTTCACATTGGCCGGGTTCACCATCGGTCCGAGCATGTTGAAGAAGGTTTTCAGTCCGAGTGCCTTGCGCACCGGTCCTACGTTTTTCAATGCCGGGTGAAACAACGGGGCATGCAGGAAACACACACCGCTCGCATCGATCTGCTTCTTCAGCTTATCGGGATCGTTGGTGAATTTCACACCGAAATGTTCCATCATGTTCGATGAGCCTGAAACCGAGGAAACACCGTAGTTTCCGTGCTTGGCCACTTTAATTCCCGCACCGGCAACCACGAAAGTCGCCAGGGTAGATATGTTGAAAGTGTCCTTGCCGTCGCCACCGGTTCCACACAGGTCGATCGGGTTGAATTCACTTAGATCGAGCGATACACACAGTTCGAGCAGCGCATCGCGGAAACCTTCCATTTCTGCAACGGTTACCGGGCGCATCATGTAAATGGCGAGGAATGCAGCCATCTCAGATTCGTTGTACGAACCGTTGGCCATATTCAGCAGCACCTCTCTCGCCTGTTCTTTCGACAGCGCTTTATGAGAGATGAGCAGGTTGAGTATTTCTTTCATGGTAGTAATGATCAGGCGGGAATAGCCAACCAGTTTTTAATGATTTCTTTACCGTATTCGGTGAGTATACTTTCGGGGTGGAACTGTACGCCGCGCAGGTTATAGCGTTTGTGACGCAGCGCCATGATGTCGCCTGATGCAGTGTCGGCAGCGATCACTTCAAGGTCGTCGGGCAAGGGCTTTTTCACCGACCAGCTGTGGTAGCGACCGATGTTGAAACGCTCGGGCAATCCCTGGAAGATGGGGTCATTGCCAATAATATCGCAGGGAGTAGCCACGCCGTGGAATACATCCGGAAGATTATACAATTCGCCGCCGAATACTTCGCCGATGGCCTGGTGACCCAGACAAACCCCCAGGATCTTACTCGTTGGCGCCGCTGCACGGATCAGTTCATGTAAAATTCCGGCATCTTTCGGCAAGCCTGGTCCGGGAGACAGAATGATCTGCCCGTAAGCTGCAGCATCTGCCACACTTATTTTATCGTTGCGATGCACCTCAACCTCGGCTCCAAGCGCTTCCAGGTAATGCACCAGGTTGTAGGTGAAACTGTCGTAGTTGTCGAGCATCAATACCTTATTACTCATAGCTAAGTGGTGTGAGAGTGATTAAATGGTTTCGGCCAGTTCGATGGCGCGGTTCAGCGCTTCGAGTTTGTTGTACACTTCCTGCATTTCGCTTTCGGCGCTGCTTGCAGCAACAATGCCTGCGCCTGCCTGGTAATTCAGTTTGTTGTCGCGGCTCAGGAACGAACGGATGATGATCGCGTGGTTGAAATCGCCGTTAAAACTGATGAACCCGATGGCCCCGCCGTAAAACTGGCGGTTGCAGTTTTCGTACTGCTCGATCAGTTCCATGGCCTTGTACTTCGGTGCGCCGCTCAATGTCCCCGCTGGAAATGTTCGCGACACCAGCTCCAGCCGGTCTACCGACGGATTGAGTTTTGCCGATACGGTAGAAACAAGGTGGATTACGTGGGAATAAAACTGTACTTCCTTAAACTTCTCTACGGTCACCTCGGTACCGCGAATGCTCAGGTCGTTTCTGGCAAGATCGACCAGCATGGTGTGCTCGGCGGTTTCCTTAGGGTCTTTGGCCAGCAGCATCGCCTTTTCCTCATCCTGCTTGTCGTTCCCGGTGCGACGGAAAGTTCCGGCAATCGGGTGGATGTAAGCTTTGTTATCGCGGATAACAATCTGTGCCTCAGGAGATGAACCGAAGATCTTATAACTCCCGTAATCAAAATAAAACAGGTACGGCGACGGATTTACCGAACGAAGCGCACGGTACACGTTGAACTCATCACCGGAGAAATCCTGCGTAAATCTCCTGGAAAGCACCAACTGGAATACATCGCCCAATCTACAGTGCTCCCTGGCTTTTTCTACCAGCTGGATGTAGCTCGAATCGGTGTGGTTTGATTCCACATTTCCTTCTTTCTTAAAATGAAAAGTCGGAAATGCCCTGACGTTGATCAGTTCGCGCACCTCGTCGAGGTTATCGCAACCGGCCTCTGTACCGAAACAATACAGCCACGCTTCGTCGTTAAAATGGTTGATGGAGATGATGTTCTGGTACACGTGGTACTGCATCTTCGGAATATTGTCGTCTTCGAGTTTGTTTCCTACCTCGATATCCTCAAAGTATTTAACGGCATCGTAACTCATGTAACCGAACAGTCCGTTGCGAAACGGAAGCGGCTCTCCTTCAATAACAAAACCTTTGGAAAACACTTCCAGCGCATCGATCACCTGGTGACGGTCCTCAATGGGAATAACCACTTCAGCCTTTCCCGGACGCGTAATGCTGATCTTCTCGTCCTGTACCACAAACCCTGCGATCGGGTTAAAGCAAATGAACGAAAACGAGTTTTCCTGGCTGTGGTAATCCGCACTCTCGAGCAGGATCGAATTCGGATATTTATCCCTGATCTTCAGGTAAATACTAACCGGGGTAAGCGTATCGGCAACCATTTTTTTACCGGTTACCTGTAAAGTGATCTTTTGCATTGAATAGTCTGATTAGTGATCCGCCGTTGACTGGCTCCGGCGGAAAAACAAAAAGGGCGGATCGTTGTTTACGATCCGCCCTTCAATTATAATGAGTTACAATTATGGCATGCGCTTACAACACTTCCCGGAGAGAAAAGCTGTGCCACCACCAAATGTTGTTTGTTGTTCTGTGAGTCATGTTGCGGGCAAAAGTAGAGGGCCGTTGTGAGAAAACCAAATAGTTCAGTATTTTTTTCTTTGAATAAGAAAAATCACAGCAAGACTATGCTCCAAGTTCGGGATAAACCAGTCTGATGTCGAAATTACGATCTTCCGGACCGGGGATATTCGAGATGCCTTCGTATTTCAGTATCCGTTTGCTGGCCAGGTCGTAAGTCACTTTGATCGGCTGAACGATAGAACGCAGTACGAAGTTGTCGGGCTCGAGGATCACCAGCATGGCATTGTGACCTTTTTCCTTCAGGTTAGACACTTTGCGGGCGCGGAAATGGTAGTAATCCAAACGGGCAGGAACCACGAAGTAAAATGAAACCGTTTTCCCGGCCACAATAGATTCCCATCTCTTTTTGATGAAATAGTTGAATCCGCCGTCGATCACAAACGGTGAAGGAACTTCAAGCATTTTCGAAGATTCCTTTTTGGCTTCTTCGTCAAATGCATACACCCGAACCCCTGATTTGATGATCTCTGCACCCTCGTAATATCCTGTTTTCTTCACATCCAGGCGGTAACCCGGAGTTTCGCTGCCTTGCGAAAATTTGAGTTTGCGGCTGGCCATCACAACGCCTTTCTCATTTTTATAAACTGTAGTCGTGGTAACGTGTTTGCCGTCTACCCATTCTTCTTCGTGGTATTCGTTGTAGATCGGGCGATTCGATTTCAGGTCGTAACCGTAACCCACGTAACTACTCGTTTTGGTATCGGTCGTAAAGCACAGGCAAAGCGATATGCAAACAAAGGATGTAAGAGAAAACAGTACTTTCATACCTTTCCTATACGCGAAAAACACGCTGCCGGATTTATTCCCGGTGATTTATCCGATAGAAAACCATTGATTTTCATGACCAAGAACGCTTTACGATCGCAATACAAACAAAAACGGGAAGAACTGCTGCCTTTCGAGCAGGAAGCCTACAGCGCACAGATCAGTTTTACGCTGATCAGCCTCATCCCGAAAGAAGTACAATTCCTGCACGTATTCCTTCCCATTGAACGGCTCCGTGAGATTTCTACCGTACGGATCAAAGACCTGCTGCAACGCCGCAGACCGGATATTAAATGGGTAATTTCCAGTTCCGATTTTGAGACCATGCAGATGAAGCATGTGATCTGGGACGAATCGACCGAAATCGTTACCAATGCATACGGTATTCCCGAACCGGTTTCGGGCGAGGAAGTGTCGGCTGAAAAGATCGATATGATCTTTGTTCCTTTATTGGCTTTTGACAAAAAAGGCCATCGCCTCGGCTACGGAAAAGGCTTCTACGACCGGCTGCTCACCACTCTCCGCCCCGATTGCATTACCGTTGGCCTGAGTTTATTTCCTCCTGCTGATGAATTGCTGCCGGCAGATGAGT
>JAZKEZ010000161.1:0-4249 GCA_040386675.1 Bacteroidota bacterium | reverse complement strand
CTGCAATTCTTTCAGTTCATTGAGTTTCGCTACCGCATGTGCCTGCGCCATGGGATTAAAACCGGCTACCGGCACCTGCAGGTCATTCTTAGAATCGCCTTGTAAGGTATCCAGGTATTCATCGAAACGCTCGCGTGAAACGGGCTTTTCGTAAAGGGCGGTCATCAGGTCGATGGTAGGAAAAAGGGACGATGGCATGAACGCAAATATAAGAGAAGGCGGGTGGAAAAAAACAGGGGACCTCCCGGTCCCCTGTCAAACATCCCTGTTTTGCGCGTGTATTGTGTAAAGGTGAATTACACACTGTAAAGATGTCAGAATAACTTATACCTAAAAGTTCTGATCGATAAGTGGTCGGATTTTTCGGACGAACTGCATCTTCGTCCGACGAAGTGCATTCCCGGCGACAGGATGCATCATTGATTTGCGATCTCGATCGCTTTTTCGAGCACCTCATCCCTACCCTGCCTGATTCCGGCTACCGAAGGCTTCACTTCCACATCCGGAACGATGCCTACACGCTGCGTTGGCCTTCCGTCGGGATAGAACACCCCGAGGCCGGTCATGTAGGTCTGGTAACCTCCGGGAAATATGATCGGCGATACGTTTCCGTCGGCTCCTGAGGTCTGGCTGCCTACGCTTACCACCTTCGGAGCTGTTTGCAGAGCCATACAGGTAAATTCCGCGTGACTCTGGGTAGTTTCGTTGAACAGGATGATCACTTTCCCCTTGTAGTAATCTTTGTTTTTGTACCCGCAGTTCATCATCCTCAGCGTACGTACTGCTCCCGGATCATCAAAATCAGGAGCAGTGAACGTGGCGAAATTGTGTTTCCTGTTGTTCAAAAAACCGGCAACCATATACATAGAACCCTGCGGATAATTGCGGACATCAAAGATGATGGCTTTTGTACCTTTCAAAGGCTTGAGGAGTTTAAGTGCTTTACCTCGCTGGAGTACTCCCATATTCACGTAGGCTACATCAGCGGTAAGCATCTTAACGGTATCAACCGGTGCAGATTTGCTCAGGTCGTAATTGAACCGGAGGAAAGGAAAGCGGTTCACGGTATTAACCGCCAGCTTCCCATCGCGCTCGTAATCCAGTGCGACGTGGTCTTCGGAGCCATTCAGTAGCATAAACTGGTAACGATCAAGGGCGGCAGAGTGATTGGAAGCGGCGATGTATTTTTCCCTCTGCTTCATGAGTTCTTCAACAGGAACACCATTAACCTTATGGATCACATCTCCTTTTTGCATGCCGCTTACTGCTCCTAAAGAATCGTTGTAGAACCCGGTGACAACAGGTTTTCCTTCTATCACACTGAACATGAAGGGAACGTATTTCCTTCCAAAGTATTCGCGGATGTAAGGCGTGGCTAAATACCCGTGACTGTCGTGGATACTGGCGGTAAGCTCAAGCATGGCCAGGTGGTAAGCGGTCGTATCTTTCGCATCACGGAATGTCGGGACCATGCGTTCCAGCACGTTTTCCCACTTCTCTCCTATCACATATTTGTACGGAAAGAAATATTCGATCATGTTCCAATAGCGCGACAGGCTGAGCATCCGCATTTCTGCTGAAGGAAATACAGAATCGGCATATGCTTTTTCTGCTTTGAATGAAGCATTGCCTACTATGCCGCTTTTTACATATTCCTGATTGCCGGGTTTCCTCGCTGCGCGGATGTCTTTGAATTGCTGAACCAGCGTAGCATCAAATCTATCCTGATCGCTGATCCAGCTGAAATCCTGGTTAATACGAAGGCTGTCGGGAATGTTGCGGACTTTTTCTTTTTTCACCGGAAGTGTACCGAGTGACGCAATCCAAGCGCTGTAATAGGTACTGCGGGCTTCCCTGGTTTCCAGGGCGGCTGCGGCAGTTACACGGGAAGTAAATTCTTTGTCCCAGTCCACTTTACCGGATGTTACTGTTGGATGGTGGTATTTCAGGAAGCCCCAGACTTTACAAAAGGTGGCGATGTTTTGTGCCTGTTCGGGAGAGGTGGATCCTGCAAAGGAGCCAAGAGTGCACAGGATAAGGGTTACGACAAGGGATGCGATGCGCATGGATGAGGGTTTTTGAGTTAGACAGTGGTGGTACGGATGAGGGGGTGGTTTTGTTACAGCGCTGCGGGAATTGTTTGCTGCGCGTTAGAGGCTTCTTGCTGCGCCGGGGAGGTTCCTCGCTGCGCTCGGAATGACGCATATGTAAAAAGGGCATTAAAAAAGCACCGTCATTCCGAGTGCTGCGTGGAACCCGCTAGGCTTTTAAGAGAAAGCCTTTTCCGTGGATGTTTTGAATTTCCACCGCAGTGTCTTTGTTCAGGTACTTGCGCAGGCGGCTGATAAACACATCTAAGCTGCGGCCGTTGAAGTAGTTGTCGTTGCCCCAGACCATGTTCAGGATCACCTCACGTTCGATCACGTGATTCAGATGGCGCACCAGCACGAGCAGGGTTTCCGACTCTCTTTTGGTGAGCTTGGTGGTCTCGCCGTTTATGGTGAGAAGCAACTTATCGGGATAGAACTGGTATTTTCCAATGGTGATGAAATCGGCTACCGGTTCCTGGTCAGAAGAACGGCTCCGTTTCAGCAGGGATTCCATCCGCAAGAGCAATTCCTGGAAATCGAAAGGTTTGGTGAGGTAATCGTCGGCACCGGCTTTGAAGCCTTTCACCTTATCTTCTATGAGCGATTTGGCGGTAAGCATCAGGATCGGCGTGTCGCGATCGAGTTTACGGATGTCTTCCACGAGTGAAAACCCGTCTTTTTCGGGCATCATCACATCGATCAGGCAGATATCCACCTCATTTTCATTATATACTTTCAGGCCTTCCTTGCCATTCTTCGCCCAATGGGGTTTAAATCCGGAGTCTTTCAAGCGATCGAAAAGGATCAGTCCGAAATTAAGGTCGTCTTCTACCAGGAGGATGTGTTTGCTGGGGGTTGTCATTGGTCAGGAAGTTACTGGTAATCTTACTATAAATGTGGTTCCCTGTCCGGGTTCGCTGTGGAGGGAAACAGTGCCGTTGTGTTTTTCAGCGATCTGACTTACGTAAAAAAGTCCGAGGCCGTAGCCTTTGGTCTGATAAATGTCACCGGTGGGGACGCGGTAAAATTTCTCAAATATTTTCTTCTGATGCTCCCGTGGAATGCCTTGTCCTTTATCGGAAACCACCAATTCCACAAACTTGCCGGCGTTTCGGGTCACGATGGTGATCTCCAGCCGGTCTTTGCTGTATTTGATGGCATTTTCCACCAGGTTGAACACCACGTTGGTGAGGTGGAATTTATCGGCAACGATGGCTTTGAGATCGGGAGCCAGCTCCAAACTGATCTCACCGGCACTGAGCTGATCGGCAAAGCTGGTCATGACGTCGATCACCACTTCGTTCATATTGAGCTGAACCTTGGAGAGACGCAGCGACCCACTGTCGGCATTACTGGCCTGCAGCACCTTTTCCACCAGGGTTTTAAGCCGTTCCCCTTCATCTGAAAGGATGGAAATGTACTGCCTTAACCGCTCGGGGTCTTCCTGCAGTTTCTTTTCTGCGAGTGCGGAAGCGGTAAGATTGATGGTAGCGATGGGCGTCTTGAGTTCGTGCGTCATGTTGTTCACGAAATCGGAGCGTACCTCGGAGAGCTTCTTCTGCTGCAGGATCACGAATATGGTGTACGCGAAGAAAACAGTGATAATAATGATCAGGATCGTGGAGTAGATCCAGACTTCCAGGTTGCTGAAGGTCTGCATACCGCGCTGCGGGAAATACACACCGAAATAGTGCCCGTCTCGCTCCCACTTGATGTATTGCAGGTAATGCGCGGATTCGCTTTCGTTCTCGGTGATGTTCACGGATTTCCCGAAAACGATGGAATCGGTGAAACAGTCGTAAATGGCATATTCGAAAGTTTCCCTGAGATTCCGGCTTTTAAATTCCTGTATCAGCAGGTTTTCGAGCAGGTACGGATGCAACGTATCGTTGATCTGGACTACGAAATAATTGGGCGAGATTTGCTTTACCGGCGTTACGATCTCGGCATTGTCTTTCTTCAGCGAATAGATCTGCTCGGCAACAGTATTAAGTGCAATAAAGGCCTTGTCTTCGAACTGCTTCTGTTCGTAAGAATACGCTTTTCGGAACCAGAATACCTGGAGGGCAACAATTCCGACAAATGAAATAACGGCGAGTACAACTACCGACCTGATGATCTTTCGGTTCATGATGTGCGAAGATACCAAAAGCGGATGC
>JAZKEZ010000160.1:0-6674 GCA_040386675.1 Bacteroidota bacterium | reverse complement strand
CAGCTTCCTCCGGGTGCCCCGCATGTTGTTTCGCTCCGCTTGTTCCGTAAAAGAGACGACCCATCTGCCGATTTAGAGATTCATCTGGCTTTGAGTTTTTTTTGTTTGTGATGTTTCATGAATCCAATCAGCTGAACTAAATTATTTGCACAATCAATCATACGAAGGGGTGTCGCCTCTTTTCCCGATCGAACGTAACGAACCGGAACGCGGGCACCTTGACGGAAGCCGCGGAGGAACGGAGCGGATCGCCGCCAAGGTCGCGTTTCCGGGAGTGGAGTGAAGTGAGGGAAAAGCAGCGACAAACCGGCCGTAATCAAACTGCAGAGCAGGATAATGGATTTTTTATCTTATTGAAAAAACACCACCCGCTCGGGTTTCCGCTTATCCGGCTGATTTACCAGCAGTTGCAGCTGTTCTTCAGCCATAAAAACAAAATCAGGAGTAACCCGCAGCCTTGACCGGAATGCCGACCTGAGGTAATCTATTGTAGTGTTCCCTTCAAGTCCGGCGGGTAATGCAATCTTCAGGTCGTCATTGCCGAGTGGATCGCGGTGTACCTGAACCTGGTAAAGGGGAATGTGTTCTGTGGCCAGTACATCAAACAGTGCCGAGGGAAAAAGGGTGGTTCCCTTAAACTTGATCATCTGTTGTTTTCGTCCGATCACTGGTCCGAGCCGCGGAGTATCCCGGCCGCAAAGGCATTTATTATAATGAACAGCACAAAGGTCTCCGGTGCGGTACCGAATGAGCGGCTGGCCTTCGATGCCAAGTGGCGTCACGACCACCTCCCCGGTTTCGCCGCTTTGCACCGGTAGGTTGTCTTCGCCAATCACTTCGAGCAGCAGTAATTCAGGATTTAGATGACCGCCGCAACCGTATTCGCACTCTGTAAAGGCGGTGGCCATTTCGGTAGATGCGTAGGTGGAATGCAGGTTTACCGGCCATTCTGAAACGATGCTTTTGCCTAGCTCGTTCAGGCTGAAGTCAGTATTCCTGATCGGTTCACCGATGCAAATGATGCTTTTTACCGCGGTATCAGCCAGGTTGATGTTGCGGTCTCTGGCCACCTGGATCAGTCGGATAATAAAGGATGGAATCGCAACAATGACCGTGGTTTTGAATTTCAGCATCACTTCCAGCTGGTGCATCGGGTTACCCGGACCGGTGCGTATGGCTGTCGCGCCAAGCTGTTGAATGCCGAGGAAATAGGCCAACCCAGCCATAAAGAGTTTATCCATGGTTACCATCAGCTGGATGACATCACCGGCGGATGCGCCTGAAATGCGGAAGCTCTGGCATTCGTTTTCGGCCAATCTCAACAGGTCGTTGGCGGTTAATCCGAAGTAAACCGGTTCGCCCAGAGTTCCGCTAGTGGATGCGTAATCGCGGATCTCGTGTTCGGGCACGGCGAGAAATCCGGTACTGTGTGTGGCCAGGTCGTCTTTTGTGGTGAATGGGAGCTCGCTGAGTTCGGCGTTGGCATTGGCCGGGAGCCGTTCGCGGTAATACGGCGATCGGCTTCTTACATAATCCAGCAGTTCGGCAAGGGTTGCATTGATCATAAAGTGCGCGTTTGCTTCAGGGCTTCAAGAATTGATTGTTGCTCGGCAAGCGAGGCTACTTCGCATTTCAATGCCTTAGCATACATTTCTGATGCTTTTTTGTTCATTTTTTTCTGCTGATAGTATTTTCCCAGGTTATTGTATACTTCATAACTCTCGGGATTGGAGGCTATAAACCGATCGATCTCATGCTGGGTAAGCGTGATGTCCTGTTGAAACAACACACTTTTTACCAGTCGGTGCTTCAGGCTGCGGAATTCAAGGAAACGATCATATCCTGTGGTGTTCAAAAAGGTATCGGCGGGAATGATGGCAACTCCGCCCGACTGCGCGGCGGTGATCATACTGTTGAGGTTGTAACCCAGGTATTCACCCAATTGCCACGGCCCGGTCGAAATCCAGAATTTCCCGTCTTCGGGCTGAAAAATGATTGAGTGATGTGCGATCAATTGATTTACAGCCAGTGGATTACCGTTTCCGATGGGTTGATCTCCAAGTCCGTTTCGGTCTCTCAAGATGCCCGCTGCCGAAACCGGATCGAGCGGATAATGCTCACCAATCAGTTCCTTCATCCGCTGGAATCGCTTTGCGGAATCGGTGAATTTTATGTTTTCGCGGTTCTCGGTATCGTTGACGAATGCCGCGCCCTGGTAGTGATTGGAACACACCATCAGTGGTTTGTCGTTGCGGTACACGTCCATTTTTCCCGGACCTTTTTCAATGATCACAGAGGCATGGTCTTTCGCCGATCCGATCAGGATGGATTCTGAAACAAAGACCTTACGTTTCCTGGCAATCGCAACGGCTTCTTCAATGTTTCCGGCGTACTGCACAATTTCCCGGGCCAGCAGGCTGATTGGGGTTTTTGCAGAAAGCGGGATCTCGGATTTGGAGGCGTTAATGGTCACGGTGATCCTGGCATCATTCATTCCTGAAACCACACCGGTAAATCCTGCCCATGAGTAAGTAGTGAACGCATGTCCGCTGTCGGGTTTAACAAAAAGCAGCAGCTTATCGCGGGCAAATTCATCACCCATGTAAAAATCAAAATTCCGGCCAACGAGCAATTTGCCATCGCTGGTGTACCCGTCTTTTACGGCAAAGGAGGTGCAGCCTACAATGCGCAGATCGGCCAGGGCATGACCAATATCGTGGGCTGCGTGGTAATAAAGTATGCGGTAAAATTTAGGTCCGATGTAATTGAATTGGTCTGAAAATGAGCGAGAAATGCCATAGATCTCCTGCAGGTTTTCTTCTGGCACATATTCATCCATATCCCGGTTGAACCAGGCAATAAAGCCTTGCAGAAAGTGCTGCATGAACACAGATGGAATGAGTTCGTTGATCTGTCCGGTAAACGCTTCTTCCTGAGAAATAACAGTCTCCCGCGCAAGGATCCCGTAGATCAGTCCGCGTTCGTAGGGACTTCCTTCAAGGTACATTTCCCAAACCCCGTGGTCATTCTTCCTGATCCAGCAGTTTTTTATGCGATAGTGATTCTCAGCAACTTTGATCCTTTTATACATGGGCTTTCCGGCCAATTCGGGAGAAACCGGAACGGGGATGCGGACCTTGTAAATGAACACGAGCATCAGCAATAGCAGGACCAGCAGGAAGCGATCGGCCAGGGTGATGATGGTGCGGAGAATGGGCATGGGGTAAAGGTAGGGGAAAGTGGGAAGAGGAAAGTGGAAAGTGGAAAGAGGTGGTAAGTGGTAGGTGGTAAGAGGTGGAAGGTGGAAGGTGGAAGGTGGAAGGTGGAAAGAGTGATATTTGTGGTCAGATAAGAGTATGCCGGTTCATTTGTTTTTTTCTACTGCTGTTGGCGCGAGGGTGGCTGTTTTCCGGATTACGGAGAGTGGGGAGGAGTTGCGCGAAAGATTGGGACCAGGCGGGTTTGTTGAGACGCCGGTTTCCGGGCAGCGGCAGTTGCAGCGACTGGCAGTGTGGTGTTTGCTGAAGGAAATTTTTCCTGGTGATGAAGTGAAGTTGTCTCATCGGGACGACGGGCATCCGGTACTGAGCAATGGCTGGCAGGTTTCGGTGTCGCATAGCGGGGAGTATGCAGCGGTAATGGTTCATCCGGAAGAGGCCGTCGGTATTGATATCCAGGTTCCGAAACCGCATATCTCCTCGGGGAAATCGCTGTTTTTACGGAATGAAGAGCAAGAGGCTTTCGGCCGGGATCTGAGTGTTGGCGAGCTTCATCTGACCTGGTGTGCAAAAGAAGCGCTGTATAAAATGGCCGGCGACACGTCATTGAATGTATACAGTCATTTTACTGTTGAGCCGTTTGAAGCTGAGATTTCAGGCAGGATGATAGGGATGATTAGTACGTCAACAGAAAAAATGGAATTGGAGTTTAGGGTTGAGGATGGGTTTTTCCTGGTTTATTCGGCTTTCTGAAAAATGTAAGCACCCCATAAGTCACCACAAACCCCAACATCCCCATTATTCCCGCCAGCACAACTGCCCCAACGGCATATGTAAGCAGGTTGAGGTGGATGTCGGCAAGGGTGATGGTTTCCAGCGGCGGGATTTCCTGTGCGCCGGGAAGGATGAGGTTGCCGGTGAAAATACTGGCGGCGATCACAACCGGGATCATTGGCGGAACGCTGATGTTGGCCGCCGCGACAAACAGTACTTTATTCAACCGGAACACTACGGCTAATGCGATGCCGATCAGCAATTGAAATCCCCAGACAGGTATAATGCCCATGAACAGTCCGAAGCCAACGGATGCGGCCTTTCTGGTGGCCGATTCGCCGGGTTGGAAGATGTCGTCCTTTAATTTTTCCCAGAAGCTTTTCTTTACCGACGAAGTGAGTATGCGTTTCGGGAAATGGTACAGCACCGTGAGGATAACGAAATAGGTATTCAGGATGGTGATGCGGGTAAAATCCCGGAACGGACGGAAGTGGGTCACGCGTTCGTTTGGATCGTATAATACCTTGATCGGCAGTGCTTTTACCTCAATATTCCGCCAGGCCATTTTTACGATCACTTCAATCTCCAGTTCGAATTTTGTAGTGAAAAGGCGCATTTTCTTCAGTGGCGCCAGTGGATACATCCGGAAACCGGTCTGTGTATCCGGAAGTTCGATCCCGGTCTCTACCTTGTACCAGAAATTCGAAAACTTATTGCCGAAAGAGCTTTTCCCGGGAACGCCGGCCTGGGCCATATTCCGTGCTCCCATCAACATCAACCCTGGAGTTTCCAGTGTTTTTGCGATGAACAGGGGAATGTCGTCGGGGTAATGCTGACCGTCGGAATCAATGGTGATGGCATAGTCAAAACCCTGCTCGATGGCATGTCGGAAACCGCGTTTCAATGCTGTTCCCTTACCACTGTTCCGTTCGTTTTTAAGTACCGTGATCCGTGATCCATATTGGAGGAGGATCTCCTCTGTGTCGTCGGTCGAGCCGTCGTTTACCACGATCACCTCGCGTCCCTCGCCGTAGTGTAATACTCCGTCGATCACGCGGTTCAGGGTGTTTCGGTTATTGTAGGTCGGGACAATGACACAGGCATTGATCTGCTTCAGCACAAGTTCGCTCATCGGTACACTGCTGAAAATTTAAAGAAGACGGTCTCATCCTTTGCGCCGGTAGCCGAAGCACGAAGCTCGCCGTTTTCTTCGGTATAGTTTATATCCACCTCAATTTCCGGGTGATTGCGCGGATCCCATACGGCAAGGAATTTACACCGTCCAATTGTCGAAAGCATCAAATTACGATCAATCACTTCGGCAATCAACTCCTTTACCAGCTGGAGTTGCAGCACTCCGGGTGTAACCGGCTGCGTAGGGAAATGACCTTCGAAAATGGCGTGACCCGCAGCAATGGCTACAGCCGCGGTGATTTTTCCATCTTCCCGGAGGATGGAATGTGCGTTGAACAGGCCGTTTATCAGCATATTACTGAAGGGTAAAAAAAGTGGATGCCACCGGCTTGTTGTACACCTGGTTAAAGAATTTCATGGTCCTGCGGTCGCCGTTGGCTTCAAAAAATTCAATGCCCTGAAGCCTTTTGTCGGTTTTCGAAAAGTAAAGTTTCAGGTTCTTGTAGATCTTTCCAAGCGGAGAGTTGGTCGGTGTAAGTTCAACCAGGTATTGCGAGGAGGATTCAAAGCATTTGACCGGCAGTTTGGGGTCGTTCCTGAAATTTCCCTGAACCATATTCAGCAGGAATTCGCTTACTCTGCCGAGCGAACGGTTGCCGCCGCTTATCTTTTTGATCTTGCCGTTTTCGCGGATACTGAGGCTTTTTCCATTGATCACGATCACGTAATCGAAAGGCGAAACCTGCTCCCAGCGCAGTTTATCTTTTTCAGCATAATAGAATTTTCCCTTTCCGAATTGCGGTTTGCTGAAGGCCGCCATCGTTTTCTCCTCGGTAAAATCGGCGGTGATGGTGTGGGTTTCTGCCGCGGTTTTATTGAGTTCAGCCAATACGGCTTCCTGGTTTTTTACGGGCTTGAACCCGTTTTGTGCTGAAATGCCGCCAGCGAGCAGCAACAGCATGAACACCAGGATATATGTGCGTTTATTCATAGAAAGGTACGGTTAGAGCTTCTGCCGGTGTTACAATGTTTATTCCGCTTTCGGTAATGCGTGCAATCAGTTCGGGAAGCGCATCGGCGGTAAGCGCGCGGTTGTCGTGCAGCAGCAGGATTTGTCCTGCTCCGGGCCTGAGTTTTTTGGTAACCCGTTGAATGAGGTCTGCGCGGTTACTGGCCACGGTATCAAGAGAACGCAGACTCCAGCCGATGGAAGTGAATTTTTTCCGCAACAGCATGCCGTAATACCGTGGACTGGTTACTCCAAACGGCGGACGGATGAGCAAAGGCCGTTTGCCTATAGCTTGTTCGATAACCGTTGCAGAACGGTTGAAGTCTTTCAGCAATGACCTTACGCGGTAAAAGGGAAGCAGGTACCGGTGACTGTAGGAATGATTGCCAATGGTATGGCCGCGGGCGTCGATTTCCCGGAGTACGGAAGGAAAACTTTCGGCAGTTTTCCCGATCACGAAGAAAATGGCTTTGATGCCGTGCTGATCGAGGGTGTCGAGAATGCGCGGTGTGTTTACTGGATCGGGACCGTCATCAAAC
>JAZKEZ010000159.1:0-4529 GCA_040386675.1 Bacteroidota bacterium | reverse complement strand
GTCTGCAGAACTTTCCCAGATGTAAGTGGCAGTCGGATCGTAATCGTTCAGTTCAAAGTTTTCGGCAGCAGGAGAACATTCCGTAAGCGTTCTTGCCACGGTTACACCCGCCACAGGATCTGCAATGGTGATAAGGTAATCTTCGGTCTCTCCCCTGTCGGCAATAGTGGTACATGCCGATCCGGTATTGGAGTTGGTAGAAAATGCCAGCCTTACCCTCATCCGCGTATTGCCCAGCAATGCAGTTGCCGGGATGGTTACTCCGGTATTGATGCCGGTCTGGGTCGTAGTGGTTCCGTCGAACACACTTTCTGATGCTTCAAAAACACCATTCTGGTTCCAGTCTATCCAGGCATTCCATCCACCTGAACTGGTGTTGATGGCTGAAGTAAGTGTATAGGTACAGTTCCGGTTCACGGTAGTGGTCGGAGAGGTGTAGTACGAATAGGTCGTCGACGAACAACCGGTGGTATTCGAAAGGGTGTTAAAGGTCACCTGGCGGATCGAATAGGTTCCGCAACCGGTGGAGTACGTAGGCTCACAATAACAGGTATTCGATGGGAAAGTGGTCAGTGTTGCCGATGCCGAAGTGGCTCCGCTCACTGAACAATTCGATGCTCTGACCCTGTAATAATAAGCGGTAGAAGCATTCAGACCCGTAACCGAAAAGTTGAGCACATTGCCCACCGCGCGGTTGTTGTAACCGGCAACCATAGCGGTAAAGCCTGCATCGGTGGCCACATCCAGGAAGTAAGCGGTAGAACCGGTCACTGCCTGCCAGTTGGCGGTAAACGAAACGCATTTGATCGTCGTGGCATCCAGGATTCCCGGCGCTGGTAATGCCGTTGGCGGAAGGATGTTGACTACGTAATCTTCGGTTTCTCCGTTATCATTGGGAGAGGTACAGGCGCTGTTGGTAGCTCCGTTGGTATTGTATACCATCTTTACCCTCATCCGCGTAGCACCGGTAAGGGCGGTTACAGGTATGGTTACGTTTTGGGTGAAGGTTTGTGAGAAGGTGTTTCCATCGTGCACACTTTCGGTAGTTTCAAACGTACCGTTCCTGTTGTAATCGATCCATGCATTCCAGTATCCGCCGAGGTTCGACGACATGCTGCCCGCAAGTGTGAATGAACACCCGGTGGTTACGTTGGCCACTACATCATCGTAAAAAACAAATGTTCCGGGACTACAGCCTGAAGTATTGTCGAGGTCAGAAAAAGTAACGTTGTTGATGAAGTAAGCCCCACAGCCGTTAGTCTCTGGTTCGCAGTAACAGGTACTTGCGGCATTGGTGGTGAGCGACATTACCGACGAACTGGCGCTGGTTCCGTAGCAGTTGGTAGCACGAACCCTGTAGTAATAGGTGGTTGAGGCCAGCAGCCCGGTAACTTAGAACGAATTCGACATGCCCACGTTCAGGTTATTGTATCCGGCAACGATCGCAGTAAATGCCGCATCGGTAGCCACGTCAAGAAAGTAGTTGGTCGCAGAGGCGGTCTGGTTCCAGTTGGCATTGAAATTCTTACACTGAATATTGGAAGCTGCCGTGGCCACCGGGGTCGATGGTGTAACTCCCGGTCCTACAGTAATCGTATAATCTTCTGTCTCTCCATAGGTGTAACTCCCGCAACCGTCGGCACTGGTTGCCGCGGTATAGGTGATACTTACCCGCAGGGCGTAGGTTCCGTCTGCCACCGTTGCAGGAATGGTAAAGGTTCCGTTGTGTGTGGCCAGGTCGGTTGGCGCGGTATATACTTTCTCACCGGCATCCGCAAAATCCTTATCCCCGTTGTAATCGATCCAGATCGCCATGTTTTCGTCCCAGGTCGGATTACAGGCAACTGTGAAATTGATCGGACAACCTTTTGCGCCGTAGAATTTCGGTGCCGTAAATCGGGTATAACCTGAGCCTGAACATCCGTTGGTCGTGTTGCTAACCGAACCAATGGTCACGCGGTTGATGTAATCGGTATTACAGCTGGTGTGGGCCGGTGTACAATACTGCGACTCACTTACGCAGATGTTACCGGTCATGGTGTTGGCCTGGGCGTTGTTGGCGCGGTACAGACGGATAAAATACGTGGTGCCGATCACGGTATTCAGCTTAATACTTGTGGTACCGGTGGTTTGCGCACAACTCAGTTCGGTGAGCGCCCCGCAGGTTCCGCTGTATACGGCGAGTGCCAGCGTGCGGTTCGTACTCGCTGTGATCGTGGTGTACGTGTGGGCGGCGGTAAATTTGTACCAGCCGTCACGGTAACTGGAACCCAGTCCGCAGGGTGCTGCGATCTCGTTCCCCCACGCCGCCTGCACGGTATACGCCGTGTTTACACAGGTGGTTCCCGGTGTAAGGGTGGGCGCAGCCGAGCAAAGATCAGACTGGGCAGAAAGTTGAGTCGCACTCGAAATGAACAGTAACAGCGCAATTACCGTAGATCTACAGCAATTAGACAGACTGAGTAAAAGTGAACGCGTAAAATTCTTCATAAACGAAGGGATAATCGGTGAGTAGTGTAAAAATTGTATGTAAGGCAAAGTGAGGCAGGACAAGGCTTCCGGCTATTCGGTGCTAACGAACAACAGAGGCATAAAACGGACAATTACTCTTTGGGGAAAGGGCAGAAATGGCAAAAAGCCGGTAAGGGAGGATATCATAAGTACGCGCGCGTTTGTAAGGGTGTCCGAATTTACCCCATCCGGTTGCCTGTTTTTAAACAGGGTGCAGCACTTTTTTAAGGCAGTATTGCATTCTCTCATTGAAAATGCCCCGCTTTTCACATTTTTTTTCACATGAAAGCACCGTCAGACAAGGGATTCACAGGAATCCTGAACTCGTCGTAGTTGGGAAAGCCAATACCAGGGTCGGATCATTTTATTTTTCAAAAGACTGTTAATAACTCCGGTAATTGCGGCCTGCCGTCGGCGATCGGGTGCAGTTGGTAGAATTTAACACCGCGTTTTGATCATATAGCGTAATTTTAGAATGATGAAATCTGTCCGCTCTTTTCTTGTTTTGTTGATGATCTGCTACTCAATTTCCAGCATTGCGCAGCAACAAATGGCCTACAAAGAAGGCTTCAACCTGGTGTGGCACGATGAGTTTTCCGATAGCGCAGAAACCTATGCGCGGTGGGACACCTGGTTTCCCTGGGGACCATGGGCCAACGGCCTCTCCTACTCTCCCCGGCAAGGCAACCACGGCTTTTCCAACGGACGACTGGAAATGTTCAATCGCAAAGAAGAAATTATCGGTGATGTGTTTGCCTATGATGCACAGGGTAATTTTGCGCCCTACAAAGACACCTTCCAGTACAGCTGTGGAATGCTGTACAGTCACCGGCAATTCCTGCACGGCTACTTTGAAGCGGGGTTTCAGTCAGATCCCGGGAAAGGGTTCTTCAACGCGTTCTGGTTGTATGGCGAAAAGAACTCAGAAATTGATGTTTTCGAACTGGCCGGCTCTGATCCCTACGATGCCCAGATGACGCTTCATTGGAAGGAAAAAGATGCGCTCACCAATTCTACCCAGTCCATTGCGCACCTCAAGTCTGAACAACATTTTGGCGAAATACAGCACTCGTTCGGTGTACTCTGGACCGCCTCAGAGATCAACTGGTACCACAATGGAAAAGAGGTGCCGCAGAATTTCTTCACACGCTTTATCCGCCAACGACACATTCCGGATGTTCCCATGGCGGTGATTGTAAACTCAAACATCGCTTTCCTCGATGGCGAGCCCGACAGCACTACCAAAATGCCCGGAAAAATTGCCTTCGATTATTGCCGGGTATACCAAAACGACAGTGTGGTAGCCGCCCCGATGATCGTCGGTCAGCAGCCGCTGGTCTACAGTACCTACGACTCCATTCCATTTTCATTGAATTACCTGGCCGTCCAAAACGTATACAACACCTATCCCTACGGATTCCGTTACGAGATCATGCCCGGAGCGAATTACACCACCAACGGCCATTCATTTATCGCAGCACCGGGATTTAATGAAACCATTGAACTACAGGTCCGTGTCCACGATGGCATCAACTACTCGCCTGTAAAGACCGTTTCAATCTTTCCTGATGTTAGCCTCGGAATCACTACTTCATCAGAAACCGTCGCATACCGTCTTTTCCCGAATCCCGCATCAGGCAATGTACACATCGAAAGTGATAGCGATGTTCCGGTCCGGCTGGAGATGTATTCGGCTGATGGAAAGCTGCAACTCTCGACCCTGCTTGACGGCAGGAGCAATGTGATCAGCCTGTCAGCGCTGTCGAAAGGGATATACATGGTGATTTTTAAGAGCGAAGGATCTGCTCCGGTTAGTACCAGGCTGGTGGTGGACTGATCGATTCGATCTGTTCTGTAAATTGATGATCATTTCCTATTTCCCTCTCGTTTGACGCTTTGTTGGTTGCTGTCCTTTCTTTTGGAAAGAAAGAACGAAAGAAATTGTCGCTGCTTTTACTTCACTCGCTCCACTCACAACATTGCGACCCGTTCGGCGATCTGGTCGTTCCTCCCAGCTT
>JAZKEZ010000158.1:4807-6068 GCA_040386675.1 Bacteroidota bacterium | reverse complement strand
CCTCCCGGAGCACCCCTGTTCATGATGCTTGGCCGCGTGTTCGCAGCTTTTGTCCCTGTTCAGTATGCAGCTATATATATTAACGTACTCTCTGCGCTTTGCAGCGGATTTACCATCTTGTTCCTCTTCTGGAGCATCACGGCATTCGCCCGCAAATTCGCAAAAGACCAGCTCGACAACGGTCGCATTATAGCGATACTTGCCAGCGGAGCGATAGGCGCACTTGCCTATACTTTTAGTGATTCATTCTGGTTTTCGGCTGTCGAAGGTGAGGTTTATGCCATGTCTTCGCTGTTTACCGCCATCGTTTTCTGGGCCATCCTGAAGTGGGATTCGGTTGCCGACGAGCCGCACAGCACCCGCTGGCTGGTTTTTATCGCCTACATGATGGGTCTTTCAATCGGGGTCCATTTGCTTAACCTTCTATGTATCCCTGCAATTGCGTTTGTTTACTACTTCCGCAAATTCGAGACTACACGCAAAGGAGTGATCTACACCTTTATCATCTCGGTACTTATCCTCGGGATCATTCAGGCCGGTATCATCCCCGGAACCGTTAAACTGGCGAGTGTTTTCGAAAGAATATTCGTAAACGGAATGGGACTGCCTTTCAATTCAGGCGTTCTGATCTATGTGATCCTTTTTGTAACAGCGATCGTTTTCGGACTGCGCTGGAGCCACCGCAAGGCAAAACCGTTGTACAACACGGCAATCCTTTGTTTAGCCACTATCCTTATCGGGTATTCTACCTACGCCGTGATCACCATCCGCTCAAATGCCAACCCGGTAATCGACGAGAACAACCCGGAGAACGTATTCTCACTGCTTTCTTACCTCAACCGTGAACAGTACGGAGATCGTCCGCTATTGTACGGACAGGACTGGATGGCACCGCTTGATCCTGCAAATCCGCGTAAAGACGGAAACCCTGTATACACTGCGGCTTACGTGGTAAAAGACGGAACCATGGATCTGCAAAGCTTCATCACTCCTTTTGATGCTGAGCAATACATTAAAAAATCCGGTAAAACGGGATTAACGGTTGAAAGCCAGTACATCGTAAGTGACCCGAAAAAAGGTGCTGAATACGTGTACGATCCAAAATTCTGCCGACTGTTCCCGAGGATGTACAGCGCTCAGGAAAGTCACATCAGCCAATATAAATACTGGTCGGATTTCCAGGGAAAACCAGAGACTTCAAACGGTCCGCGTGGTTCACAAACCCTGATGAAGCCAACTTTCGGTGAAAACCTTACCTTCT
>JAZKEZ010000158.1:4481-4797 GCA_040386675.1 Bacteroidota bacterium | reverse complement strand
GGATGTACCTGCGTTACTTCATGTGGAACTTCTCCGGTCGTCAGAACGATATCCAGGGCCACGGAAACATTACCGAAGGAAACTACATTACCGGTATCAAGGCGATCGACGCACAGCGACTGGGCAACCAGGATCACCTCCCGGCAAGTATCCTTGCGAACAAAGGACATAACGTATTCTTCCTGATCCCGCTGATCTTCGGATTGATCGGTCTCATTTACCAGTTCAATAAAGACGTGAAACAATGGTCGGTAGTGATGCTGCTGTTCTTCCTGACCGGTCTTGCGATCGTGATCTACCTGAACCAGTATCCTTA
>JAZKEZ010000158.1:0-4471 GCA_040386675.1 Bacteroidota bacterium | reverse complement strand
CCTTACCAGCCAAGGGAACGTGACTACGCTTACGTTGGTTCGTTCTATGCTTTTGCAATATGGATCGGTCTCGGGGTCTATGCACTCTTTGATCTCGGCCGGACACTCAGCACCAAAGGATTTGTGCGTATTGCCATCCCGGTGATCGGTTCTGCCGCTGTTCTTTTCATTGTAGAAACCATGTTCGGAAACGGGCACTCACTGTCGTATTCTGTTGGATACATGGGCGGTGCGGCACTGATCCTGATCCTCATAATGATGGGAATTTCGAACGTGACCAAAAATCCTTCACTTACGGCAATTGTCGCGCTCCTGCTCGCTGTTCCTGCACCATATCTTATGGCTAAAGAATGCTGGAACGACCACAACCGTGAGAAACGCCGTACCGGTGTGGATTTCGCCAAGAATTACCTCGACAGCTGTGCGCCAAACGCGATCCTGTTCACCAACGGGGATAACGATACGTTCCCGCTATGGTACGTACAGGAAGTGGAAGGATACCGTACCGACGTGCGTATCGTAAACCTTTCGCTGTTGAATACCGACTGGTACATCACCCAGATGAAACGTAAAGCTTACGACAGTGAGCCGGTTCCTTTCGGATTGCAGGAATATATGTACCGCCAGGGTACCCGTGATATCGTTCTTCTTGACGACAGCCGCAACCAGGCCGGAACTCCGATCGACCTGAAACGTCTGATGGATTTTGTACAGGACGACACCAAGAAAGTACAGGTTAGCGACGGTTCATTCCTGAACTACCTGCCTACCAAAACTTTCTCTATCTCGGTTGATAAGGAAAAAGCTTACAAACTTGGTATCGTTGACCGCAAGGACAGCGCACAGGTGGTAGATGCCATTACCTGGAAGGTAGACAAGCCTTACCTGCTGAAAAACCAGCTGATGGTGCTTGACCTGCTTGCAAACAACAACTGGGAGCGCCCGATCTATTTCGCAGTGACCACCGGACAGGATGCTTACCTGGGCCTTGAAGATTACTTCCAGCTGGAAGGTCTGGCTTACCGCCTGGTTCCGATCCGTACGCCACAAGGAAGAAACCCGAACATTCTGGGCCGTATCAACACGAACGTGATGTACACCAACGTAATGAACAAGTTCGGATGGGGGAATATGGACAAGGAAGACATCTACATGGATGAGAACAACCTGCGTATGACCACCAACCTGCGCCTGCAGTTTGCCAACCTTGCCGAATCGCTGATCAACGAAGGAAGAAATGCCGATGCCAAGAAAGTACTTGACCGTACGATCCAGGTAATGCCGGAGAAAAACGTTCCTTACGATCGTCTGATGGTGCCGATCATTGAAAGCTACTACCAGATCAACGAACTGAAAACGGCCAATACCCTTGCACAGAAACTGTTTGATGTGTACGAGCATGATATGGAGTACTACCTGAGCCTTGAGCCTGACTACTGGACCAAGCAGCAGAACGATGTGCAGCTTGCCATGGCGGTAATGACCAGGTTGTCGCAGATCGCTAAATTCAAGCAGCAGGACAAACTGGCCAAGCAAATGGAAGATCGCCTGGCCCTGCTTCAGAAAAATGCTGAACTCAAGATGCAGGGCGCTGCCGCTGCAGGAGGACAGATCAAGTTTTAATTGAGAATTGAAAGTGGAGAATTGAGAATGAAGGCCTTGCTGAAAAGCAGGGCCTTTTTCTTTTCAGGCCAGCATTACCGCCAATCCTTTGTGCCCTTTGCGCAAAAAACTTAGCGGTCTTTGCGGTTAATAAACACCTCAATCCGCTTTTTCCGTATTTTGTTGGCATAACGAGCCCTCTATGTTTTTACCTGCAAGAGTTCCCAACCTAATCAAAGACTCTATGAAGTCGTTGGTGTGGAATCTGCCCGGAAGCGAAAAGAACACGCTTTACCTCACTTTCGACGACGGACCCATACCGGAGGTCACTCCGTGGGTATTAGACCAGCTCAGGCTTTTTAATGTGAGGGCTACCTTCTTTTGTGTGGGTGAAAACGCGGCCCGTTATCCGGAATTACTGGAAAGGATCGTAAACGAGGGCCACGTGATCGGGAATCATACCCACAACCACCTTAAAGGCTGGAGCACCACCGACCGCGAATATTTCAGGAATATCATTGAAGCCGGGAAACACATTCCCAGCCGGCTGTTCAGGCCACCATACGGCCGGATAAAACCCAGTCAGCTAAAGGTACTCCGCAAGCAATACCAGGTCATCATGTGGTCGGTGCTCACGCAGGATTACGACCAGAAAATCTCACCCGAACGCTGCCTCGACAATGCCTGTACTTCCGCCAACGGCGATATCGTACTGTTTCACGACAGTGTTAAGGCACAAAAAAACCTGGAATATGCACTACCCAGGTTTTTGAAATATTATTCGGAGAAGGAGTTTTTGTTTAAAACGATTCCGCAGTTGCTTTAACTCATACGGTTGTACATGGTCAAACGATTGTCAATCATTGTCTCTCAGTTGTCACTCATTGTCATACAATTGATTGACTATTGATTGTCAATGTATGACTATTGCATGACTACCGTCTGACATCAGTTACGCCACTTTACTCCCATTATCCACACCTTTAGCCGGGCTTAGAAACTGCAATTTCCCCGCCCGGTCTTCCGCCATCAGGATCATTCCCTGCGAAGTGATGCCCATAATGGTTCTCGGAGCAAGGTTCGCAAGTAAGGTTACCTGTTTGCCGATCACTTCTTCTGCTGAAAAATGCTCGGCAATGCCGCTTACCACGGTTCTGACATCCAATCCCGTATCTACGGTGAGTTTTAGTAGCTTTTTTGATTTCTCCACCTTTTCTGCTGCGGTGATCTCTCCTATACGGATGTCCATTTGCTGGAATGCATCGAAAGTGGTTTCACCCTTAAACGGCATCAGGTCTCCCGCAACTGCTTCTTCAGGTTCGGCTGCTGCATTGGCTGCTTTACTTGCGGCCAGTTTGCTCACTTCCTTCTCGATCATATCGTCTTCGATCTTCTGGAACAGCAATTTCGCTTCACCCAGTTGGTGATCGGTGGCCAACAGGTCTGCCGCACCTACCCTTTCCCAGGGCTGGGTTCCGAAATTCAGCATGTCGTGAAGTTTCTGGGCAGTAAACGGCAGGAAAGGTTCGAGAATGATGGAAAGTCCGGCGCTGATCTGCAACGAAAGGTTCATGATCGTTTTTACCCGCTCTTCATCGGTTTTGATCAGTTTCCACGGCTCGGTATCAGCCAGGTATTTGTTCCCAACACGGGCAAAGTTCATGGCTTCGGCCAATGCTTCACGATAGCGGTGTGCGGCAATGTAATCGGCCACGCGATCCGGAATGGCCTTCATCTCAGCAAGCATCGTGTGGTCTTCTGCAGTAAGCACTCCCTGTGCGGGAACGCGGCCTTCGTAATACTTATGGGTAAGTACCAGTGCGCGGTTTACAAAATTCCCCAGGATCGCCACCAGTTCATTGTTCACCCGTGCCTGGTAATCTTTCCAGGTAAATTCGCTGTCGCGGAATTCGGGTGCGATACTGGTCAGCACGTAACGCAATTCGTCCTGCTTGTCGGGATATTGCTCGAGGTATTCGTGCAGCCAGACTGCCCAGTTGCGCGAGGTAGAGATCTTATCTCCTTCGAGATTCAGGAATTCATTGGCCGGAACGTTTTGCGGGAGTATAAATCCACCGTGTTCTTTGAGGATGATCGGGAAAATGATGCAGTGGAACACGATGTTGTCTTTCCCGATAAAGTGAAAGAGTGCGGTATCGTCTTTTTTCCAGTAATCTTCCCAGTTCTTGCCCGCCTGGTCGGCCCAGGCCTTTGTAGCGGTGATGTATCCGATAGGCGCATCGAGCCACACGTAAAGTACTTTTCCTTCGGCGTTCGGAAGCGGAACTTTAACGCCCCAGTCCAGATCGCGGGTCATGGCGCGGGCCTGCAATCCGCCGTCGATCCAGCTTTTACACTGTCCGAGTACCTGTGGCTTCCATTCTTTCGGATCGTGCAGTGCAACTCCTTCGAGCTTGCCGGTTTCGATCCATTCCTTGAGCCATTGCTCGTGGCGCTCCATAGGCAGGTACCAGTGCGAGGTCGGGCGTTTTACCGGCGGTTTACCACTTAGCGTAGAGTGCGGGTTGATGAGATCATCGGGGCTTAATGTGCTTCCGCATTTCTCACACTGATCGCCGTAGGCATTCGGGTTGCCGCACTTCGGACAGGTTCCGGTAATGTAACGGTCGGCCAGGAATTGCTGGGCTTCTTCGTCGAAGAACTGCTCGCTTTGCTTTTTGATGAAGCTGCCGTTTTCGTATAGTTTCAGGAAAAACTCCTGTGAAGTCTGGTGGTGCAGCGGGTCGCTGGTGCGGTGGTAAATGTCGAACGACACACCGATGTCCTTGAACGACTGCTTAATGATCGCGTCGTATTTGTCGACAATGGCCTTTGGGTCGAGGCCTTCTTTTTTAGCGCGGATGGTGAT
>JAZKEZ010000157.1:3980-6278 GCA_040386675.1 Bacteroidota bacterium | reverse complement strand
ATATACCAGAGTTCCGGTCATGTTGAAAATGTTTACCGAACGCAGCAACTCACCTGTTTTGATGGTAAAGTTCCCGTTTGCCGAAGGGTTTGGGAAAACGGCAAACTGAAGTCCCGCTGCATGTGCGGCAATTCCGGTTCCGGTTCCGCCGGTGGTGTCACCAGGATTGGTTCCGGTAGTATCTCCGGGGGTATCTGGGTTATTCGGGTCATTAGGATTCTCCGGATCGTCGTTGCTTACTGTATCAGCAGGCAGCGGAGTGTATGCGGCCACATAATCAGGATCAAGGTTCACACTTCCGTCGGGCTGGTAGAAATACTGGAATTTGTACCAACCGGCAGTGTTCAGTAGGATCGGAGTGGCAGGCGCATCTTTATAGTAGCTATTGATCACCATTTTAGAGAAACGACCATGTTTATCCTGGAAAACCAGTGTACGTCCCTCAATCGGGGTAATGGTGTGGGTAAGCAGGAAATCGTAGTGGTACCAGCTGTTGTCTGATCCGCCGGGCACTGCTTCAGTATTGTTTTTGTAATTCGCATCGGGCGCTACAAGCAGGTTGGCAAAAGGAATTTCAACGAATTGTCCTACTGTTTTGCCTGTGTTGGTACCGCCGCTGTTTACTACGATATCGGTTTTGGTGAACGAAACGTCCCATGCATCAGTAGTCGATTGCGCAGCTTCCATTACCTGATTACCCGCAAGATTGAAATGAGCGGTGGTCGTCGCATCGAGGTTATACACCTCATCCAGGTGCTGACTTAAATTGTTGGTGGCCGAAAGCAGGTAACGGAACGAATAGAATCCTTTATCGCTGTTGGCGGCTGTCGAAGCATTTTTGTGGTAACTGATGATCTCAAGTTTGGCACGTTGGCCGTCTTCCCACTGGATAACGAGTGAGCGGTGAGGAACCGGTCTGATGGCTTCGGTAGTGGCATTGTACCAGTACCAGCCTTTTCCGCTTCCGGTTGGGACTACTTTATCAGAACCGGCATCTACGAGGTAACCTGTTGCCGGAGCTTCTTTTATGTTTACCCAGGCCTGGTCAACCAGTTGTGCTTTTACTTTACCCGGGCCGCTGGTGCCGCTGTTAAAGATGATACGGCTTTTGCAAAAGGCGATGTCCCAGTTTGCAGTAGCAGAATCGCTTGCCGGAACCACTTTTTTGTTGCGAAGGCTGTAGAACGTATGTGCATCAGCCGAAGTGGCTTCCACATTGTAAACGGTTGCCGGACCGGTAAAGGTCTGTGCAGTTACCAACTGGCCTGTTAGCGCCGCAGTCAGCATGGTAAGTAGAATTTTTTTCATTTGTTTTGGGATTAAAACAGGGAGCCGGATTATGAGCCGGCCTTTCGGATGCGAAAGTATTTCGATTAGACTATGCAATTCAATACCCTGTTTCAGTCATTTTTGACCCCTTTGGAAGAATTCGTGCAAAAAATGCTAAATTAAGATCGGCACGAAACATAATTCGCAACATTTGCGGGCACCTACAGGGTTAACGTTATCAGATGAAAATAGGAATGGTTTGCTACCCCACCTTCGGCGGAAGCGGGGTGGTTGCAACAGAGTTGGGAAAAGCACTGGCGGCCAAGGGCCACGAAATACATTTCATTACCTATTCGGAGCCGGTCCGCCTGGGGTCCTTCAATAAGAACATATTTTACCATGAAGTTCGCGTAAGCGATTATCCGTTGTTTGATTACCCGCCGTACGAACTGGTACTGGCCAGTAAACTGGTCGACGTGGTGAAAAATGAAAAGCTCGATGTACTGCATGTGCATTACGCTATTCCTCACGCTTCTGCGGCATATATGGCACGCCAGATCCTAAAAAGCGAAGGCATCCACGTTCCTTTTATTACCACCCTTCACGGTACCGATATTACTTTAGTGGGTCGTGATCAGAGCTTTGAGCCGGTTATTACTTTCGCCATTAACGAAAGCGATGCGGTAACCGCGGTTTCAGAAAGCCTGCGCCAGGATACGTTCAGTCATTTCAAGATCAACCGCCCGGTAGAAGTGGTGCCCAATTTTATCAATTCCCGGAAACTTCATAAAAACGGCAAGGAAGCCTGCAAGATGCGACAGGTGTTCGCGCCGAATGGCGAGAAGATACTTTGCCACATCTCCAATTTCAGACCGGTGAAACGGATGACCGACGTGGTCGAGGTGTTTTATAGGGTTCGGAAGGAAATGCCGGCCAAACTACTGCTCATCGGCGACGGTCCGGAGCGCTATCACGTGGAAACCCTTTGTCGCCAATACGGGTTGATGGAAGATGTGGAAGTGCTTGGGA
>JAZKEZ010000157.1:0-3934 GCA_040386675.1 Bacteroidota bacterium | reverse complement strand
TCAGCGACCTGTTCCTGCTTCCTTCAGAAACCGAGAGTTTCGGACTGGCTGCACTGGAAGCGATGGCCGCCGGTGTTCCGGTGATCTCATCGAATACCGGTGGAATTCCAGAAGTCAACGTTCACGGATTCTCGGGCTTCCTGAGTGATGTGGGAGATGTGGACGATATGGCCGCAAACGCCCTGTTGTTGCTGAAAGACGATGCATTACTGAAAAAATTCAAGGAGCAGGCGCTAATCCAGGCTGCCGGATTCGAACTGGAAAATATCCTGCCGATGTATGAAAATCTTTACGACCAGGTTGTAGAGAAGGTCAAGCCGCTAAATTTGCCCGCGAAAAGTTGATCGTATTATGAAATTTATCGGTAGCAGAATCAGTCATCAGAACAAGAACGGGATCTTCTCGGTGGTCATCGCCGCATCGGTAGAGCGCAGCAAGGAAACGCTGCTTGCCACCTGGCTGTTTTTCTGGACCTGCAGCGGTATTTATTTTATTACACAGCTATTTACGCCACTGCCCAAAGAGACCAAACTGGTGATCGCAGTACTCCTAACGTTCTGGGGTTATTACGAATACCGTATCGGACTGATCTTCCTGTGGAGAAAGTTCGGGTACGAGAGCATCAAATTTGCAGACGACAAACTGGTGATCCGCGACGTGATCCGCGGGCGTGGAAAATCGCGTGAGTTCTTTATCGATAACATTCCGCATTTCGCCAAACTGAAGCTGGAAGAAGGCTGGGTAAAATCGATGGACCAGAGTTTCTGGGTAAAAGGAAACGGATATATCCAGTTCCAGTACCAGGGTAAACTGGTGCATTTTGGCAAGCAGCTTACCGATGAGGAAACTTCGAAGTTGCTGGATTTGGTGCAACGGGAGTTGATTGAGCGGAAGCGAAAGCGGTGATTTATCACCAGAATTTATTGAATGCCACACTCCTCAACCTCACCGTCTGCACTCCCTCAATAGTTTCCCGAAGCAGCATCGATTGCGCTGTAGGGCCTTCCATTACCTCTTTTACCGATCTTATTTTTCCGAACGGGATCCTGTATTTACCAAGTCCTGAAGCAATCTGTCCGTAGGATAGGGTTGAAAAAGCATCTGCCAACAAGCTTGCGAGTTCGGTGCGGTGCTGTACCCTTGAAACATTAGTACTAAAGCGCGGATCTCCGGGAAGTCCGTTTAGTCCCAGGAACTCACACAGCGACCGGAATTGGTTCTCGGCTCCGACTGCAAGTACAAAAAGCTGATCATCTGCACTGCTGAATACCTCACCATACGGAGCAATGTTCGGATGGATGGTGCCTAATGGCTGTGGGTCATAGCCGTTCATCAGCCAGTTGGTGGCCTGGTTGGCCAGCGAAGCCAGAGCGGCTTCCTCTAGCGAGGTTTCTATAAAGCTGCCTTCACCGGTCTTTGCCTTTTTCAATAAACCGATCAGTATCGCTTCTTTGAGTTGATGTGCAGCCAGGAGATCAATAAGCGCCACGGGCATTTTCACCGGTCCGCTGGTGGGCGTGCCGTTCATGAACAAGAAGCCGGTTTCGGCCTGCAACACCACATCGTAAGCAACGCGTTCCGGGTCGTTGCTGAAGCCTTTGAGTGTAGCATAGATAAGGGAAGGGTGGTGTGCTTTCAGCGACTCATAATCAACACCAAGTTTCTCCGCATCGCCAGGTTTATAGTTGGCAATCACGATATCGGCGGATTTGATCAGTTCGAGGGTTTGCTCCAGATCAGTGGCCTGCGACAAGTCGAGCATCAGTGATTCCTTGTTCCAGTTTACCGCGCTGTAGTAGGCCGATATGGCCCGGTTCTCTCCTTTGATCCGCCAGCCGCGGGTTACGTCGCCACCGGTTCTCCGGTTCTCGATCTTGATCACCCTGGCACCGAGTTCGGCAAAAAAGATACCCACCGCCGGACCGGCAAGTACACTGGCTAATTCTACAACGACGAGGTCTTCGAACATAGAGGAGGATTTTTTTTAACCGCAAAGATCGCAAAGAAAGGCGCAAAGATCACGAAGAACTCCTTTGCGCACTTTGCGAAAAAACTCCACGCACTTTGCAGTTAAAAACCCCAACCCTTGTATCTACAATAGTTGTATATTTGATCTATTATGCAACGCCGAACAGCAATTAAAAGTTTAGGAGGAATAACGCTTATGACCGCAGCATTTGGTGCCATAAAGACCATGGCCGATACCTTGCCTGAGAATGGTGCATTGATGCCGGTTCTTTTTATAGGACACGGTTCACCGATGAACGGGATTGAAAACAACGAATTCAGTGACTATTGGACGAAGCTGGCCGCTGAAATGCCGCAGCCAACCGCGGTGATCTGTATTTCCGCACACTGGCTTACGCGGGGAACTTTTATCACCGCGGCAGATCAGCCGCAGACCATTCACGATTTCGGTGGATTTCCGCAGGCCTTGTTTGATGTACAGTATCCCGCGCCCGGAAATCCGGCGCTGGCTGAAGAAACCACGAAACTTTTCGAACCCGGAAAGGTGGGACTGGATCACGAATGGGGACTGGATCACGGTACCTGGACCGTGGTAAAGCACATGTATCCGAAGGCAAATATCCCAGTGTTGCAATTGAGTATCGACTATTATCAGAACGGGATGTACCACTACGAACTGGCCAAAAACCTGGCAGCATTGCGGAAAAAAGGCGTACTGATCATGGGGAGTGGTAATATGGTACACAACCTCCGAATGGTGGCTTTCGACAAACTGAACGAAAAGGAATACGGCTTTGACTGGGCGCACGAAATGAACGCGAAATTCAAGGAACTTATCACGAATGGAGATTACCGCAGCCTGGCGGAATACGAAAAACTAGGTCCGTCGGCTAAGCTTGCGGTACCCACTCCGGATCACTACTGGCCACTCATGTACATTCTCGGATTGCAGCAAAAGAATGAGGAGCCGGTGTTCTTCAACGATCGCGCGGTGGGTGGATCGCTGACGATGACGTCGGTGAGATTCGGATAGAGGATAGAGGAGAGTTGAGAGTGGAGAGTGGAGAGTGGAGAGAGTGATTATTCGATGTTGCCGAGTTTTTGGAAATCGGGTTCGGGTTGTGGTGCCGGGGCTTTTATGAGGCGGAACGGTGAAAGCAGTCGTGTGAAAAAGATCAGCACGAATAAAGCAAATACCATCCAGTACGCCCAGGTAAAATCAGCATGGATCAGTTCAAAATCTTTTTGCTCGGCCAGCAGGTGTTTGATATGGAACATCAGTGCCAGCTGACAGACAGCCCCGATCCCGGAAGTCACCACATGAAACCATCGGCCTGAATCGAGCCGGCCTGCGGCAGCCATCACCAGGAACGCACTCAGCCCGATGATAGCGGCTGCAAACGAGAGATCGGCCCACAGCACCGGGTCGAGTGTGAGATTCGATTTCATCGTCTCGTCAACAAATTCGTCAGCCTGGTGGTTGTAATCTACCTGTTTGCCCGTAACCAGGTCCATTCCGCTTACACTGGCCAGTTTTACACCAGTACAGCTGAAATCACAGAAAGAGAAAAAGAACAGGGAGATAATGAGGAGGTACCCGGTGGGGGTGAAGGCTTTCATAGGGTGAGTTTAGTGGTTCAAGATAGGAAAATCGTTCACTACTCAACAAATCAAGCTATTAACAAAATCAACACCACTATTACCTTAGTAGATCAATGCGTTTGGTCGCCGATTTTTCATTTCCCTTTAAGGTCAATAAGTAGCTACCGGAATGCAGTGCAGAAAGATCGATCTTCTCCATTCCAAAACTGCCAACGGTTTTCTCCATCAGCACCCGACCGGTCAGCCCGCCGAGGCGTACCAGGTCGGCCTTGATCCGGTCCACGGTCTCGCCGATCTCGCGCAGCGTGCCGAGGCTCAGCGCCGCGTCCTCCTTCGCCGCCGCCGCTCGTTGCGCCAGGCGCGC
>JAZKEZ010000156.1:579-9461 GCA_040386675.1 Bacteroidota bacterium | reverse complement strand
GGTTATACGAGGATCACCTCACCAACACGCCAACTGGCGGTTCTTTTGGCATCCGCTCTATTCTTGAAGACCGCAAAGGCAAATTCTGGTTCTGCAATTCCCGTTATCGGTACAGCATTTTTCCGGGTATCAAAAACGAGGATGGAAAAGTACTGGTCGATTACAAAACGGAAAAAGGAATTGAAGGTATAAAAGCCAAAGACGGAACGAACTACATTTATTTCCTGTCAGCCGTGGAAGATAATGCGGGTGATCTGTGGATGGCTACATATGATGAAGGCGTGTGGAGGTATCACGGAAAGCAGATCACACGCTACCCGGTAACCGACGGGGGTAAACCAATTACTTTATTTTCAATCTACAAAGACCGAAAGGGCCAGCTTTGGCTCGGAACCCATAAATCGGGTGCATATGCATTCAATGGGAAAGGATTTGAAAAATTCCAACCTGGACGTTAATGCCCCAACATCTACCAGATGAATCCAGTCTCACATTTAGTTACCACGCGAACACTACTGCGAAAACTCACCATTAATGATGCTGAGGATTTTTATGCGCTGAATCTTGATCCGGACGTATTGAAATTCACAGGCGATCAGCCTTTTAAAAGCGTGCTGGCTGCAAAGAACTTCCTGGCTGGTTACGACCAGTATGAAAAATATGGGGTAGGCCGAATGGCGGTGATTGACAAAAACACTTCAGGTTTTATCGGCTGGTGCGGATTAAAATACAGCGAGGATAAAGAGGAATATGATATCGGATTCAGATTCCACAAGCAGTACTGGAACCAGGGATATGCTACAGAAACCGCGCTAAAATGCCTGGAATACGGATTTACTGACCTGGGAATTGAGCGCATCGTTGGGCGGGCAATGAAAGAAAATACCGGCTCCATCAAAGTGCTTGAAAAAATAGGCATGACCTTTAAGCAATACTTCGATTTTGGAGGAAATGAAGGGGTGATCTACGAAGCGAATGTGCCCAAATAATACTCACCCTACCTTCTCAAACGCCAGCAAAATACTGTGATGAATTCCCTGCAATACGCGGGTTAATCCTACAGCATGTTCGTTGCCTTCCTGCTGCTCTACTGCAACAAGGGCTTCTTCAAACGTTCCGCCGAGGTATTCGAGGAACTCGGCATTGGGTTTCAGGTTGTTGTCTGCACAGATCACGTCGGAGATGGCCTGGTCGGTCAGTCCTTTGAAACTGTATACCGTGATTGCAGTGTTTTCAACGAGTGTAGCCTTGTAGCCGCCTTCAATTTCGGTTACGCTGACGTATAGGTTGTCGTTGAATTTTGCCGAACGGGAGAACGACTTTGCGATAGATTCGGTGGAATCGTAGAATTTGTTAGAACCCAGCGCAACGAACCGGTCGTCTGCTAATGGAATAATATGGACGGATCCGACCTGCTTGGTTCTTAGGGGTTCTAACATAAATTGGTGAAGGTAAGCAATTTAATGTGCGAATGGGTAAATGGGTAAATGTGGGAATGTGGGAATGTGAGAATGGGGGGAGGTTATTCTGCAATGCGGGGTTTGGGGTCTTCGATTAGGTTTACTTCGATTACTGCGCCGGCATTTTTGAGTAGCAGCTTGCAATCGTCGCTCAGGTGGAGTAGGCGAAGGGTTTTGTTTGCTTTGCGGTAGCGGTCGGTGAGTTTGTTTACGGCGTCTATGGCACTCATGTCGGCCAGGCGGCTTTCTTTAAAGTCGATGATCACTTCATCGGGATCGCCGCTTACGTCGAACTTCTCGAGAAAGGTGGTGGTGGAACCGAAGAACAGCGGTCCGTAGATTTCGTACTGTTTGATCCCGCGATCGTTAGTGTGATGGGTTATACGGATTCTTTTCGCGCTTTCCCAGGCAAATACAAGTGCGGAGATAACCACGCCGATGAGCACGGCGAGGGCCAGGTTGTGCAGCCATACAGTGATTGCGGCTACCAACATGCCTACTACAATGTCGTGCCGCGGCATTTTGTTGATGATCTTCAGACTCACCCATTCGAAGGTACCAATGGCCACCATGATCATTACCCCAACCAGCGCGGCCATTGGCAAACGCTCGATTACCGGGGCACCGAAAAGGATGATGATCAGAATGGTAAGCGCGGCGATAATTCCCGACAATCTTGCGCGGGATCCTGCCGAGATGTTTACAAACGACTGTGCGATCATTGCGCATCCACCCATCCCTGTAAAGAATCCGTTTACTACGTTGGCGGTTCCCTGTGCAAGTGCCTCTTTGTTTCCGTTGCCTGTGGTGCCGGTCATTTCATCGACCACGTTCATAGTGAGCAGGCTCTCTATCAGTCCGACGCCGGCCATCACCAGGGAATACGGGAATATGATCTGTAAGGTATTCAGCGAAAAAGGAACCGAAGGCAGGTGAAAAGGTGGGAATCCGCCGCTGATGGAAGCGATGTCTTTCACGGTGCGGGTATCGATTCCGAGGGTGAGCACCAGGATGGAAACGATGATAATCGCGATGAGCGAAGCGGGAACGGCTTTGGTAATGCGCGGAACGATGAGTACGATAGCAATGGTGAGCAGTACCAGACCAAGCATGATCTTGAATGCGCTTCCCTGTAACCACGGACTGCCTTCGGCCGAGCTGGTATGAAACTGGGAGATCTGCGCCATAAAGATGATGATGGCCAGTCCGTTTACGAAGCCGTACATCACCGATTTGGGAACGAGCCGGATGAACTTGCCGAGTTTGAAAGCGCCTACCAGCAACTGGAAAACTCCGGCGAGTGCAACTGCGGCAAATACATATTCCACCCCGTGACTTTGCATCAGGGCAATGAGTACAACTACCGTTGCTCCTGCACCTCCGGAGACCATTCCGGGCCTTCCGCCTAATACGGCGGTGATCAATCCCATCAGGAACGCGGCATACAGACCGGTGAGCGGAGAAAGTCCGGCGAGTATCGCAAACGACAGTGATTCCGGGATCATGGTCATGGCGACGGTGAGTCCGGCAAGTACTTCGGTTTTGTAATTGACTTTTTGGGAGAAGTCGAAGAGGTTAAGGTAGGCTTTCATGCGTGGCTGCAAAGGTGCGGAAGTTATGGCAGAGCGCAGGTAAGGAAGATGTTAAAGCTGGAATTGTTTAATTCGCCGTACCACTGAACATAGGTAGTACATGATTGATAAACCAATTCGGAAATTGATCTTCGTTTACCTCAAGCGTAAGTGATTTGCCTTCTTCAATTGAACCGATCAGAAATTGTTCTTCTGATGAATTATCGAACAGATAGCATTTGTCGAATATTTCGATAGCCTGCCTGAGGTTATGCAACGAATCAGCGTACCTTCTTATAATCAGAGAAGCCGGAACGGGATGACCATCTTTCCTGACCCTGTTTTCGACCCTTGAAACATTCACTTCAGGGTCATCAATACATACAAAATAGAGATAAGTTTTATAGCCCAGAACCTTGGCTCGACGCACTTCATCCAATTTTCCAGGGTGGCTCATTACGGTTTCAAAACTAAAATCTTCTCCCGCAGTAATGAGTTGGTGCCGTATAAAAAGCGAACAAACCGCGCCTTCGTAATTATGCGTGGCTTTTTTAGAATCAGAGATGATATTGGCGGTAATGGAAAGATCAACAGGATTTCCATTCTTGTTTGATTTTTCCAGTAATGACCGGGCTTCAGCCCTCGTATAGAATTGTGACAGATCCGGCTGGGCACATGTCAATCCAAAATCAGACAGGTGCACTCCTGAACCAGAATCAAGTTGTTTGGATAACTCATCTGCATTGATGAAAAAACCGGTTCTGTATTTTTTCGAAAATCGATTGAAAAGCGTACTTTTTCCAGAACCGTTCGGACCGGCAAAAACTCTAAGCCGCTTTACTTCCGACATAATACCATGCCTTTTTTTAACCCGGTTCTGGCAGCGGTACCCTGAGAGATAGATTTAACCACCTTTCTTTCCCCGGAAGGCAATTCTTCAATAATCTGTTTGTTGAGTATTAACTTAATGGTAAGTCCTAATTGCTTAGATTCTTTGATGGCCCCTTTTGAGGCTTCGACAGCCGTAGCGCTTAACGATTGAATTTCTTTGCGACGGGCAGTGAATTTTGTAGTGGCTCTTTTTTTCATAACTGTCGGCTAATACTCAAATGTACAAATTCGTTTGCTCCCGAACAGAACCGTCCGACGGTTTTTGTTTGACTGTCAACCGCAAAGGTCACAAAACAAACAACTCCCCGCCGTTGCCGACGAGGAGTTGTTATATGATCCAATATTGATCAGGGCTTATTGCCTGATGATCTTCTGCGAAAATGAGAAGCCGGTGCCTTGCAGGTGAACGGTATATACACCCGGAGATTTACTGCCGAAGTCTATTTCGGTAGTGTCTTGGTTTCCGGAGTATACCAATTCGCCGATGGAATTGTAAACGGCTACCGTAAATTGCTGTGCAACTGAGGTTAACGGTTTGATGGAAACCGAACCGCTGGTTGGGTTTGGTCCGATACTTACGATGCCGGATGTGCTCAGTTCGCCAATACCAACGGTGTTGATCACTACTGCATCAGAAGATGGGGACATACACCCGTTGAGTGATGCTACAACGGTATAACTGCCGTTGGTGGTCACCATGTAGATCTGCTGATTGGCTGAGGCAATGCTCGCACCGTTTTTGTACCACTGGTTTCCGTTTACCTGGTCTGAGGTAAGCAGTAGTCCGTTTTGAGAAACCTGCGGTTTAGACGGTACGGGTTTTACGTAGACTACAGAAGGCGTGCTGGTTGCTGTTGGTGCAGTGGCGCAGGTAGCATTGGTAGTCAAAGTACAGGTAATCTTATCCATGTTATTGAATGAAGATGAACTGAACGTGGTGCCGTTGATCCCGGTGCTCACGTTGTTTACTTTCCAGTCGTAAACCGGATCAGATCCTCCATTGGTACCAGTAGCAGTAAAGGCGAACGTCTCTCCTGCGCAAAGCGGTGTACTGCCTGCAGCCGACTGGATAGTCACCTTAGGAGTAACCGATGGAGTCACCGACATTTCGATCGCGTTGCTCACTGCTTTAGACGAGGTTACGCAATTCGCATTCGATGTCATTTCGCAGCTTACCTGGCTGGCGTTGTTGAGGTTAGACGAGGTAAATGTTGATGCGCTCTCACCTGCATTCACACCGTTGATCTTCCATTGGTAATACGGACTTGTTCCCGGATACGCGGTTGCCGCGGTAAACGTTACCGGCGTACCTGAGCAAATTTCGTTGTTCCCGTAAATGGTGATCGTCGGGGTAACGGTGGTGTAGATGGTGATCATTGCAGAGGCAGTTGCCGTAGCGGGAGTTGCGCAGGTCTGGCTTGAAGTGATCGTACACGAGATCGTGTTGTTGTTGGTAAACGTTGAGGAACTGAACGTCGGGCTGTCGGTTCCTGCATTTACTCCGTCTACTTTCCACTGGTAGGATGGGGTTGATCCGCCGTTTACCGGTTTAGCGGTATAGGTAACGGTGGTTCCTGAACAGAAGATATTCGAAGGCGAGTTGTTCGAGATCGAAACCGATGGGGCAGAGGTCTGGTTTACGGTAACATTCGTGGTTCCGGCAACACTCGTACATCCGTTCTTTTTTGAAGTAACGCTGTAGGTTCCGCCGGCTGCCACAATTGCCGATGCGATCACCGGGTTCTGCTGGGTAGAGCTGAAGCCGTTCGGACCGGTCCATGAATAGGTAGCTCCATCAACAGTTCCGGCCATCAGGTTGATCGGGTTGCCGGTACAAACCGGACCGTTGCTCGATGCTACCGGTGCTACAGGCGTAGCGATGGTCATGTATCCTGTTTTGGTTACACTGGTATTTCCGTAATGATTCGAAACCTGTAGGCTAACGTCGTGAACTCCGTTTGTAGAATATACAACGACCGGGTTCTTAACGGTAGATGTTGAAGGTGTACCACCCGGGAACGACCAGTTCCAGGATACGGCATCAGGCGTCGAAAGATCAGTGAACTGGATGCTGCTTCCGATACAACCGGTGGTGAGGTTAGCGGTAAATGCTGCTACAGGCACGGTGTTGTCGTAAATGGCAAACGTAGAGAATGTACCTACTTTCTCAACTGAAACGCTGTTGCCGGTGGCCGTTTGATTGGCCGGTGCGACATCCCATGCTGTTCCATTCCACGACTGTACTCTTGGCGTTTGGAAAGTAGATGGTTTTTCACCCGGAAGGAAATCGAAGGTAAGCGTGGCTGTCCTGGTTACTGCTGTAGAGGCAGCAACGTTCCAGAAACGGTCTACTACGGTATTTGAGGTATCTGTGTTGCCCTGCTGATCGATCCCGGTTATTGCCGGTGATACTGGCAACGGCTCGTTGGCAGCGTTGGTGCCATAGGTCGAAACGGTAATGTTTGAAGCATCTCCGCTGGTAAGGTTGAATTTGAACGGAACGTATTCTGAAGCCGATTTACCAAAGGGGAATACGTGTTCGCCCATGGTAGTGCCGATGTTCCACTGTACTTTGCTGCTGTTGTCGGCACTTTCGCTGACGATCACCCCATTGGTCCTTACTGCTGCACCTACTGCAGCATTGCTTAGGATAAGCGTCTTTCCGTTAAGTGTAAGCAGTCCTTCGTTCAGGTTCAGTACACCTGCTACCGTAAGATTGGTGGTCAGGGTGAGTCCGTTGGTGGCCAATGTACCGGTGTTGTTTACGGTAAGATTGTTCAGTGCGTTGGTTGTACCCAGGTTACCGCTGATGCGTTGATCACCATCGCCATTAAACGATACGGTGCTTCCGGTAACGGTGTAGGTGTTGGTGCCGGAAACAAAATCGGTGGCAATACCAACAGTTCCTGTTGCTGCAAGTGTTCTTGCCCCGGTGCTGGTGCTTTTCAGGTTACCGTAGTTCTGTGCAGCAACGGTTTGTGCAGCGGTGGAAGCATATACTACCCAGCTTTTCGGATCGAGGGCCACGGTGGTGAAGCCTGTCGGGAAGGTTGCGGTTGTACCTGAAATAGTCAAAACTCCCAGGTCGGTAACGGCTAATTTCTTGGTAGCTGAACCGGTGATGGTAAAGTTGGCGGTAGCCAGGGTATCCTGCTCAATAGACAAATCACCTTTCAGGTTGGTAGCGGTCAGGTTGGCAGCCAGGCTTGCTGCCGGGCCGGTTTTGCTGATCTTCAGGTTGTTGTAAGGGAAATCACTTACCGATTGGGCAGTTGTTCCGTTGTAAACAATGGTAGAACCGGTGTTGATGAATGCTCCGGAACTGAATGTTGCCGAATTTGCAAGTGTTCCGGCTACCTGGATCAGACCGGTTGCCACAATGGTAACTGAATTTGTAGTCCTGGCGCCGCTCACCGCCAGGTTGTTGTAGTTGAATGCGATAACGGTTTGAGCGCCGGTACCATTGTAGTTAATCGTAGATCCGCCCATGCCGCTAAATGCAAGGGCATTTGGTACAAACGTTCCTGCGATACCTACGGTTCCTGTCGGACTTAGTGTAACGTTTGCTGCTGCATTGGTTACTGTAAGGTTGTTGTAGTTGAAGGCAACGATGGTCTGATTGGTGGTCCCGTTGTAATCTACCGTACTTCCGGTAACGGTGTACGTAGAGTTGGCGGTGTTCGGGGTGAAGGTACCGGCTATCTGAATGCTTCCGGTGGCGGCAAGCGTACGTGCACCGGTTCCTGCACTCGACAGGTTACCGTATTGGTGATTCGCCATGGTCTGCGCTCCACCGGCACCATATACTACTGTACTGTTCGGTTGCAGCACTATGTCTTTCCAGAGTGTTTTAGGGAAGGTAGCGGTATACCCTCCGTTACCGATAAGGGTAAGCTGAGCGCCGTCTTTCACTTCCAGTTTACTGGAAGCAGGTTTTCCTGAGAAGGTATATTCATTGGTCTGCGTAAGTACCGTAGTACCGGTTCCAATGGTCAGGATACCTGAAAGTACGGTGCAATTGCCGTTCACAGTAATGTTTTCATTTCCTGTAGTTGCAGCAATCCCTGCAGGCTTCTCGATGGTAAGATCGTTATAAGGAAAAGCAACTACTGTTTGCGCGGTGGTTCCATTGTAAGAGATCACGTTTTTTACAGTTACCAGTCCACCTGATGAGTACGTCGCTGTATAAGATAAAGCACCACGAAGTTTGATGGTATCGGTACTGTCGAGCGTTACGTTGGCGGTACGCGCACCGCTTATCGTCAGGTTGTTGTATTGAAATGCCGGAACAGTCTGTGCACCGGTTCCGTTGAAGTTCATGGTTCCAGTGTTGGTATAGGTGTTCGGACCTTTGGTAAAATCGCCCGCAATTCCCACGGTACCGCTGATGGTCCGTGCTCCTGTACCTGTTGAAGCAAGGTTGAAGTAGTTGAGCGGGGTGATGGTCTGGTTAGTGGTTCCCTGGTAGATCACGGTACCGCTACCTCTTGTAAAAGTACCGGTGTTAGCGATCGTACCTGATAGCTTAAGTAACCCGTTTCCTGTACCCATGTTGAGTACCCCGGCAACGATATTCACTTTACTGTTGTCGCCCGAAAGTTCAATGATTCCGGCAAAAGTTCCGTAGTTGACGTTACCCCTGGTATTAAGTGTCAATGTACTGGCCGGGCCGGTTAAATTGATGGTCCCTGCGGCTGTAAAAGTGATGTTACACGATTGTGTGTTGTCACTGGCAGTAACTGTCATGTTACCGGTTATCGTTGCGGATCCCGCTCCCTGGTTAAAATCACAGTTACCGTACTGGCTCCCTACAGATGTAAAATTAACGTTGCCGTTTACATTCAGTGTACCGTTATTGGTAACCCTGGTATTAAAATACGGAGTACTTCCGGATGTACCTGCGACCATATCGATATTACCTCCTACGGTAAGTGTAATGCCCGGATCGATTTGAACAGCG
>JAZKEZ010000156.1:0-508 GCA_040386675.1 Bacteroidota bacterium | reverse complement strand
ACCTGATGCCAATCCTTTGAGGAGGATGTATTTACAACCGGCATCTGCTTTTACAGTAACGGTGAAATTTCCGTTTATCAGCACCGAATCGGCTGCTCCCGGTACTACGCCGCCATTCCAGGTGGTTGGATTACTCCAGTCGCCGGTGGCTTTGGCTGAGATGTTGGCTGCCTGCAGCTGATGGATACAAAATGAGAAAAACAGGAGAAGCACTCCCCCGAAAAATTTCGCGCAATGGGGTTTGGTCATGATCTGATGGATATTGGATAAGCTTAAAAAATAATTCACCTTCAACTCCAATGGACGGGATGTTTCCATGGGGTTGCTTAAAGCTTCGACAAAGGTGCGGAAATAACACACCAATTTCAGTGCTCTGATGAATATTTTTTTGATCTATTCCGCACGTTTGATGATGATTTTCTTGTTTGACGCTTTGTTTGTTGCTGTCCTTTCTCCTCCCAGCTTCCTCCGGGTACCCCGCATGTTGTTTCGCTCCGCTTGTTCCGTA
>JAZKEZ010000155.1:0-10032 GCA_040386675.1 Bacteroidota bacterium | reverse complement strand
CTATTCTTCGCGCTTATTCATGCGTCCGGTCTGTTTGCGGATGCTTTCTTTGTGAACAGCCTGCAGTACATTGCTGATAAAGTCTTCGGCAAGCCCGAATCGCGCGCCCTCTGCATTCCATCGGTCGATCACGTGTTTCCAGCGATCCATCTGCAAAATCGTGATATTGTGCTGTGCTTTGTATTCGGCGATCTGCTCCACAAGTTTCATTCTTGAAGCGATCTTCTCAATGATGTCTTCATCCACCAGGTCGATCTGTTTGCGAATCTCTTCGAGTTCACTCAGGCTTTTTGCATCGACCTCCACCTTACGGATCACCAGTTTATCCAGCAGTTCGCCGAATTTTTCCGGGGTGATCTGCTGTTTGGCATCGCTCCAGGCTTCATCCGGCGTGCAATGTGTTTCCAGCATCAGTCCGGACATTTCGAGATCCAATGCTTTCTGGGCAACGGGCAGCAGCAATTCGCGGTTTCCGCTGATGTGGCTCGGATCGCAGATCATTTCGAGATTCGGTATCTGGCGCTTCAATTCAATGGCCAGATCCCATTTGGGCGGATTGCGGTATTGCGACGGACCGTTGGGAGCAAACCCGCGGTGAATGGCGGCAATTTTTGTGATCCCGGCTTGTGCGATGCGTTCCAGTGCACCGATCCACAATTGCAGATCAGGATTCAGTGGATTTTTGACCCACACCGGCACATCCTGCCCTTTTACCGCATCGGCAATTTCCTGTACGGAGAATGGGTTTACGGTAGTCCTGGCACCGATCCAGAGAATGTCTACTCCTGCTTTGAGCGCTGCTTCCACGTGGGCTGCATTGGCGACTTCGGTCGCCGAAAGGAAATTGTGTTGTTTTGCGGCATCTACCAGCCATTTCAAGCCCACATTCCCGATTCCCTCGAATGCATTCGGACGGGTGCGGGGTTTCCAGATCCCTCCGCGCAGTACACTTGCTTTACCGAGGGCAGCGAGGCCAGCGGCGGCGGCGTGGACTTGTGCTTCGGTTTCCACGCTACAGGGACCGCTGATGATGAGCGGGTGTTGGTGGGGGATGTAGGAGGAAAGCGGGGAAAGATTGAGTTGAATGGACATACTTAAATTTTTAACCACAGAGGCACAGAGGTAGGCACGGAGTGCACCGAGAGTTCCCGGCGTTCTCTGCGACTTCCTCTGTGTCTCTGCGGTTCAATAAAAAAAGCCCCGCAATTGGGGCTTTACTATCAATTCTTTCTACAAAGATAAATCGGCTCGTAATCCGGTAAGCGGTAGCGATTGCTCAACAACTGCCCGATCTCCTTCTGAAGGTTTTCTTCGATCACGGTGAATCCTGCTTTACGCAAATGATCCGGGTAATCCAGTCCGAAAAGGCGAACGTGGTCTTTCTGCCAGTAGTGGATAAGACGGTCTTCTTCGCTGGTGATGCTTTTGTCTTCGTACGTCGCGTTGCGGGTATAATCGATCGGAACCTGGAAAATCCCCCAGCCGCCCGGGCGCATAATGCGGTACAATTCCTTCATGCACTGGTTGTAATCGTCAACGTGCTCGAGAACGTGGTTACAGAAGATAACGTCGAATGAGTTGTCTTCGAAAGGTGCGTTATGCAGGTCGAATTTCACATCAGCCAGCGGACTAACGATATCGCCGGTCAGGTACTTCAGGTTTGGTTGTGCACGGAATCGTTTGAAGAAACACTGCTCGGGGGCAATGTGCAGTACATCAAAATGCTTGGCCGAAAAGAAAGTGGTTTTTTGTTTCAGGTACAGCCACATCAAACGGTGACGTTCGAGCGAAAGACTGCCCGGTGCCAGTGCGTTTTCGCGCATCACCAACGCTCCGTAAGGAAGCAGTTTGCGGTAGGTCTTCCCATCTATGGGATCTTCGAAACGGTTACCGAAATAGAAAAGCGGGGCAAGTTTGTTGAAGACGTAGCTCAGGCGGATCAGAATCGGTCTTGGAACGCTGGTGAGCAGGAAATGATAGAGTTTTCTCATGGATATTATACCGTCAGAGGAATGCCAAGGGCTTCTTCAACGAATTTAAAAGTGGATAGGATTTCAGGTTTGCCGTTTACAATGGCAACGTCGTGTTCGAAATGTGCAGATGGCTTTCCGTCGGCGGTTACGATCGTCCAGCCGTCTTTGAGCTGGCGGATGTTGCGTACCCCCATGTTGATCATCGGTTCGATGGCCAGAACGATCCCTTCTTTCAGCACCGGACCTTTGCCGCGTTTGCCGTAATTGGGAACCTGTGGTTCTTCGTGCAGCGTTTTGCCAAGGCCGTGGCCTACAAGTTCGCGGACCACGCCGTAACCGTGACTTTCGCAATAGCTCTGAATGGCGTAACCGATATCGCCGACGCGGTTTCCTTCGCGCATTTGCTCGATTCCGAGATAGAGGCTTTCTTTGGTTACTTCTACCAGTTGTTTTACCTCCGGGGCAACTTCGCCGACATAAAAAGTATAGGCGTGATCGCCGTAGTAGCCGTTCATCAAAGCTCCGCAATCAACGGTAATGATGTCTCCGTTTTCGAGCGGGCGATCGGTAGGAATACCGTGTACTACCTGCTCGTTAACGCTGGTAAGCAGTGTGGAAGGACAACCGTAAAGTCCGAGGAAACCGGGCACAGCGCCCTGGTCGCGGATAAACTCCTCTGCCCTTCTGTCGAGTTCTTTCGGAGTGATCCCGGGAGCGATCAGTTCAGCCATCAGTCCAAGGGTGCGTGAAACCACTTGTGCACTGAGTCTCATCAGTTCGATCTCTTCCTTTGTCTTTAAAATCATCATGCCTTATTTCCCAAAAATTCGTGCAAAAATCGAGTTTTTTCCGTTCCCTTTGTTACGATGTGCCTGCGGATTTACCAGCTCGTGCTGAAACTCCCCGCCGCCCGGATGAAGCATCTGGTAGATCTCGCCCCAGCCGGGGAATCCACCAACGTTGCGATCGTCGATAAAAAGGTCGGCATCTATTTTCCGTGATACCGTATTGTCGAACATTTCTTCGGGAAAACTTTTGTTTACGGCATAGAACTCAACACCGTTGCGGCGGCAGTATTCTACCGCTTCTTCAAGGTATTTGCCGCTCCTGAAAGTCCACAGGATGAGGCGGTGACCCTTCTTATTCAGTTCCTTCAGCGTGGCGAAGGCAAATAACATTTCGCGTCCGATCTTCGGGTAGTCGTGCTCCACAATCGTCCCGTCAAAATCTACCGCTATCGTTTTGGTCTGCATTCTTTAATGTAAAAGTGTGGTGTGTGGCCGAAAAATCCAGTACAAACGGTTCGGCATTTCCGAGTTCAAAGGTAGCGATTTCACTCAAATGGAGGTCGAGCAGGAAGATGGCCAGTGCACGCAAACTGTTGCCGTGCGCAACGACCAGCACCGTTTGGTTTTGCAACAGCAACGGCTTAACGCATTCGTCGTAAAACAGCTTCACCCGGGCCTGTACCGCAATGAAGCGCTCACCCTTCGGTGGATGGGCATGAAAGGCGCGTCGCCACTCCAACACGCGTTCCTCGCCAAACAATTTTATCGCTTCCGATTTCTCAATTCCTTCCAGGTCACCGAAGTCCTGTTCGTTGAGCCGGTGATCCTGAACCGGGACTAAGTGGCTTTTCAATTCCTGCAACACGATCGTACAGGTATCGATGGCCCGGATCCGTTCCGAGGTAAACGCCGCATCAGGAGCGGTTCCGGCAAGCAGTTTTCCGGCTCCGAGTGCCTGTTCACGGCCTTTGTCAGTAAGCGGCACATCGGTGGTCCCGGTGAATTTCCCTAATGCGTTAAATGTAGATTCTCCGTGGCGGAGCAATATGAGCCTGGACTTTTCCAATTACCGATTTGCTTTCGTTTCTTTGCGCAAAATTAGGATTTATGAATGTTTTGGTGATCGGATCAGGTGGACGTGAGCATGCCATCAGCTGGAAAATTGCACAGAGTTCGCTTCTTGACAATCTTTTCATTGCTCCCGGTAACGCCGGAACCGCCCAGGTTGGCACCAACGTCGATCTGAAAGAGACCGATTTCGAAGGCATCAAAGCATTTGTCCTTGAGAAGAACATTTCACTGGTAGTGGTTGGCCCCGAAGCGCCGCTCGTTGCCGGTATCGTTAACTTCTTCGAAGCCGATGCCCAACTGAAGAAGATCGCAGTGATCGGCCCAGATAAAGTAGGCGCACAGCTGGAAGGAAGCAAAGATTTCTCGAAGCAATTTATGATGCGTCACCACATTCCTACCGCAGCATACGGCACATTTACCGCCGAAACACTCGACAAAGGAATTTCCTTTTTATCGACCTTAAAACCACCATACGTACTCAAAGCCGACGGACTGGCCGCCGGAAAAGGCGTACTGATTTTGAACGACCTGGAGGAAGCGGAGCAGGAACTGACCGCGATGCTGAAAGACGCAAAATTCGGCGCAGCTTCTACAAAAGTGGTGATCGAAGAATACCTCAACGGCATTGAACTTTCAGTATTTGTGCTTACCGATGGTACTTCCTACAAAATCCTTCCTGAAGCGAAAGACTACAAGCGCATCGGCGATGGTGATGAAGGACTGAACACCGGTGGAATGGGCGCTGTATCTCCGGTTCCGTTTGCCGATAAGGATTTCATGGAACGCGTGGAAGGACGCATCATCGTACCGACCGTAAAAGGACTTGCTGCTGAAGGCATCACCTATAAAGGCTTCATCTTCATCGGACTGATGAACGTAAAAGGTGATCCGTTTGTGATCGAATACAACTGCCGCATGGGCGACCCGGAAACCGAAGTGGTGATCCCGCGGATCAAGAGCGATTTGCTCGGACTGCTCGACAACGTGGCATCAGGAACTCTATCAGAATCGGACCTTGAAATCGACGAACGCATTGCTGCCACTGTAATGATGGTAAGCGGCGGTTATCCCGGCGACTACGAAAAAGGAATCGAGATATCGGGACTTGAAAACGTGAACGCCGACGAAACCCTGATCTTCCATGCAGGAACCAAATCTGCAGACGGAAAGGTACTGACCAATGGCGGCCGCGTACTTACTGCAACTTCTTTTGGAAAAAACATCACCGAAGCGAGAGATCGCTCTTACAGGAACCTGGAACTGATCAGCTACGAAGGGGCGTATAAGCGTTCTGACATCGGATTGGACCTGGTGAAAGTTAAGAACTAAGAGGTAAGAAGTAAGTGGTAAGGAGTAAGTGGTAAGAGTTTTGGACATATCAAAACTCCTGTCATTTCGAGCGCAGCGAGAAACCTCACATTTATTTCCAGAATTCTATATTTGAACCCGAATTTACACTGATTTTCACCCAACACATTGCAAACCAGGTAATTTCATTTTAAACTGGCTCACCTAATACACTAAGACATGGTTATAGAACCAAGAATGAGAGGATTTATCTGTTTGACTTCGCATCCAACGGGTTGCAAACAGAACGTGCTTAACCAGATCGATTACGTAAAATCAAAAGGAAGCATCGTAGGACCGAAGAATGTACTGGTAATCGGGGCTTCGACCGGTTTTGGACTGTCATCGAGAATTACCGCGGCATTCGGTTCAGGATCTTCTACTATAGGCGTGTTTTTTGAAAAAGCACCTGCCGAAGGAAAAACCGCTTCACCGGGCTGGTACAACAGCGCCGCATTCGAAGAAGAAGCCGGGAAAGCCGGACTTTATGCCAAAAGTATCAATGGCGATGCGTTCTCGAATGAGATCAAGCAGCAGACCATCGACCTGATCAAGGCGGATCTTGGAAAGATCGACCTGGTGATCTACAGTCTCGCTTCACCACTCCGCACAAACCCGAACACCGGCGTTACGCACCGTTCGACGCTTAAGCCGATTGGCGGCACCTTCAGCAACAAAACCGTTGATTTCCATACAGGAGTGGTTTCTACCGTTTCTATTGATCCGGCAAACGAAGAAGAGATCGAGAATACCGTTGCCGTAATGGGCGGCGAAGACTGGCAGATGTGGATCGACGAGATGCTGAAAGCTGATGTGCTTGCACCAGACGCTTTAACCGTGGCTTACTCTTACATCGGACCGGGACTTACCGAGGCGGTATACCGCAAAGGAACAATCGGCAGGGCAAAAGATCACCTGGAAGCCACTGCTTTCACCATTTCTGATAAACTCGCTGCTATTGGCGGCAAAGCATACGTTTCGGTAAACAAGGCACTGGTAACACAGGCGAGCTCTGCTATCCCGGTTATTCCGCTTTACATTTCCCTGCTTTACAAGACCATGAAAGCAAAAGGAACGCACGAAGGCACCATCGAACAGATGCAGCGCCTGTTCAGCGAGAGACTGTACACGGGCAGCGCAGTTCCGTTGGACGAAAAAGGACGTATCCGGATCGACGACTGGGAAATGAGCGATGATGTACAGGCTACCGTTGCGAAACTTTGGGAAGAAGCAACTACCGATACTCTACCGCAGATCGGCGATCTTCCGGGATACAAATCTGATTTCCTGAACCTGTTCGGGTTTGGATATGAGGGTGTTGATTACCAGAAGGATGAGAACGAAATGGTGAAGATCCCGAATTTACAGTAATTACTTTTTAACCGCTGAGGCGCTGAGGTAGTCGCAGAGAACGAAAAGCTCTCCACGTATTTTTACCCCGTAAACCACCGGTTTAAATCAGACTAAAATACAGAAGCCCCATCCGAGATTTCGAATGGGGCTTTTTCTTAACTCTTAATTCTTACTTCTTAACTAAGTGCTTGTTTTAGATCGTCAATAAGATCGTCAATGTGCTCCACTCCAACACTCAGTCGCAGCAGGTTGTCTACCACACCGGCATTTTCTCTCTCCTCTTTCGGGATCGAAGCGTGGGTCATAGTTGCCGGGTGATTGATCAGTGATTCTACTCCGCCAAGCGATTCTGCCAGCGAGAACACGTGGAAGGACGATGCGATGCGGAACGTTTCCTGCATGTCGGCACCTTTAAGTACGATTGAGATCATTCCGCCGAAATCGCGCATTTGCTTTTTGGCAATGTGGTGATTCGGGTGATCTTCAAATCCGGGCCAGTATACTTTTTCAATTTTCGGGTGATTCTTCAGGAAATGTGCTACCTCGCGGCCGTTTGCGCAGTGTGCATCCATACGCAGGTGAAGCGTTTTCAATCCGCGGAGCACAAGGAAACTGTCCATCGGTCCGGGAGTTGCGCCGCATGAATTGGCGATAAATGCCAGCTGCTCGTGCAGTTTGGTATCGTTGGTCATGAGCGTTCCCATTACCACGTCACTGTGTCCGCCGAGGTATTTGGTAGCCGAGTGCATCACGATGTCGGCACCCATATCGAGCGGGTTTTGCAGGTAAGGAGAAGCGAAGGTATTGTCGACCGCGAAGATCAGGTTGTGCTTTTTTGAGATTGCCGCGCAACCTTCAATATCCACAATCTGCATGGTCGGATTGGTAGGTGTTTCAACCCAAAGCAATTTGGTATTTGCATTCACATACTGCTCAATATTCGCCGGATTGCTCAGGTCAATAAAGTGAAATTTGATGCCGTAATGCGCGAAGATCTTGGTAAACATACGGTAGGTCCCGCCATACAGGTCGTTTCCGGTAATTACCTCATCGCCGGGGCGAAGCAATTTTGCAACGGCATCTTCAGCACCTTGTCCGCTACTGAAACACAGCGCGTGATTTGCATTTTCCAGCGCAGCAAGACATCCTTCCAATGCAGTACGGGTAGGATTTTTACCACGGGCATATCCGTATCCTTTGTGGTTTCCTGGTGAAGCCTGGACAAACGTGGAAGTCTGGTAGATCGGGGTCATGATCGCTCCGGTACTCGGATCGGGTTCCTGGCCGGCGTGTATGGCTTTGGTTGCAAATTTCATAGTCAGTGATTTTTGAAGTGGTGCAAGTTAATTACAATAGTCATTCGATAGTCACACATAGCCATACGGTAGTATAGGTTTCAGACAGTAGCGCCTTTATTTCCCAAGACTATTGATTGACTATGTGTGACTATTGATTGACTATGTGTGACAATTGATTGACTACAGTATGACCATGATTGAACAACCCTTAGCTTTGCCACCATGAAGAAGATCTACCACCTGTCGTCCTGCAGCACCTGTGTAAGAATCCTTAAAGAAACCGGTGCCGGTGAAAAACTGGAACTGCAGGATATCAAAACAGAGAAGATCACTCCGGAACAACTCGATGAGATGGCTGAACTGTCAGTCAGTTACGAGTCCTTGTTTTCGCGCAAAGCCATGAAATACCGGGCCATGGGACTGCATGAAAAGCAACTTTCGGAGCAGGACTACCGAAACCTGATCCTTGAAGAATACACTTTTCTGAAACGACCGGTGGCCATTATCGGCAAGAAGATCTTTATCGGGAATGATAAAAAGAACGTTCAGGCGCTGACCGACGAACTGAAATGAGCAAAAACATCCAGTCTCACCTCAGCCTTTTTGCAGTAAATCTCATTTACGGCGTTAACTTCCTCATTGCCAAAGGCCTCATGCCGGCACTGATCGGTCCTTCGGGATTTATCGTGATCCGGGTGATCGGTGCAACGCTGATGTTCGGATTGTTGTGGTTGTTCCTTTCACGCGAGAAGATCACCAATAAAAAGGACCTCGGACTCATTGCTTTATGCGCTGTGTTTGGCGTAGCAGTGAATCAATTGTTCTTTTTCAATGGCTTGTGCCTCACCTCGCCCATCAACGCTTCTATTATCATGGTTTCCACGCCGGTACTGGTGCTGGGAATCTCATCGGTACTGATCAAAGAGCGCATCACCGGCCGGAAACTGGTAGGGTTACTGTTAGGAACCCTTGGAGCCGTAGCACTGATCCTGACCCGCGGCGGAACCAGCACGGGATCATCATCGCTCGCCGGCGATATCATGGTGTTCCTCAATGCGCTGTCGTACGCCATTTACCTGGTGATCGTGAAACCGCTTATGCTCAAGTACAAGCCACTCACCGTGATCACCTATGTGTTCCTGTTCGGCCTGCCCATGGTCATTCCTTTCGGCTGGACCGAGTTTCGCGCAGTCAACTGGAATGTATTCAACACCGGTCAATGGCTGGCCATCGCTTTCGTGGTGATCTTCGTGACCTTCCTGGCCTACCTGTTGAACACATTTGCTTTGAAATACGTCACTGCCTCGGTTTCCAGCGTGTACATCTATATGCAGCCGTTTGTGGCCACGGTGTTGATGTACATCATCGCGGTCGGCTTCGGTGGCCCATCGGTAGACCTGACACTGGTGAAGGTGCTTTGCGGAGTGAGTATTTTTTCGGGGGTGTTTTTGGTGACGAGGAAGTAGCCCCGACGAGCTTAGCTACCCGCTTGAACCACTCCACTAACAGGTTTCGACAGGCTCAGCCTAACACAATTATAAAAGATAAATCCTGATGCGGAGCGGTGCCTGAGCTTGTCGAAGGCAGCTAACAATGGCTTCGACAAGCTCAGCCACCACCAATTATTAACGATAAACATTGTCCGCAGCGGTGCCTGAGCTTGTCGAAGGCACCTAAGTAACGGCTTCGACAAGCTCAGCTACCGGCCTCCATCAGGATTCGACGAATTCTGACAACAACCGTATCTGATTATGTTTGCTTGCCTTTCGCCAAATGAGGCAAATCAGATAAACGACCTTCTATAAGGGCAAGTTTTTTCATTCTGCCCCAACCCTGAACCTGCTTCTCTCGATAATAAGCCTGACTAATTTCCTGAAAAAACTCATGGTAAACCAGTTCTACAGGCAGATTCTTAGCTGTGTGTTTAGCTCCAACACCCGCCTGGTGCTGCCGTATTCGAAGTTCCAGGTTGGTTGTGCTTCCTACGTAATAGCTTCCATTACCGCACTCCAAGATGTACATATATCCAGATCTCATGAGGGTTTTTCTTAAGTATAAAAAAAACCTTGAGAGTGTAAATGGACAATGAGCAGATGGACACTTTGGCTTCGACAAGCTCAGCCAACGGCAATTATATAGGATCAATACTAAGTACGAAGCGATGCCTGAGATCGTCGAAGGCACCTGGCTTCGACATACTCA
>JAZKEZ010000154.1:0-8360 GCA_040386675.1 Bacteroidota bacterium | reverse complement strand
TCAACCTGAACATAATAGGTTGTTGTGTTATTTAGTATAGGAGTATTGAAAGGATTACCTGTGGCAAGCCTGGTTCCGCCGGTTGGAGCGTTCCACCATGAGAAGTCACCACCAACGATCTGTGAAGAAGCAAACAGCTGTGCCGAAGAACCTTCACAAATGGTATCGTTCATTGATGTAACAGTAGTAAGGTTATCAGCCCTTACCGCAAGTACCGCACTTCTGCTGGTACTGGTACACTGGTCGATGCTTGCCTCGGCATACACGATCGTGGTATCCATGGTAAGCGCAAAACGGAAGGTGTCACCGGTAAACAGTTTCATACCACCTGTCGGAGCATCGTACCAGGTAATGATGGCCGGCGAAGGAGTGGCAGTAGCTACAGCAGTAGCGCGGTCACCTGAACAGGCATATACCAGGTTGGTATCAACATTCGCTGTAGGAGGGAAAGCGATAATGGTTACGTAGATCGGGTGACGGGTAGTACCGTTCAGGCAATTTACGTTAGAGATCTCGAAGTAATAGTTAACCGGGTTAAACAGTATAGGAGTTACAAAAGTATCACCTACGAAAACCACCGTTCCGGCCATGTTGTACCAGGTGTAAACTGCTCCGGGCACTTTAATGTTTGAGGTAAGTACAGCAGAAGTTCCGCTACATACCTGTGCAGTACTGTCGAATGCCTGATCGGTAATGGTGCTCAGGTTGATCACGGTGTACTGTGCAGTATCTGTAGAAGCACATTCGCCCACTTTGGCGGTAACAAAGAAAGTAGCCGAATCAACAGGGCTTCTTACCAGGAAAGGATTGCCGGTAAATACCACTGTGTTTTTCGCTTCGTTCAGCCACTGGAAGATCAGTCGTGGATCGGTGCTGGTAGTGGTTGCCATAGCAACTGCAGTATCATCATCACACACGTAAACCGGTGAGAATACATCCACATCAAAGGTGGTTGGGTCTACGGCTTCGATGTTTAGCTGCTTGCGGTTCGGGCTCTGGGTACACTGACCGAACAACGTCTCGATGAAAAGCGTGCTGTCTTTGTCTACCAGGAAGTTTGGATACGGGTTCCCAACAAACAGCAGGCTGTCGTTAGAATCATACCACTTGTAAACGATGGCCGGGTTCGGCTGGTTGATGGTAAGGTTAACTACCGAATTCAGACAGTAGGTAAGGGTATCAGGAATGTCGGCAACAAATGCATCCGGGATAAGACGGATGAAAAGCGGAACAAGACTGTCGCCGTTACAAAGACCCAGGTAAGTGTTCTCCACGTAGATCACGGTGTTGGCCGTAATGGTATCGGTCTGGTAGAACTGGCCGGTACCAAGGAAGGTGTTTCCTGCCGGATCAGCATAGAAATTAAAGATCGAACCTACCGGAGAAGGAGTAACGATAGTTGCGGTGTTGAAACAAACGAATGCAGTATCCTGAACGTTTGGCGGAACAACCTGTGGATATACGTTGATCACAACCGAGTCGCGCATTACGCTTACACAAAGGCTGGTAGTATCAAAGCTTTCGAAATAGATCGTAGTGGTATCGGTAAGATTTCCGGTAGTGAAGGTCGGCCCTTGTCCAAGTAGTGTACCTGCACTGTCGGCATCGTAGTAACGGGTAACAGTTCCCGGAGGTGCGATGGTGCTGAAGGTATAAGAGGTATTGAAACAGATGGTCGCGGTTCTTCCGGTTGCAGGAACCGGCGGAGCAAGTCTTCTCAGACAGAACTGGTAAACACGGAGTTGCTGAACGTTATCCAGGTCAAGCAATCTTGACTGGTTCACTACGCGGATACCGTTGTAAGGCGTGTTAGGAACGAAAGTCACGTAAACGATGTTACCAACCATCAGGATGTTCCCGAAAGAGTTCAGGTCATTTCCGGCAACAATAGTGTTCCCGAGTAGTGCTTCAATCCTGATGTTATCGTAGCTGCCCAGTTTCAGCTGACCGGCATTATCGGCGATCGCGATAACCACGGTATCACTTGAACAGGCGGTATCCGCAAAGTACCCGCTGATAGAAGCAGAGGATGCGATAGCAGCGCTCACACGAAGCGTTACAAAGTCGGTAGGATCAGGAGTTACAATGTGGTTCGGATTCTCAACCCCGCAGAAGCCAAGGCAAAGCGCAGAGATCGTATCTCCCGCAAAGGTGGTTGGCCCTTCGCAACCGGCAATCGGTTGTGGTGTGCTTGGAACAGTGGTTACCGTTCTCAGGATCCTTGCAGAGTAAACGTTGATCGAGTCGGCACCTACCAGAAGGTTCACAACTCCACCTGCACGCAGGTTGATCTGAACTCCGTCGAATGCAGCACTTGGCATGAATACGAACTGGAACTTCCCGCCTCCGGTTGGGGCAACGGCCTTAAACTGCGTAGTGCGGTTTTCTCCGTTGGAAGTTGCTCCGTTAAAGGAATTAAAGACCAGAGTGTTCGGGTCAAGTGCCGCAGGGGTATAAGGAATCTCAAGGGTGAGAATTACCGTATCTCCCGCAACTCCCGCCGTAGGGAACCTCAGAGTCTGTTCCACAGCCCCTGTGATCAGGGACAATCTCATTCCAATGGTAGAAAAATTGGTAAGGCTCGCGTCTACCGCATTGTTCGGGTTGGAAACTCCACAACTGGTACAGGTAAGAGCTGTTGTCGAGTTAGTTTGAGAGTTGGCATAAATATCCTGGGCCTGTAGTCTGGCCGCAAAGAAAATTAAGCTACTTATAATCAGTAGATTACGCATTTTTTGCATGTTCTGTTTGGGTATTGCGCTTTTTCAATCCTGTGCAAACCTAAAAAAAATTACTATCTGACAATAAAATTCAGGATTTTGCTAACAAGCGTCAATCCACGCAAACAGTTCATTTTTAGGCAGCAGCCTGAATCACGTTGACTTTTAATCAAATGGGTGTTGAAAACTATTTTTCTTAAATTATGGATCGACTCACCCGCGAACTAAAGAAATCTGCGATATTACGGTTGTTCTGAAGGCGCGGAATCTTGTTCTGCCCGCCCAGTTTCCCCTGCGATTTCATATACTCCACGAACGATCCCTGTGGAATCACCCTTATCACCAATTTGCGCAAAACATGACCTTTGATCAGGTCCTTATAGTAGGTATTCTTTTTTTGAAGGGTCTCATCCAGGGTAGTTACGAACAATTCCCAGTCTGAAGGCTCCCGGACAAACTCAACAAACCATTCGTGGTAAGGAAGTCCGTTTTCCGGTGTGATCTGCGGAGCCAGTGTAAACTCAGACACCAGTGCTCCCGAACGTTCGATCGCCTGTTTCATGGCTTCTTCAACCTCCTCAGCGATCACGTGCTCTCCGAACGCCGACGTATAATGCTTTATTCTGCCGGTCACCTTAATTCGTAATGGTTCTAAAGAAGTGAACCGAACGGTATCGCCAATGTTGTAGGCCCATAAACCGGCATTGGTACTCAGCAGTATCGCATAGTTTTCGCCGGTTTTCACTTCAGCCACACTCAGTCGGGCAGGATGCTCATTGTCCATCTCACCAACCGGAACGAACTCGAAAAAAATACCGGCGTTGATGTTCAGCAAGAGGTCGTCCCGGCCAGGGTCGTCCTGGAAGGCAATAAATCCTTCTGATGCCGGGTATGTTTCGATGGTGTCAATTTCACGGCCCACCAGTTCGTAAAACCTCCGGCGGTACGGCTCGAAGTTCACCCCTCCAAATACGAACAGGCTGAAATCAGGAAAGATCTCTCCAACAGGTTTACCGGCCTTCTCCACCAGCTTCTCGTAATACATCTGCACCCAGCTCGGGATCCCGCTGATGAGGCTCATGTCCTGGACAATCGTCTCGTCTACGATCTTATCAACTTTAGTTTCCCAGTCTTCAATACAGTTGGTGGCAAAACTCGGCAGCCGGTTGCGCTGCAGGTAAGCAGGCACATAATTGGCCACGATGCCCGACAATCTGCCGGTTGGTATGGCGTGGCTGTTGTCGAGCAGCGGACTTCCCTGCAAAAAGATCATTTTGTGATTCACAAAATCGGTGTTGCCGCTGTGGTACACATAACTCAGTAGTGCATTCCTGGCAGCCGTAATGTGATGCGGCATCGATTCTTTCGAGATCGGGATGTACTTGGTTCCAGAAGTAGTTCCGGAGGTTTTGCTCAGGTAAAACGGAACACCCGGCCAGAGCACATCAGGCTCTCCGGAAATCATCCGGTCGGCGTATACCCGCAGTTGCTCATAATCGCGCACCGGCACACGCTGTTTGAATGCTTCGTAATTGGTGATCCCGGCAAAATCATGGTCTTTTCCAAATGCAGTTCCGGCGGCCTGTTTAACCAGGCTGAGCAGGGTTTTCTCCTGCAAACGCACGGCATCAGCAGCCTCACGGTACTGTTTCCTCACCACTACCGACGCAAACCACTTCGCTGCAACTGCTTTTAGTCCCATTACTTGAATACGATCAGTTTCTCAGGATCAACGGGCCGTCCGTTTTTCCACAATTCGAGGTGAAGGTGTGGACCTGAGCTCAATTCTCCGGTGTTGCCGATGATCGCCACCGGTTCGCCGGTAGCCACTTTATCTCCGCTGTTTTTCAGCAGTACCGAATTGTGCTTATAGATCGAAACGAGCATCAGGCCGAGATTGTTGGTGTGCTGGATCTGGATAATGTACCCGCCATCTGAGGTCCATGACGACAGAATCACGGTTCCTTCGAGCGCCGCTTTCACCGGTTCGCCGGCTGGAGCAACGATGTCGGTCCCGTAATGTCCGATCCCGGTATTGAAATGCGAAGTGATCACGCCTCTTACCGGCGGAAAGAAGTAGTTTTCATCAGAGGTCCGCTTCTCGGCCAGGCTGTTGTTCAGACTGTATTGTTCTTCTTCCTCAACGCGTAGTCTCAGCAGACTGTCTTCTTCTGATACCGAGAAAGTAAGGTCTTTGTAATCCTTGTTCCCGTTCTGCAGCCGCGAAAGCGAATCTACCGGGACTTTTCCCTGCAGGATGAGTTTGAGGTTATTCTGGTAATTGTTCAGTGCCTCGAGTTCGGCCTGTAGTGAATCGGTTTTCATCGATGCCCGGATGATGCTGGTTTTAACGGCACCGTCGGCATAACCGGGAATGTATTCTTTTAAAGGAGTGAACAGGATGAGCGAAACGTAAAATGCGCCGAGCACCAGGAAAGACGCCGTAAACACCACGATCACGTTCAGCGGGGTGAGCCTCAGCGAAAAAGTTTCCTCAAAGGTAGTATCACGGATCAGCAGCAGCCTGTATTTGCTGCGCAACCGCTTGATGAGCTTTTTTTTCGGAGAAGTTTCGTTGGTACCCGGCATCCTGCACTTTTACTACGGGCAAATATGCGAAAATTGTTCCCGGAAACCCTTATCCTCATTTTTTTGAAGGATTGAGCCGCAGAAATAAAATAACTTTGTCATTTTAGAGTTATAACCAGCTTATCAATTTCAAGGATCCTTGCGCCAACCGGTTCAAAACATATCTGCTGTACTGCTCATTCTTCTCCTGGGGATCACTTCGTGTTCCACAAAGAAGAACACTTTTGTCAACAGGGCCTATCACAATACCACCTCCCGTTACAACGGCTATTTCTATTCGAAAGAAAGCCTGAAGGAAGGATATGTGATGATCAAAACCGAGCACAAGGACGATTTTGAGGAGATCCTCCCGATCTACATCATTACCGAAACCGGCGAAGAAGCCGACAAAGTGGTTTCGCAGATGGACCGCTCGATCAGCAAATCGACCAATGTGATCAAATACCACTCGATGAAGATCGAGAACAAGGAACGCTGCCGCTGGATCGACGACAACTACATGGCGGTGGCCAAGGCCAACTTTTACAAAAGGGAGTATGCAGAAGCCGACCGGATCTTCGAATTCGTTACCCGAGAATTCAAGCCGCTTCCCACCAAATACGACGCGCAGTTCTGGCTTTCGCGAACCTATATAGAAGAAGGCAAACTCGACGAAGCGGGGCTATTGCTTTCAGCAGCCGCGCAGGACAAAGACATGCCGCCGAAGAAACTCGGCGAATTCCACAAGGCATACGCCCACTATTACATCCAGCGCGAAAATTATACGCTTGCCGCCGATCAGTTGCTGAAGGCCATTCCTTACGAAAAGAAGAAAAGAAACCGCAACCGGCTCAATTTCATTCTTGCCCAGTTGTACCAGCGTGCAGGAAAACCGAACGACGCGATCCGCTATTTTGAAATGGTTGCGCAGAAAAGCAACGACTACGCCATGGTCTTCAACTCGCGCATCTACCAGGCCACCAACGTACAAAACAAAGTTTCGGGCTACAAGGTGAAGGAAGACCTGATGAAAATGCTGAAAGACGATAAGAACATCGAATTCCAGGATCAGATTTATTATGCGCTGGGCGAGATCAGCATGAAAGAGCGAAAGCCCAAGGAAGGACTCGACTACTACAAGAAATCGGCGGAAGTAAGTACCACCAACGTAAAGCAGAAGTCAAGGTCGTTTCTCCGGGTGGCGAAATACTACTTCGACCAGAAGCTCTATTCACCGGCACAGGTGTTTTACGACAGCGCCGTTACCGTTCTTCCTCCCAATTTCCCGGAAGCCGAACAGATCAAACTTACGTCGGCCAATCTTAACGAACTTGTTGCGGAACTGAACACGGTTACCGAGCAGGACAGTTTACTTGCGCTTTCAGCCTTGTCACCGAAAGACCTCGACAAGCGACTCACCGAAATTACCCGCGATCTGCAGAAACAGGCCGATGATGCTGCGGCACTCCAGGCCGTTAAAGAGAGCATCGTCACCATACCAAAAAGTCCTTCGTCTGGAAGTGCAGCTCCCGGTGCGTTCTATTTTTACAACGATGCTGCCAAGAATACCGGTATCGCCGACTTTAAGAAGAAATGGGGCGGACGGAAACTCGAGGACAACTGGCGCCGGAAAAACAAGATCCAGGCAGACGGCGGCAACGGTGGATTTGATGATCCGACAACCCCGGATTCATCTTCGGCGATTGCCAGCAATTCGGGTGTAGTGATCAGGAAAGACGATCTGAAAAAGAACATCCCGGTTACGACCGACGACATCAATGCGGCGCACAATAAGATCATCGAGTCACTCTATGCTTCCGGTAACATCTACAAAGAAAAGTTCAGGGACAATGAAAATGCCATAGAAGCATTTGCCAACCTCGTGCAGCGTTACGACACCTCGCGCTACGAAGCCACGGCCTATTACCAGTTGTACCGCCTTTACCTGCAAAAAGAGAACACCAAGAAAGACGGGAGTTTCTTCTCGCTCGATACCAAAAGTAGTTCAGCGTATTACCGCGACCTGATCCTTACCGAATATCCCGGTTCGGAATTCGCCAGGCTGGTTGAAAACCCCGAATACCTGAAAAATGCTGCCGCCAACGTGAAAAGCGACATGGCCGATTATGCCCGTGTATACCAGTTGTACAAACAGGCATCGTATACCGATGCACTGATGGCCGCCGACAGCCTGATCATTGAACGCCCGGCAAGTCCGATCTCGGCCAAGTTCTTCTTCCTGAAATCAAGGATCCAGGCCGAATTGCATAATGTGGATGGAATGGTAAGCGTACTCACCGCCATCACCGTTAAGTTCCCCAAAACCCAGGAATCTGCAGAGGCGCAGCGTATCCTGGATATCCTGAAAACGAAGATGCCGGCTGCCGGTATGGGAACCGATTCGACCAAAGCCAAGACACCTGCCGATTCACTGGCTACCACACCGGTTGCGCTTTCGGCCGACTTTAAAGCCGACGAAGCGAGTGAGCATTACATGGGCATCGTGTTTCCTTCGGGAGTGGACCAGACCGGTTTCAAACCGGCGATCACTACGTTCAACACGGCGAATTTCAACAGCCTGAACCTTACGGCTACCAGCACTTTCATCGATAACGACAATCAGCTGATCATCGTAAAGGCGTTCCCGAACAAGACCGAAGCGATGAATTATTACAAGTCGTTCATGGCCGACAAAAAGACACTGAAACTCATTACCGGGAAACCCGAGACCAAGGTTTTCGTGATCACAGTGGAGAACTTCATTACCCTGTTCAAACAGAAAAAAGTGCTGGATTACATGAATTTCTTCAACGAGAAATACTTAAAATAGCGGACGGATCGGTATTATTTTAATTTTGTGGACACACACCACACTAAACCCGACGCAGCATGTTCAACGATAAATCAGCCAAAAACAAAGCGACCTCAACCCCGGAAAAACTCAACCGGATCGTTGAAGGGACCGTGATCGAGGGAGAGATCCGTTCAGAAAGCAGTATCCGAATCGACGGAAAGGTGCTTGGAGCAACTACCACGCGCGGTAAACTCGTGGTTGGCGCAAACGGAATTATC
>JAZKEZ010000153.1:0-3545 GCA_040386675.1 Bacteroidota bacterium | reverse complement strand
AAGTGATCCGGAACGATCTTCCTGATGTCGGTCAGCATTTCCGGCCGGGTTGCCCCAACTACGAACATCAGGTTGCCATCGTTGCCCCAGGAGGCCGTTTTCTTCAGTACTTTCTCAAACAGTCTTTCTTCCCCAAGACCCAATTGCTGGAACTGGAAATCGAAGGCGCCTTCATTGCTGGTCAAAGCGAGCACAATTGCCCATTTGCCATCGAATTTCAGGAAAGGTTCAACCGAGTCACGGCCCATATAAGGGGCGATGGTCACCGAATCGCAGCCCATCACTTCGAAAAACGTTTTGGCGTAATACGATGAGGTGTTCCCAATGTCGCCGCGTTTGGCATCGGCAATGGTGAAGTGACTGTTACCGATGTATTCGATGGTTTTCTCAAAGCTTTCCCAGCCCTTTTTGCCCAGGCATTCGTAGAACGCGAGGTTGGGTTTGTAGGCCACGCAATAGTCGCGGGTGGCATCGATCACCGCTTTGTTGAATTCAAATACGGGATCTTCGGCACGCAGGAATTTGGCAGGTACTTTCGCCAGGTCGGTATCGAGACCTACGCATAAAAAGGAACGGCGTTCCCTGATCTTTTCAATTAATTCTGATCGGTTCATTTCAGTTCTGCTTAAAGTTCGTTGGCCAGTCCGGCCTGAAGTTTTTCTGCATTTTCTGCCATTTTCAGTGCATCGACGATCGGTTGAAGATCGCCTTTCATAATGGCATCGAGATTATACAAGGTGAGGCCAATCCGGTGATCGGTACACCTTCCCTGGGGGAAATTATACGTCCTGATCTTGGCAGACCTGTCGCCGGTGCTTACCTGCGACTTTCGTTCGGCGGCTCTCTCCTTCTCTCTTTTGATCACTTCGGCTTCATACATCCTGGTACGAAGCATTTTGAGTGCCTTGTCGTAGTTCTTGAACTGCGATCGTTCTTCCTGGCACTCGGCCACAATCCCGGTTGGGATGTGTGTAAGCCTTACCGCAGATTCCGTTTTGTTTACGTGCTGTCCACCGGCTCCTGATGCGCGATAGGTGTCGCGGCGAACGTCGGCCATGTTGATGTCGATGTCTACGTCTTCGGCTTCGGGAAGTACGGCTACGGTCGCTGCCGAAGTGTGCACCCTGCCCTGTGTTTCGGTGGCCGGTACACGCTGAACGCGGTGCACGCCGCTTTCGAATTTCATATTCCCGTACACGTTATCGCCTTCAACACTGAAGCTTACCTCTTTGTATCCCCCGGAACTGCCTTCGTTCACGGTCATGATCTCATGTTTCCAGCCGCGCTGGTCGAAGTAACGGATGTACATTTCGTAGAGGTTACCCGCAAATATCGCGGCTTCGTCCCCGCCCGTTCCGCCACGGATCTCAATGATCGTATTCTTGGTATCGTCGGGATCTTTCGGGATTAGCATGAATTTGATCCCGTCTTCGAGTTTTTCTTTGCGCTGCAACAGATCGTCCAGCTCAACCTGGGCCATTTCCTTGAATTCAGGATCGGTCTCGGTTTTCAATATTTCTTTTGACGAATGGATGTTATCGGTCACATTCTTGTACTCGCGGTAGGCTTTAACGATTTCCCCGAGTTCCTTGTAATCTTTACTGATCTGTACGTACCGCTTCTGGTCGGAGATGATATCCGGATCTACGATCTGCTTGGCCAGTTCTTCGTAGCGGTCGTTGATGAGTTGTAATTTTCCTAAAAGATTGTCCAATTTGGATCAGTGTTTTGGATTATTCGTATTCGTAAGTACCGTTTTCACCGGTAATGGTTAGTTTTTTCACATCCGATGCTTCGACGCGTCCGACAATCTGTGCCTTAATCCCGAAAGAATTGGCGATATCGATCACTTTGGCTGCGTGTTCTGCAGAAAGGTAAACTTCCATGCGGTGACCCATATTGAAGACTTTGTACATCTCTTTCCAGTCTGTTCCTGATTGTTCTTTGATCAGGCTGAAAAGTGGTGGAACCGGGAAAAGGTTGTCTTTAATGACGTGGACGTTGTCTACGAAGTGCAGCACCTTGGTTTGTGCGCCTCCGCTGCAATGCACCAATCCGTGAATTTCTCCGCGCAGTTCAGCCAATAGCTTTTTAATGACCGGAGCGTAGGTACGGGTTGGAGAAAGCACCAGTTTACCGGCATCTACCGGTGTGTCTTCTACGGTGTCGGTCAACTTTTTGTTACCGCTGTATACCAGCTCAGAAGGAACCGCAGGATCAAAGCTTTCCGGGTATTTGGTCGCCAGGTAATTGCCGAATACATCGTGACGGGCTGAAGTAAGTCCGTTGCTTCCCATTCCGCCGTTGTACTGGGTTTCGTAGGTGGCTTGTCCGAAAGACGCCATTCCGACGATCACATTACCCGGCTGGATGGTATGGTTGCTGATCACGTCTTTTCGTTCCATGCGGCACACTACGGTACTGTCTACGATGATGGTTCGCACCAGGTCGCCAACGTCAGCAGTTTCGCCGCCGGTAGAGTGAATGCCAATGCCATTCTGGCGAAGTTCCTCGAGGAGTTCTTCGGTACCGTTGATGATGGCCGAGATCACTTCACCGGGAACCAGGTTCTTGTTACGACCGATGGTAGAGGAAACCAAGATATTGTCGACTGCGCCAACGCAAAGCAGGTCGTCGATGTTCATCACGATCGCATCCTGGGCGATTCCTTTCCATACGGAAATGTCGCCGGTTTCTTTCCAGTACAGGTAAGCCAGGCTCGATTTGGTACCGGCACCGTCGGCGTGCATTACGATACAATGGTCTTCGCTGCCGGTGAGGTGATCGGGAACGATCTTGCAGAATGCTTTCGGGAACAATCCCTTGTCTACCTTTTCAATGGCTTTGTGAACATCTTCCTTGGAAGCCGAAACTCCCCGCTGGTTGTACCTTGAGTCACTCATATGATATAAATTAAAAAAGCATCCCGGGATTACCGGGACGCTTTCAGGTCTTTTAAAATAAACGGATCTATTGTGGTTTGCTTTCGGCTTCTTTCGGTACTCCTGCTCCGGGAACGTAATCTGATCTCACGATAGAGAATTCAGTTCTCCGATTTTGCTGGTGAAGTTCTTCCTGGGCAGCTTTTCCGCTTGCCGCATTTACCTGGTCGTCAGAAATCTTCAGTTGAGTTTCTCCGTAACCTTTAGCGATCAACCTGTCTTTAGCCACTCCTTTAGAAATAAGGTAATCTACGCACGATTGTGCTCTTTTCTGTGAAAGAACCAGGTTGGCCTGATCGTCGCCGCGGCTGTCGGTATGGGCCTGAAGCTCAACCACCAGTGTCGGGTTATCCTGCATGATCTTAAGCAGGAAGTTCAACGAATCTTTAGAATTTTCAAGCAGGTTCCATTTTGCGGTTTCGTACTGCACCTCAGGCATACGGATCGCCGTGTTTGGCGGAGAATACTGAACCACGAAATCCTGTACAAAGGTGGTAGACTCACCGATACCCGTGGTCGACATTTTGTCTTTCGCGATCAGGTAGTCCTTTTTAGCGATTTCGATTCCGTAAGTAATGTCTGATTTGATGAAACGGTTACCAC
>JAZKEZ010000152.1:28317-30638 GCA_040386675.1 Bacteroidota bacterium | reverse complement strand
CATTCATGGAGTATTGAATAACTACCTGGATACGGATAAGGCTTCAGTACCTTTCTGGAGCTTCACAGCAGCAATCGTTTCCATAGAACTCTTTCATAAACGAAGAACTAAGAGCATAAACGAAGAACTAAGAGTTAAGAACTAAGAGTTGAGATCTGATGTACTACTCACTTCTCAACTCTTAGTTCTTAACTCTTAGTTCTTAACTCTTAACTCTTAGTTCTAATTTGTCTGCATGATTCCCATCACATTCCCGTCAGGGTCTTCGAAATAAGCGATCCAGCCTACGTTAGGGATTATTGTTTTCGGACTTACTATTTTTCCTCCGTAGGATTCTACGCGAAAAATGGCTTTGTCGATAGAGTCTACTTCAATGATATTGGTAACTCCGCGCACAGATTTGTCGCCCTGGATAATGGCACCGTTGATACCCGGTTTATGGTCGTCGCCGGTGGTTGCGATCCATTTTGAACCTTCCCCGAACTGCATAACGGCCCAGCCAAAGGCCTTTCCGTAAAACTCGGCAGCAACCTCCGGATTTTCGCTGGACAATTCAAAGTGGACGATTCTTCCCATGAGTGTGGTGATGTGGTTTGTTGAATTGTTTATTTGTTGAATTGTTGATCTGTTGATTTGTTGATCTGTTGATTTGAGCGTTAAGCGCAATTACTGTGGGGAATGTTCAACAATTAAACACTTCAACGATTAAACAATTCAACCCTAAACACTTCAACAAATCAACAAATCATTCCCCCAGTAAGCGCTTCAATTTAGCCGCTTCCTTCATTTTCTGACGGGCTTCTTCTGCTGGCGCACCGAAGTATCTTTTGCCGCCTTCCAGGCTTTTCCCAACGCCGGATTTAGCCAGGATCTCTGCTCCGTCACCAATGGTTATTCCGCTGATGATGGCGACCTGTCCCCAGATAATCACGTTGTTGCCAATGGTTGTGCATCCGGCGATCCCGCTTTGGGCTGCAACCAGGCAATTGGTTCCCAAGGTTGTATCATGTGCGATCTGCACCTGGTTATCGATCTTGGTCCCTGCACCGATGATGGTATCAGCACTTACACCTTTATCGATAGTGGAACCCGCGCCAATTTCCACATCATCGTGGATGATCACACGGCCACAGCTGTGCATCTTGTTGTGGATGCCCTGTTTGCGGTTGTAGTAGAAAGCATCTGAACCGATCACCACGTTGGCGTGCAGGATCACGTTGTCACCGATGTGAGCCTCGCCATAAATAACCACTCCCGGGTAGATTCTGCAGTTCTTCCCGATCGTAACCCCTTTGTCGATCGTAACGTTAGGCATAATATCAGTCCCCTCTCCCACCTGGGTGTCGGGATGGACAGTAGCCGGAAAAGGCTGGTAAGGTTTGAAATGCTGGGTAAGAAAATTGAAGTGCAGAAACGGGGTTTCTGAAATGATCAGCGCCTTTCCCTCCGGACAATCTACTTCTTTGTTGATGATGATAATGGTCGCCGCGCTGTTCAACGCTTTGTCGTAATATTTCGGATGATCGACGAAGCAGATATCTCCCGGTTCTACGCGGTGAATTTCATTGATACCGAGTACGGGGAAATCCGGGGAACCGATATACGGACACCCGATGACTGCTGCAATATTGCTAAGCGTTTGTGGCTGCTGAAATTTCATGATCTGGAATACAAAAAAAGCCCTTGTGAGGGGCTTTTCAAAGGTATAAGTTTACCTGGATTATAGTTTTACGCGCTCAACATAAGAACGGTCGCGGGTATCAACTTTGATCACATCGCCCACGTTAACGAAAAGAGGAACACGAATTTCGGCACCGGTTTCAAGAGTGGCAGGCTTCATCGCATTGGTCGCGGTATCGCCTTTAATTCCAGGCTCCGAATAGGTAACCTCAAGGTTTACGTTTTGAGGAAGATCTACGATAAGCGGGGTTTCTTCGGTTGCGTGGAAAAGGATCTGGCAAACCGTTTCTTCCTTCATCAGGTCGGCATTGTCGACCATGGTCTCAGGGATCGAAATTTGCTCGAAATCCTCAAGGTTCATGAAGTTGAATCCGTTTTCATCCTTGTACAGGAACTGGTATTCACGACGCTCGATACGAACCGGTTCGATCTTAACACCGGCGTTGAAGGTGTTGTCGATCACTTTACCTGAAGTAACGTTTTTAAGCTTGGTACGTACGAAAGCCGGGCCTTTTCCTGGTTTTACGTGAAGGAATTCGGTAATGATATACAGACCTCCGTTGAAGTTGATACAAAGACCATTTTTGATATCAGCAGTAGTTGCCATGATTCTTCTTTTAGTAAGGGCGCAAAGTTAAACT
>JAZKEZ010000152.1:8948-28307 GCA_040386675.1 Bacteroidota bacterium | reverse complement strand
CGGGAGAATGTTACCTCCCTCCCCTGATCACCAGTCGGATAGAAACCGATTGCGATTGCAGATCATAAGCATCAAAAGGACTCAACAGAGTTTTAGCGTATACGCCTTCAATCTTAAATCGTTCCCTGGCAAAAGGCAGGGTAATTCCCGCAACTACCTGACCGGTTGCATAGAACGTACCTGGCGCAACAATCTCATTGTCTTCGTAGTACCTGCCCCGGCTCAACTGTGAGCCTGCCCGGTTTTGCAGCAGCGGAAGATATCCCGCTACACCGCCTCCGATATTGATTTTCCATTTGCCTCCGGTACTGTATTGCAGAATCATCGGCATTGCCAGCTCCCACGAAGTATTCCTCACCGTCAGGTACTCATATTTTTCATTTCTGTACCTCTGGGCCCCGTAATATCTGTAAGCCTGCTCACCGTTATCGTAATATAGCCGGTTTACCGTTACTGAGGCTGCAGGCATAAACCTGAGCGCCAGGTTTCCCGCCAGCTTCAGGAGAATATCTGTTCCCACAGTATATCTTTTGTGCCGGTCCAGCTGTCCGTAATCCAGCAAAACCTGATCACCGGTAAAAGAGGTAGACAGGTTATACTCGGCATATGCACTCACAACAACGTTACGCTTCTTAGGCAAAGTGGATTCAGGCTCCTTCGATATGGTTTGGGCCTGTTCAACCACATTCTTTCTTTTGATGGCGATCTTTCGTTCTCCGTCATCGTAAGGAATGGTGATGTACACCCGGGTTAGCGTGGTGGAACTGATCTTCCCGATCACGGTTCGTCCGTCTTTTAACTGTAGGGTATCGGCGTACTGAGCCTTCAGAAATACACTGGAAAGAATAGCAAAAGCTATGAGGGATACTGATTTGAACATGAATTGCGTCTAAAATGAAAAAGCCGCAAAACTAAAACTTAAATCCAAAGGGTGGGGATTTTTAACCGCAAAGGTCACGAAGGAAGGCGCAAAGAACACGAATAGACATAGCAATTCTTAGCGCTCTTTGCGGTTAAAAAATCCTCTACATCATCAAGTCGCTTCTTCCTCAGTATAATAGATCTTGTAAAACTTCCTGCCGTTCTCGTCTACGCCCTTCTCGATCAGTTCTTTATTTCCGTGGATGTAGATGTGGAAATTCTTATCGAGTTTCAATACTGATTTAAAGATCTTGGCCTGCTTTTTTACTGCGGTATTGTTGATATCGAAATCGCTGGGCGGCGCAAGCTCCATGTCTTCGAACGACATTTCGGTGAACTTTTTGAACGAATCACCAACTTCCTCACTGCCGAATACACTGCTCACAAACTCATCTTCTACAAAGCGATCGGCAGTTTTGAAATACTCTACCGATTTGTTAAGCAGGTCGATCTGGTCGGCTTTGCTCACATCAAACTCCTCATTCAGTTGCTGGGTCACAAAGTTTTTCGCAACTGTAAGGTAGTTCTGGGTAAAATAGTAACTGTCGGCAATGGGTCTCACTTTCAGGAAATCATCGCGCCAGTACTGGGTTTCGCCGCCTTTATTGAGGCAGATCTTATACCCGTTGTCGGAATTGCTGTTCAGGATCAGGCATCCCTTGTCGAGCTTTTCCGGGTTGATCCCTTTGTCCTGTTCCAGTGTCAGCGTACCGTCGGTCTCGATCAGCTTTAAGAATGCGGCTTTGTTCTCTACTTTGAACAATCCTACGGCGTTGAAAGTCTCCTTATTTACCTCAACATTATCAAAGTAGGCCACGTAAAGGTCTCCCGGCTTTACATTAGGATGATCGGCACATTCATACAACAGGCTGGCCATGTTCCGCGATTGCTCGTGCAGGGTCTCCGGATCTTTAAAAATACTGGTCGCAAAACGATTTAACGGATTGAGCGACACATCGTTATTCGAAAAAGTAAAAGAGAAAAACTCTGGGGTATTGAATCCTGAGAGGAAAAACTGCCGGAGCAACTCATCGAGTTTTTCATCCTGGATCTCAATCGGTTCTTCGGTGAGCAGCAATCCATCTCCTTCGCGGCTGTTTCCTACTTTGTGTACTGAAAGGCCGCTGAGGCGGGCGATGCTGTGGGTGATCATGGTTGGAGGTGGTAAGTGGTAGGTGGTAAGTTGGAAAGTTAGTCCGGTAGCTAAGCTTGTCGAAGCTCATCCGGTAGCTGAGCTTGTCGAAGCCCATCCGGCAGCTGAGCTTGTCGAAGCTATTTCAGGTCTTCAATGCGGATGTGTTCTTTACAAAAAAACAACTCGTCATCATTCTGGTTGCTGGCCACCACTACGATACGCTTGTCCAGATGCTTTGCAACCAGATTACGGTACCATTCGGTGCTGCGGGCATCAAGATTTGAAACCGGTTCGTCGAGGAACAGCATCGGTGTATCACTAAGGATGGCCAATGCCAGTTTTACCCGCTGCCGCATTCCGCTGGAATAGTTTTTTAACGGCTTGTTGAACACGTTTTCCAGCGCGAGCACAGCACTAAATTCAGCGAAATCCTTCACCCGCATGGCTTTGAAACCGCGGTGCATATCGAAGGTCTCCTGTAGCGTAAGGTCCTCGTACAAGCTTTGGTAAGGTGCGCAGATCGAAATGTGGCGGTATACCTGGTTTTCGTCTACGGCTTTCCCGTTTGCCGAAACGGAATACGTTCCTTCTGAAAACCGCTCGAAACCCGCGAGGATTTTAAGCAGTGTTGATTTTCCGGAACCGTTGTTGCCTACGATCGCAATGTGATCGCCGGGAGTAAATTCCCGGGTAAAATTGCGGAACACCCAGTGTTTGTTGTACCGCTTTCCCAAGAGATCACAACGGAGCAGCATCAGGAAATCCCCCTGATTATTCCTTTTTCAGAACGCTTGATGAAATCGAGGATGTATTCTTTTTCGGCAGATGCCGGCATTTCGAGATCAACCACTTGCAGCGCTTTAGATACGTTGGTATTGTGCACGTAGATCGAGCGGTAAATGTCTTCGATATTGATGATCGCCTGGTCAGAAAACCCGCGTCTTTTCAGTCCGATGGAGTTTACCCCTACATAACTGAGCGGCTCGCGTGCAGCCTTGATGTATGGCGGAACATTTTTGCGCACCAGGCTCGCGCCGGCCACAAAAGCATGCGCACCAACGGTTACAAACTGCTGTATGGCCACCATTCCTTCAAGGATCACCCAGTCTTCGAGTACTACGTGACCGGCCAGGTTTACTGAATTGGCAATGATCACGTTGTTGCCCACCAGGCAATCGTGTCCAAGGTGAACATAGGCCATGAGCATACAGTTGTCGCCAACTTTGGTGGTTTTACGATCTTCAGTACCGCGGTTTATGGTTACACACTCACGGATCGTGGTGTTGTTCCCGATCTCGCAGAGGGTGTATTCACCGTGAAACTTAAGGTCCTGGGGAACCGCACCGATCACCGCACCGGGAAACACGCGACAGTCGTCGCCGATCCTGGTTCCGGGCATGATCACGGTATTCGGACCGATCCAGCAGTTCTTCCCGATGATCACATCGTCGTATATGGTTGCAAAGGGTTCTACAACCGTTCCTTCGCCCACCTGGGCACCGGGATGAATTTTTGCTGCTGCGCTCATGCTTTATCTTTGGTTACCAGTGCCATCATTTCTGCTTCCATCACTTCTTTACCGTTCACATAAGCCACTCCGGCCATGTTTACGATACCGCGACGAATCGGAGTAAGCAGTTCGAGGTGGAAAATAACGGTATCTCCGGGAAGTACTTTCTGCTTGAAACGCACCTTATCGATCTTCATGAAATAAGTGGTGTACAGATGTGGCTCCTCTACTTTCGAAAGTGCGAAGATCCCTCCTACCTGCGCCATTGCCTCAATTTGTAATACACCAGGCATTACAGGATTATCCGGAAAGTGACCGGTAAACTGCGGTTCGTTAAAGGTAATGTTCTTCAAACCGGTAATCGTGGTTTCCTGGATGTCGATCACACGGTCTACCATCAAAAACGGATAGCGGTGAGGAAGCATTTTTGCGATCTGGTTGCAGTCGAATACGGTTTTGTTCAGGTCGAAATGACGAATACCATTCTGATCGGCTTTCATCTTCTCCTTCAGCATCTTGCAGAAAGCAACGTTCCCGGCATGACCAGGGCGAGCGGCAAGAATGTGCCCTTTGATACGGCATCCAAGCAATGCAAGGTCACCAACAATATCCAGCAGTTTGTGACGTGCCGGTTCGTTTTCGAATTGCAGTTTGATGGTGTTCAGTACACCGGCGCTTTCTACTTTGATGCCGGAATTTTCCTTGCCAAGTAGTTTGGCCAGGCGATCAAGTTCTTCCTGCGGCACATTGCTGCGCTCCACCAGTACGATCGCATTGTCCAGGTCTCCGCCTTTAATCAGTCCGGCGGCAGCCAGCTGCTCCAGTTCGCGAAGGAACACAAAGGTCCTGCAGGGAGCGATCTCGGTAGTAAAATCCTCGAGCTTGTACATCGAAGCGTGCTGCGTACCCAATACCGGTGAATTGAAATCTACCATTACGGTAATGCGGTATTCCTCGCCAACGGTAGGAACGGCAAGCATTTCAACTTTACGGTCGGCATCTTCGAAGGTGAGGTTTTCCTTCAGCACGAAATATTTTGCATCGGCCTGTTGCTCAACAATACCTACAGACTGGATGGCTTTCACAAATGGAAGTGCGCTACCGTCCATGATCGGAACTTCAGGTGCATTGAGTTCAATCAGCAGGTTGTCGATCTGCAGCGCGTAAACCGCGGCAAGCAGGTGTTCGGTGGTATACACTCTCGCCCCGTTTTTCTCCAGGGTTGTCCCCCGTTGGGTACCTACTACGTTATCTACGCTCGCTTCAATGATGGGCTGACCTTCAAGATCGATGCGTTGAAATTTGTAACCGTGATTTTCCGGAGCGGGTTTAAGGGTTAGCGTAACCTTTTCTCCTGTGTGAAGACCGATACCTGAAATGGAAACGGCTTCTTTTAGCGTCTGCTGTCTGGTACTCATTGACCGATTTTTTCTTTTAAAAGGGCTATTTGCTGTTGAAGCTGATCAACAACAGCATGAATTGATGGAAGTTTCCTGAACATTACGTAAGAGCGTTTGTAATCGCCAACAGAAAACGCCGGACTTCCCTGGAGAATGGCTCCTTTTTCTGTGATGCTCTGGCCGATCCCCGATTGTGCGGCGATCTTTACCTCGTCGGCGATGGTGAGATGCCCCACGATCCCGACTTGTCCGCCGATCATGCAGTTCTTACCGATCTTGGTCGATCCGGCAATGCCTGACTGTGCGGCAACTACGGTATTTTCACCGATCTCCACATTGTGCGCGATCTGGATCAGGTTATCGAGCTTAACTCCTTTACGGATAATGGTTGAACCGAGCGTTGCGCGGTCTATGGTAGAGTTGGCGCCGATCTCCACATGATCTTCAAGGATCACGTTTCCGATCTGGGCCACTTTGTTATACTGGTTTTCGCTGTTCGGTGCAAAACCGAAACCATCGGCACCGATAACGGTGTTGGAGTGGATGGTCACCTGGTTGCCGATCACGCATTCGTCGTACACCACTACTCCTGAATTCAGGTTGCAGTTGTTTCCGATCTTCACGTTGCGGCCTACTTTTACGTTCGGGTGGATTTTGGTTCCAGCCCCCACCACTACTCCTTCGTCGATGTAGGCAAAGGCACCCACATAACAACCTTCGCCAATTACAGCCGAAGGATGGATAAAACTATTGGCTTCAATGCCGGTTTTGTTGTTGCGGATCTGGTTGTAAACGTCGAGCAGTTTTGCAAAGCTCTGGTAGGCGTCGTCAACCTTTACAAGAGTCAGGGTTGATGGAAGATCCCGGTCGGGAGCAAAGGTTTTGGCAACAATGGCAACGGTTGCACCGGTAGAATAAATGAAGTCCGTGTATTTAGGATTTGCCAGGAAGGTAAGACTCCCCGGAGTGGCCTCTTCTATTTTGCCCAAGGTATGCACCTTGGCCGATTCGTCGCCAACTACTTGTCCTCCAAGTAATTCCGCAATTTGTTTTGCTGAAAATTCCATCGGGCCAAATATAGAAATTCTAAGGCATTCCGCGGGTTCCGGCCACCGGGAAATCACTTCCCATAATTTCTACCTTTGTGACTGAATGGCGTTATTTGACGCAAGCAATATCTTATTTAATGAAAATTGAAGCAAACAAGGTAGTTTCACTTACCTACGAACTTAAGGTAGATGGCAACGTGGTAGATAAAACCGACGAGACCCAGCCATTGCAGTTTTTATATGGAGCCGGACAAATGATCCCGGGTTTTGAGCGTCAGCTGGAAGGTTTTGAAACCGGCGACACCTATTCTTTCTCGGTATCTGCCGAAGAAGGTTACGGAGAAGCCATTCCCGAAGAACTGGTAGAGATCGGGAAAGAAACCTTTATGGAAGACGGGCAGCCGATCCCGGAACTGGTAATGGGTGGAATCATCCACATGCAGGACAACCACGGCAATCGTCTTCGCGGCGAAGTTCGCGAGATCAAAGACGAAACCGTGATCATGGATTTCAATCACCCGTTAGCGGGAAAAACTCTGGATTTTACCGGGAAGATCATTGAAGTTCGTGATGCCGATGCTGAAGAGATCGCACACGGCCATGTGCATGGACCGAACGGGCATCATCACCATTGACCCTAATTTAAAACTTTGTAAAAGGCTCCTTCTGGAGCCTTTTTTTTGTCATTACCTTGAATACATCACGTTTTCAGGTACCCTGTCAGCAACAAACTACCCCACCCCACATACGAGGTAGTCATTTTATAAACGATCAATACAATTTGGGTAATTATTTATGTGAACCCACCCCCAATTCCTATTGTATTCCTTAACGATAACTTTGACCGATCATGGACTAACCACGGTTTCTGTCCCTAACGACCAAAGAAATCACTCAACTTAACAAACTGAGCACCAACACACAAACCATTTACCGGAAAGCCTAATCGTAAATAATAGGAATAAACCTCTGGCTGTCTCATTTAGAAAAAGCCCTCAAACTCAGGTGCTGTATAGTTTTCAGCATATTGAACAACATTCATTCTACATTACTTTTTAAAAAAACTCAATCGAAAACATAAAATTCATGTTGAATATTTTAAAAACAATTTATCTTTGACCCAATACAACCCTCTAACCTTATTTTGGCAACCCAAGAACCCTTCATCCCTAATCCTAACTTCTACTTGCGTATATTACTCACTGACAACAAGTCACTTAGATAAAATAACGCTTTTCCACACCTTACAGAGGTTTCGACACATTTGATGTTGTTACCCCACTTCTTACGTCTTTTTTACAACAATTTAAAACCTAATCACCAATATAAAAATGAAAAAACCTTCACTCTTAACACTCCTTACTACTGCAGGAATGTTTACCGCATTAAGTGCTAATGCCCAACTTATTCCAAATCTACTTGACGCCACTACAGGTAAATTCAAAAACCTCGAAGTAGCACAAAAAAGTCAGTTCGCAGGAGAAGTTATTTTCGACAATAATTTAACACTCAGGGGCGCTGCCAACTTTCAGAACAATGTTCAAACCACTGGAAATTTAAGAGTAAACAGCCAAGTGACATTCTCAGGAGTTCAGTCGCTAAGTCCTTCTGAAGAATTGAAAGGAATTGTTACCATTGATGCCCTTGGCAACCTGCAGAAGATCAGCCTTACTGATTTCGCGAACTCAATTACCAAAGCCATGGGTTTCCCTGCCGGACCGCTGATCGACCCCTGTGCATTAATTGGTCTTGACGGCAAACCTGTATATACAGATGCACCGGCCGCATGGATTTATAACAAAAATATGATCTACACCCCTCTTTGCACTCAGGATATGCGTGTAGGGATAGCCACCCAAACACCAAGAACTACTTTGGATGTTAACGGTTCAGGTTATTTCTCTGGATCAGTAAAGGCCGGAAGAGACAGAATTGGCGGAGCGAAAAACCAGTTTAATCAGCAAATCGAAACCGGAACCGGGACCGAATTCTTGGTAATGGGCCACGACGGTTCTCACTCCGCCATCGACAATTATGCCCCTGACAATAGTCAGGCAAACAACCAAGTCCTTCATATCAATTACAATTCAGGTAATGCGATTGTTATCGGCAATTCAGATACACCCTCCACGTCCAAGAAAAACTTCATGACTGTTTGCGGAAATACTTACCTGCAGCGCAGTCTGGTGGTAGGAGGCAACAGTTCCGGTTTTACTGAAAAATTTGTCGTTGAAAACGGGAATGCTATTATCGGTGGAATAAACTGGAACAATGGAGTTGGTGCTGTTGCAACGCTATCGCTTGGAGATGGCAATCACTACATCCGTTCAACCCGCGGAAAAGGAGTAAGCATTGGCACCTACAGTGCTCAGGGCACTGGTGTTGGCGCGGATGGCATCCTACTCGCCGAAGGTGGAAATGTAGGTATTGGTACAGCTAATAAATCACTGCTGGCAAAACTGCATGTGACCGCAAATAACGATCAGAACATGATCTTCGCGGAAAATGCCAACGGAAGATTTATGGTAAGTAACAACGGTCGCGTTTTCTCAAGAGGAATCAATGTGACCATGGCAAACTTCCCTGACTACGTGTTCTCTGAAGAACACAAGCTGATGTCGATCTACGATATTGAATCATACATCAACGAAAATCATCACCTACCAAACATGCCGACGGCTTCAGAGGTTGAAAAAAATGGTGCAAACCTGGAAGAAATCAACCGTATTCTTGTTGAAAAAGTAGAGGAACTGACACTTTACGTGATCCAGTTGAAAAAAGAAATCGATGCAGTTGCAACTTCTAAAAAGTAAACTGATGAAAAAACTCATTTTGCTGCTCGCACTGATCTTCGGATCTGTATTGAGCTTCGCACAAGACATACAAATGGTGCAGATGGTACCACCTGCCCAATGGCAGCCTTACGCCAATGCAAAATATCAGATTAAACTGCCTTCCCCACCGATGGTTGTTGACTCCCTTGGACTGTCATACGTAGGCAGTACAACCAGCGACGAACTCATTGCCTTATCAGCTTATACCTTCGATAATGCAGACTTCCAGTTTCAACCCGAATTTACAGAGGTACTGGGTGCTATTGGTGACGAAAGTCTGACTGAAATGATTGAAATGTCCCTGATTGGACTGTTTGAAGACAACACTATTATAAGTGTAACCAATGTTGTAAATTCCGGTATTTCGGGAAAAGAATATGCGGTACGCAGTTATAATCCCGAAGTCGATAAATACGAGCTCCACTTCATTCAGTCTTTTTCCGGAAACAATGCACTGAAGTTTTTTTCTGTTCATGGATTCGAGGAGAACGTTTACTTAATCGAGGGCTATAAAACAGAATTTTTCAACACACTTCAACTGACACAATAATGAACAATTACAGGATTTTACTCGCACTTTCTCTATTCTTTTTCTCTTGTGGTAAATGCCCGGAAAAAAACAAAGAAAAACATGCCATTGATCCTGCAGTGCTAAATTTTTTGTCGTTTTACCAAGAGCAAAAAACCTGGGTATATGAAGATGAAGCGAAAACAGCAACTGATAGTATTTATGTCGCTGGCTTAAAGCAATCTTATGAGGTTTTAACCGATGAATGCGTACTGTACCAGAAAATAACCTTTGATTTATACTCAAAAGTCCTGGTTAATGGAGAATCTGTAACCATGACTTTCAGTGTACTTAAATCCGACAACGGGCTTGTTTCAGCCATCAACATGAGACACGACCCAAGGGAAGGAATGAGTTTTGGCCTGTTTTCCACAGGAAAAACAAATGAAAAACCTGGTTTCAGTCTCCCTGTGGTTGATACCATCATCAATGGTCAGCTTTACAAAGGAAGCCTCTTAGATACCTCGACCTCTACAAATGGGGTAAGTAATAAAATCCTTTCTCCCGAATACGGCATTGTCTCCTACAAAAAAGGAGGAATAACTTACAACTTAAAAAACTAACAATGAGAAAAATATCATATATTTTCCTGATGTTACTGTTTGGCCCTATATATGTTATGGGCCAAACGAGCACAGGATATGGATCGTCAATTTCTCCCTGTAGCAGGAACGTTAATTCTGTTAACCTGGGCGACGACCATCAAAACAACATACGAGCCACGGTAAAGATGTACTTTCCCGGCCCCGGTGCGGGTAGTTGCTCTGGCACCTTGGTGAACCGGGACGTGAGCCAGTCTTCACTTGGCCAGTATATTCTGACCGCGAATCACTGTTTTGACGGAGTTCCTCATAATGGAGGTGTAGCAGAGGTACACCTCATCTTCAATTTCCAGAGCAGGGACGGCGAAAATGAATCTATGCCTTTTAACGCCCGAGGGTTTAGCAATGGTCAGAATGGCCTCACCTATCTTCAAAGTAATCGTACTGTAAATGGCTATCGTCACATAATGAGGTCCGCTCGTGTTCGTAAAGTTGAGTCGTTTTCTTTCGGCGACATGGCACTTTATGAGATAATAGACCAGATCCCGCCCCATTTTAATCCATATTATGCAGGTTGGGCTACTAATCACGTTCCCCTGGTTGCGGCAGTTGAAAACTATCGCTTTGTACACCATGCAAAAGGTGATATAAAAAAATTAGCAACCTCTCCCAGCATAAAAGCGATAACCACGCCGATTGCAACCGCATGCCGCACAATCACAAAGATCATTGACTTCCTGTTTGGATGGATCTGGAAACGCAGATATAGTACCGAAGTAATTTGCAACTATACAGAATCTCCTTTTTACCAGGTATTGTTCTTTAATCGGGGGGCTATCCAGGAAGGAGCATCAGGAAGTGCTATGTTTTCTCCAAACGACAACTATATTGGTACCTGTTCATACGCACTTGGTAATTGCGCAAACAATCCATCCGTAGGCTACGGTAAATTCAGAAGCAATTATCTGCGGGCCGCCATCAAAACGACATTAAATCCTTCCGGACGTGCATATACAGATGCGTTTGGAATACGTGGCCGCCAAATTTCCTGCTATAACTCATTGACCAACCTTAATGGGCAGTATTTCCCTGCTGGAGATTACCAAAGCAACAATCACATCCAGTTAAGCTCTGCAAATAGCATCACCACCTTAGCCGAAACTTTCCCCGGACAGGAGCAACTGATCATGTACCCAGGATCTGAATTTACCTTTAACGCGGGTAATGAAATCATCATCAATCCGGGGATGACCATCGATCCGGGTGCTACATTTACCACAAACCTGGTGGGCTGTACCGTACCAGGAATTGACATTCAATCGCCGGCTGAACCTGGCGAGGAACCTGATTATCTTAAAGCACCGATTGCCAGTCGTTTCAATGCTGAAGAATACGCTGCAAAATACTTAGCCGGTAACGAAAGCGGGGTTGCGGTCCTGAAAAGGATACAAATCTTCCCGAACCCTTCGTCAGGCCTGTTCAACATTAATATTTCCTATTACGGGCAAGATGATGTTGAATACAAGGTCACCAATTACATGGGCCAAACGGTGAAAGAAGGCAAAACCGGAAACGGGCAATTTCAACTTGACCTCTCAGGACAACCAAAAGGATTCTACTCACTCATGGTAACCATGGGAAGTAAATCGCATACCGAAAAACTTATCCTGAATTAATATTCTGTTGCTAAATCAGAAAGGCGTGGTAATCTGCTTACCACGCCTTTTTAATATCCTATCGCCTAATCTACCTCATGCTTCCGCTTCACCAGCTGCCACCACCCAATACACCCCAATCCGAACACAAAAAAGCAAACGGCAGGTATTCGTAACGAATCCTCAAAGTAAAACTCGCCGGTCATCCAGGTGCTGTTGGCCAGGATCCAGCCGCAAACCGCCAGGTTGTGCAGGCGTTCCTTTACATCGGGCCAGCTTTTTACGGTAAGGTATATGGCAACAAAAACCGTCGGAATGATCATGATCATCCCCAGCGGACGCCACAGCATTACCCAACAGGTGTCTTTAATGAGCCAGAGCGTGATGTGCAGGTTTTCGATGTCCCTGAGTTTCCTGGAAATCATGCTGGCAGGTTAAAATTCTGATCCTTGGGGTAACACAGGAAGTATTTTTTTACCGGCTTGCTTAGCGCGGTAATGTTCAGATTGTCTGAAGCCTCCGCAATGTCGCGCAGCGAACCGTCTTTCATCAACAGTTTGATCTTATCGGCTTTCTGACTGTAGGCACTGTTTTGCAGCAGTTCGTTGACAATAAAATAACCGGCTTCGTCGTAACCCACACCATAATCGGCCGCAATATTCGATCGGAGTTTGATCAGCTCGTTGGCATCAAACGGATCCTTGTTGATCACGATCCGAAACAGTTTCCGGTTGATCATACGCGAACACAGGTTTGAGAGGACTTTATCCGTGCTGAACTGCCACACTTTTACCGCACCCATAATGTCGAAATCATCGAGCTGAGAAAAATCTTCGAGCAGCGATTCGTCGCGCTGAAAATCATGGATACCGTATTCGTTGTACAGAAAGCGGCTGAGTGATGGTGAAGCAAACAACTGCTCTCCCATACGGGCCAGTTCTTTTGCCCGTTTCAGGATATTTACCAGCAGGAACTCAGCAGAAACCACCGTTTTATGCAAATACACCTGCCAGTACATCAACCGGCGGGCCACGATAAACTTCTCTATCGAATAAATGCCCTTCTCTTCGACCACCAGTTCATCATCCACCACATTCAGCATTTTGATGATCCGTTCGGCACTGATCACACCTTCAGAAACCCCGGTATAGAAACTGTCGCGGCTCAGGTAATCCAACCGGTCCATGTCCAGCTGACTCGACACCAAATGATGCAGGAAACGTTTGTGATATTCTCCTTTAAAAATTGCTATCCCGATGGTCAGTGCTCCGCCAAACTCTGCATTGAGCCGGTTCATGAACATTTCTGACAACGTTTCGTGATGAACGCCTGTAACGATGGTGTTTTCAAGCGCATGAGAAAACGGACCGTGGCCAATGTCATGCAGCAGGATCGCCAAAATAGCACCGTGGCATTCTTCTTCGGTAATGTCGTTTCCCTTCGACTTTAATACATCCAGGGCTTCCGACATCAGGTGCATAGCCCCAAGTGCATGATGAAAACGCGTATGCAGTCCGCCGGGATACACCATGTGCGTAAGCCCGAGTTGCTTGATCCGACGTAACCGTTGAAAATAGGGGTGTTCAACAATATCGAATACCAGGTTGAACGGCAGGGTGATAAAACCGTGTACCGGATCGTTGAAAATTTTGCGTTTGTTCGACACTAAAAGCCAGTTAACTGTGAGGCGCAAAAGTAAGAAACCCCTTCATTCCTGAAGAGGTTTCCACGGCTTAACGAACCACGTTGACCACTCCCTTGTGGTGATGCTTTTTACTGAACACATCGATTGCTGTTACTGCTACGGCATATACACCCTGTTCGACCTGGTTTCCTTCAAACTCACCCTCCCAGAATCCCTTACGCTCTGTAAAATTGGCAACCACCTGTCCCCAGCGATTGTAAACCGTGACGGTATAGGAAACGATATTGTACGTAGTAATGCTGAAACGGTCGTTTACTCCGTCGTTATTGGGACTGAAGGTATTCGGGATGTATACGGCCACGGCGGGTTTTACCCTGAGGTTTTCTGAAGCCGAATCCAGGCAGCCGGCATTGTTCTCTACTACAAGCACTATGTTATACCTCCCGCTGTCCTGGTAGGTGTGCATCGGAGAGTGATCGGCGGAGAATTCTTCGTCGCCGAATTTCCAGTTCTGAGTAACCGCACCTGTTGAGTGATTCCTGAAGATCACAGTAAGCGGTGCTTCCGATTCTTCATCGTAACTCATTTCGAATTCAGCGGTTGGTCCGGGCGCAAAACCTACCTCAAGATCTTTTGAATAGCTGCACCCGTTTACATCGGTAACGGTAAACGCATAACTTCCTTTGGCAATACCGGTAAGACTGGCCGGTGCCGGAATCAAAACGGCCTGCAAACCGGAAAGCGTATACGGTGCGGTTCCTCCAAAAGCAGTAACACCGTTCAGTGCACCATCTGCGCGGTAACAGTTTTCCGGAAGCGAGGTATATAGAATGTCGGTTGGCCCCGGGGCGCCGCCAATGTCTGTTTTCATTTCCAGCACACAACCCGCTGCATCCTGTATGTAAAAAGACTTCTGGGTGGCTGGCAACTGTGAACTGAATACCGAATCCGGACCAAACTGCGCGCCATCCTGCGAATACCGGTAAGGTGGTGTAAACCCAACCACCTGGTGTATCTCAACCGTTCCGTTTGGTAAGCCACAGGTACTCTCAACCGATACCAGGTCGGCCTGCTGCGGTCCCGGAATATCGGTAAGCACATACGGTTGCACATTGAAATTGGTACAGTTGTATTTATCGGTAACCGTGACGGTATAATTCATTCCTGCTGACAATCCGTCAAAACGATCGCCGGTTGGTGAGGATACCGGAGACAGCACGAATACAAACGGTGCAGTTCCGCTGGTCATACTGTTGCGGTTCACCAGTATCGACCCATCGGGCTTTCCGCAGTGCGGTTGGGTAAAGGTTACCGAAGGATTGGAAGGACCGGCTATGGCCCGCACACTGATGGTGTCTGTCACGGTACATCCGCTGGTATCCTGAACTGTGTAAGTATAAGGGGTTGCTGAAGCCGGAACATTTACAAAAAGTGAATCACCTTGCAGCGGCCGTCCTGTAATGCTGAACGTGAAAGCCCTTGATGGCCCCTGTACACTCTGCACGGCAATTCGCCCTGAATTCCTTGCACAGGTATCGTGAGCTGCAACCAGCTTTAATCCCGAAGGACCGGCCACATCAAACACCACAGCCGAATCACGTATCACACACTGGTTTGCATCGTGTATCACCAAACGATGCATCCCTGCCGAAAGCAACTGGTAATAGGTATCTGTAGTAAATGCCGAGCCATCAAGACTATAAGTATACGGCGCTGTTCCGCCGGTAACACTCAGCACATTGAATTTCCCGAGATTACGACCACAGCTGGTGGGCCATGCGCGAACATCTGAATCGGTCGGTCCCGGACTGTCAACAAGTGTAATGCCTTTTGGAACTGTACACTGGTTGGCATCTCTCGCAACAATGGTGTAATCTCCGGCTACCAGGTTCGGGTAGATCATTGTCGATGAAAACGCACTTCCATTAAAGGAGTAATCATACGGACCGGTACCGCCTGAGGAACCGAGTATCGTGATCTGCCCGTTGTTTTGCGAACAGGTGGTATTCACTTCGGTTGTATTGATCACATTCGGGCCATTCACTACCGTAACCACGGTATCCACAACGAAATTACAACCGTTAGCATCTCTTACCCTTACCGCGTAAGGCCCTTGTCCTAAAGAAGAATAGCTTGTCGCAGCAGTAAAAGCACCACTATTGAGTGCATAAGCATAAGGCATAGTCCCTCCGGTAACTCCTCCAATGGTGATCACACCGGTTGGCGCGGTACACGAGGTTTGCTGGGTAGTTACAGCCATGGCAGAAGGACCTGCAATATCGGTAATGGTTACCGGGAGATTAAACGTACAGCTGTTGGAGTCGGTAAAATGAAACACATAATTGCCAGCGAGCAGGCCGGTGATGCTGTCGTAATACAATTGCGTGGTTCCTGCATGTGTTACATCCATCGGCGCAGTGCCGCCAAACGGTGTAAATACCACTTTTGCATTGGGACCACTACAGGTTGACGGAGTGACTAAGTAATGTACCGAATCGATGGGCGGAAGATAACCAACCGAGATCTGTTTACTGATCGGACACAGGTCCTGGCCGCGAACCGTCACCGTATAACTGCCGCTATCGAGATTGGCAAACAATGCTCCCGGCTGGAACGGCCCGGCATTCAGGCTGTATTCATAAGGCGCTGTTCCCCCGCTTATCCCGCTTACATCAACACTTCCGTTTCTCAGGTTACAACTTTCGGTTACCGAAGAAAGCGTAAAGACACTCACACCGGTTACAGCCGGTATGTTCACCACTTTAGAGTACACGCAGTTACCTGCATCTTTTACGTACACCGTAATATTACCGGTGGTAAGCCCGCCAAACGATGGGGAAGACTGGAAATTGACGTTGTCCAGGCTGTAACTAAATGGAGCCATTCCGTCAATTACCGAATTGACTACGATGCTGCCGTTATGTTTCCCGCAACTGTCGGCAGTAGTAGCTGATACCAGTCCGGTCGGACCCGAAGAAGATCCCACAGTTGCCAGTTCAGAAAACTCGCAGCCGTTGGCATCCCTGACCGTGAGCTGGTAATCGCCCGATCCTAACGGAGCCAGCGTAAGCGAAGTCTGGAACGTTCCTGCGGTTCCGCTCGAACTGTACTGGTAAGGCGCTTTGCCACCTGTGACCGATGAAACTGTGATCTTACCGGTTGGTGCACCACATCCCGAAGGTGCAGTAGTAAAATTGATCTTTGTCGGAGACTGGGTGATCCCCACTTTTACTGTGGTATCTCGCAGGCAACCTTTACTGTCTTTAATGGTGATGAGGTATTCCAATGAATCCAGCGAACCGAAACTGTTGGTGGTTTTGTAGGTCGTAGAATTGAGACTGTATTGGTATGGAGAGCTTCCACCCACCACACCGTTGATGGTGATCGTGCCGTTGGCCGATGCACAGGCCCTCGGTACCGTAGTGAGATTCGCATTAGTAATCGGCGCAGCCATAGCAACTTTGTAAGTCTGGGTTGCTTTGCAGCCGTTGGCGTCCGTAACTTCCACTCCATAAGTGGTTTCTGCAGTCTGGTTGATGGTGATCGTTGGCGTGGTTTGTCCGCCGGGTGTCCACTTGTATGCTATACCGCCCGTTGCCGTAAGCGTTGAATTCACATCAGGACAAATCGTAGTTGCACCGCTGATGACTACTATGGGTTTGGCAAAAACCGTCACCAGGCTGGTGGCGTCTTTCGAACAACCGGTTTGAGAATCGGTGACTTTTACCGTATACGTGGTAGTAGATGTGGGCGTGGCAATCGGTTTTGCAATTGCGGGATTACTCAGGCTACCCGCCGGTGACCACAGGTAGGTATCACCGCCGCTTACATCCAGCTGTGCAGAAGATCCCGGACAAATTCCCGGCGGATCTTTTACCACAACAGTTGGAAGTGCTTTAACGGTGATTGTTTTCGTAATCCTCTCTTTTGCGCCAGAAGTGGCGGTGATCTCAAGTTTTACTGTGTAGGTCCCCGCTGCCGCAAAAGTGATCGACGGGTTTTGAAGCGTACTGGTCACTCCGTTTCCAAAATCCCAGTTCCAGTTGGTCACTACGTTGCTTCCGGTAACCTTGGTAATATCGGTAAACTGGGTGGCAACCCCCTCACAAACCGTGGTGGCCGTAAAATCTGGTTTTGGTGCGCCGGTAACGATCAGGCACACATTATTCACACCGTTGGCGAGGTTGGCGGTATTGTTGGCAATGTTCGCGAAGCCATTGGTAAACGCCGCCGGATTCGATCCGCAATCGGGGTTCAGCTGACCGGGTTTGTTGGTCACTTTAAGTGTAATCGTAGCGGTTTGACCGGCATTCAGTCCGAAATTGCTCAGGGTAAATGTTCCTGAACCGGGTACTGCGGTAACGGTCCCTCCTATTCCACCGGTCACCACCACGCCGTTCGGGTTGGCAATCATCAGTCCGGCCGGAAGATTATCGGTAAAACCAATACCGGTCTGGTTGTTTGAACCGGTACCGTTGTTGGTCATGAAGAACGTATACGTAGCCACTTCGCCATCGCCGATGGTCGTCGGTGTAAGGGATTTGGTGAGCAATGCCGATACAATATCAACAGAAACCCCGTAAGCGCCCACCCCGAGCGCATCAGAACCCTGTCCTGCCTGCGTGATTGTTACACTGATCGGAGTGGTACTTGGCGCAAGTATGCCCGAAGCATTCATCATGTCGCAATCGTAATACATGGCGCTTTTCTGAGTACCACCAAATGTGTTGTAAGGATTCCTGGCCACGTAGTTGCCGTTGGTCATTCCTGCAACCCCATCTACGGTAACGTTATTCGGCACACAAAAACCAACGGTGCCGTTCAGTACATCTGTCGTAGAGCCGGTCACCGGATCTTTAAGTGAAGTTAAGGTCCCGCCCTTTTTACCGAATTTGATGTTGTCCATGTACAATGGCCCGGGATCTCCCCAGCAACCGGTAGCCACAACGATTGCATTTACGCTGCCGGCAGACGGAACCGCGATACCATTGATATCAAACGTATTGGCCGTACCGATGCCGAAATTCACACAGGCATCTGCAATGGTTACGTTGCGGTACTGACCCACAGGTCTTGAATAGACTACAAAAATCGACCAGCCGTAACCGTAGTTCCCCTGGTCTATGGGTGAAAGATCGGCTATTGAATATCTTCCGGTTGTGCCTGCATTTCCACCGGCGGTCACGGTGCTCACAAATCCGGTGGTGGGCATGAGCGAAGTCACATCCATGATAAACTGGGTGTAAGACCCGGTGCTCGGTCCGGCAATGAACCCGGGACTCGTAGTGGTTAAGGTGGCAAAAGCCGCCATTGCCGGTGTTTTGAACTTTACTGAAGTGATGTTTTGTGCAGCATACCCTTCAACATACAGGATCGCCTTCACAATTGACGCATCAGACGGAAGTACCAGGTCGGAATATGAAGACATTGTCGTACCACCGGCAGTATTCGCAAAAACAGTCGAACTGGTCAGGTTAAGTCCGTTGGTAGCCACAGCAAGTCCGCCGCGAATACTGTTCTGGTAGCGAATGGTTTGCGCATTGGCGAAACCGGCTGTAAGCAGGGCAGCCAAAAAAAGAAACCGGCGAATGAGGGTAGATTCAAACATTTTCAAAGTCCTTTAATAAAGTAGGAGTAAATCTGGCGGACCGGTATTTTATCCATGGTCCCGGTAAAGAACGCCGGTAATTACTGCTGGTTGTCAGATAAGACCGCAAAACGCTTCTTTACCCTTAACCGACAAAGCAAGACAACGCGAGGATGAAAATTCCCAAAACCATAAGTTTACACTAAAACCCGGCTAAAACCACAGACCAATCAGATGGTTCATTCTGCCGGAACAACACTTCAGTTGCTACATTATTAAAAATCTGATCAGGCAAAAAGAAATAAGATTCCTATTTAAGATCAATATTAGACTAAGTTGACTGCATTAGTAAAGTTCTGAGCGGACGAAAAAATTCACGAAAATGCGTTTGAATAAGTCGGTCATTAAGCGAATGAGCATTCAGGTAATGTGCAGCTAAAACACAGTTCTGTGCGCATAGCCGATTTTACTTCGTATCATTGTATCTGATAGTTAGTGCATAACTGAATTTTT
>JAZKEZ010000152.1:0-8938 GCA_040386675.1 Bacteroidota bacterium | reverse complement strand
TACTCCTGGCTTATATCGCATCCCTGCTGATCTTCGCACGCGAAACCGTTTTAGATTCTTCATTATACTCGAATGAAAAAATACACGTGTTCTGTGATCACTGGTAGCGGAAAATATCTTCCGGAACAATCTGTGTCCAATACTGATTTTCTTCAGAACGATTTCCGTGATCTTTCGGGTGAACCGATCGACAAAACCAATACGACCATTATTGGTCAGTTCGAAGACATTACCGGCATCCGTTCGCGTAAACACGTGGGTTCCGAACTGGTTACTTCCGACATCGCATTCTTTGCTGCCGAAGACGCCATTGTTTCATCCGGAACCGATCGCGAAACCATAGATTACCTAATCGTTGCACACAATTTTGGTGATGTGAAGTGCGGGAACCGTCGCTCGGACATGGTTCCAAGCCTTGCCGCAAGAGTGAAACACCGCTTACAGATCAGGAATCCGTATTGCGTGGCCTACGATCTTCCCTTCGGTTGTCCGGGATGGGTACAGGCCATGATCCAGTCTCATTATTTCCTTAAATCGGGAGATGCGAAAAAGATACTGGTGATCGGTGCCGAGACCCTTTCGCGGGTTTCCGATCCGCACGACCGCGACAGCATGCTGTATTCTGATGGCGCGGGAGCAGTGATCCTGAGCAGCGAAGAAAACGACGAACAGTACGGTATTCTCGCACACAAAACCCGCTCCGACACCTTCGAACATGCATTCATGCTATTCATGGCACCTTCGAACAACCCGCTTGCCGAAGACCTTCTGTACCTGAAAATGAAGGGACGCAAATTGTATGAGTACGCACTGAATACCGTTGCAGGACTCATCAAGGAAACAATCGAGAAAAGCGGACTGGAACTTTCTGACATTTCCAAAGTACTGATCCACCAGGCCAATGCCAAGATGGATGACGCCATTCTCGCCCGCTTGTTCCAGCTTTACGGACTAAAAGAAATCCCGGAAGACATCATGCCGATGACCATTGCAGAACTCGGCAATAACTCGGTAGCCACCATTCCTATTCTTTACGACCTGATCAACAAAGGCGAATTCGAGGGACAGGCATTCAAAAGCGGTGAAAAACTGGTGATTGCATCGGTTGGCGCCGGAATGAACATCAACTGCATCATCTACAGTTGTCCCTGACAATAGTTTTCCTGCATTCAAATATTTTCGCATTTTTCGGGTTTAATGAAGGTCGCCGGGGCACGGAATTTGCCACAGCCGGCATTCCTAAACCTAGATAATACCTATCCCCTATGAACGGCAAAATCCTTTGGGCCGACGACGAAATAGAGCACCTTCGTGCTCACGTAATGTTCCTTAAAGAAAAGGGATACGATGTTACCACCGTTACCAACGGCGGCGACGCGATTGACGAAATGGACCGCGATTTTTTTGACATTGTTTTTCTCGATGAAAATATGCCCGGTCTCAGCGGACTGGAAACCCTGGTGAAGATCAAGGAGAAACGCCCTGATGTTCCGGTGGTGATGATCACCAAGAGTGAAGAAGAAATGATCATGGAAGATGCAATCGGCAGCAAGATCGCCGATTACCTCATCAAACCAGTTAACCCGAGCCAGATCCTGCTGGCCCTTAAAAAAAGCCTCGACAGCAAACGCCTGGTGGGCGATAAGGCAGTTTCCGGTTACCGCCAGCAGTTCATGGAACTGACCAACACCATAAGCGGCGCACACGACATGGACGACTGGATGGAAGTTTACCAGCGACTGATCTTCTGGGAAGTTGAACTGCAAAGCGCGCAGGATCCCGGGATGAAAGGGATGCTCGAAGCACAGAAACAGGAAGCCAACCGCCAGTTTTTCAAGTTTGTGAGCAACAATTACCTCGACTGGCTTAATCCGAAAAACGAAAAAGATGCACCGGTACTTTCTCACACCCTTTTCAAACAGCGCATTTTCCCTCACCTGAAGGACGAAACGCCGCTCTATGTGATCGTGGTCGACAACCTGAGAATGGACCAGTGGAAAACACTCCGCCCGATCCTTTCGGATTACTTCAACATTGTATCTGAAGACGGGTATTGCGCCATACTTCCTACTGCAACACAATACGCAAGGAATGCCCTGTTTGCAGGACTGATGCCTTCAGAGATCGAAAAAATATACAAAGACCTCTGGCTGAATGAGAACGATGAGGGAAGCAAGAACCAGTACGAAGCCGAGTTGCTTGCGCTTCAGCTGAAAAGACTGGGCTACAGCAAAAAATCCAGCTACAACAAGATCACCACGCTCGATGCCGGAAAAAGGCTGTCTGAAAACTTCTCGAACCTCAGCCAGAATCACCTCAACGTGATCGTTTACAACTTTGTGGATATGCTCAGTCATGCGCGTACCGACATGGAAGTGATCAAAGAACTCGCTGAAGATGAGACTGCTTACCGTTCACTTACCGTAAGCTGGTTCAGGAACAGTCCGCTGTTTGACTTCATTAAAAAAGTCGCCGAGAAAAAAGGCAGACTGCTCATTACTACCGACCACGGCTCGATCCGTACGCAGGAACCCTCGCAGGTTATCGGCGACCGAAACACCAACAGCAACCTGCGTTATAAAGTAGGAAAGAACCTCAACTTCAAGGCGAAAGAAGTATTTGCGATCGCCAAACCCGAACAGGCTTACCTGCCGAGGGTTAACGTGAGTTCAACCTACATTTTTGCCAAGGAAGACATGTTCTTTGTGTATCCAAACAACTACAACCAGTACGTGAATCAGTACCGCAACACCTTCCAGCACGGTGGAATATCGATGGAAGAAATGCTGATCCCGTTGATCTATATGGAACCGAAATAAAGAGTTGTTTTTTAACCGCAAAGGGGGTGGGGATTTTTTCGCAAAGCGCACAAAGGCTGCGCATTCTTTGCGCTTATCTTTGCACTCTTTGCGGTTAAAATAAAAACACATGCAGTTTAGCGTATCGGCACTCGAAGAACTACCGGAACTTGCCCGGCAACTGGTCCCAGAGATCAGGAAGCACCGGATCGTATTGTTCAACGCTGTAATGGGCACCGGCAAGACCACGCTTATTGCCGAATTGTGCCGCCAGCTGGGTTGTACCACAGAGGCATCAAGCCCCACCTATTCGCTGGTAAATGAATATGAATCTGCAGACGGAATAGTCTGTCATTTCGACCTGTACCGACTGAAATCAATGGAGGAAGCGATGGATATCGGCTTTGAAGATTACCTCGACAGCGGCAACATTTGCCTGGTAGAATGGCCTGATGTTGCTATGGGACTGATCAGTCAATCGTGCCTTGAGATCCTTATCACCCGTGAAAACCAGCGCAGAACGTATACACTGACCGTTTTGTAAAAGGCATTTTACTACTTTTACCGTATACATACCCATCCATGCCAAGTTCACAAGAAGCTATTAAAGCACTTGCCCTTGAGGCCGTGCTTCTCCCAAAGGAAGAACTCTTTCAGCTAGGCAGCCGCAGAAAACAGCTTTTTATCGGAATACCTAAGGAGGTTTCTTTCCAGGAAAACCGTGTGGCGATCGTGCCTTCAGCCGTTGAAGTACTGGTTACCCAGGGCCATCGCGTGGTAGTGGAAAGCAATGCCGGAAGGAACTGCAAATTTACCGACAAGGACTATTCTGAAGCCGGTGCAGAGATCGTGTATTCGCCGCGGGAAGTGTATAAGGCCGATGTGGTCTTGAAGGTTGCTCCTCCCACACCTGAGGAAATTGAACTGTTACAGGAAAAACAAACCATTATATCCGCACTTCAGCTATCGGTACAACCGAAAGACAGCCTGAAGAAAATGATCTCGAAGAAAATCACGGCGGTAGCCTGGGAATTCATTACGGATGAAGAAGGAATCTACCCTGCCATCCGCGCCATGGGCGAAATTGCAGGAAGCACCGCAGTATTGATCGCTGCCGAATACCTGAGCAACGTAAACGATGGTCCGGGACTCATGTTCGGCGGATTATCCGGGGTATCGTCAACCGAAGTTGTGATCATAGGAGCAGGAACCGTTGGAGAATTTGCGACCCGTGCTGCACTCGGACTGGGCGCTTCAGTAAGGGTGTTCGACAACTCAATTTACCGTCTCCGCAGACTTCAGAACGACCTGGGCATGCGTCTCAACACCTCTATTATTCAGCCAAGCGTACTCGAAAAAGCACTGATGAAGGCAGATGTGGCCATTGGCGCCTTGCGTGCCGGGATGGGGCGCACTCCCTGTGTTGTGACTGAAGCCATGGTTTCTAAAATGAAATCGGGATCGGTGATCGTAGACATCAGCATCGACCAGGGCGGTTGTTTCGAAACCAGCGAGATCACCAACCACTCCAACCCGGTGATCAACAAATACGGCGTGATACACTACGGTGTTCCCAATATCGCTTCACGCGTAGCCAGAACCGCATCCATCGCACTAAGTAACATCTTCACGCCTATCCTTCAGCAAATTGGCGACGAAGGCGGCGTAACCAACATCATCAAACAGGAACGTGGTTTCCGTCACGGGGTCTACATCTACAACGGTGCACTTACCAACGAGGTCCTCGGCGAAGCCTTTGGCATCCCTTACAAAAACCTCGACCTACTACTTCCCGCCCTCTAATTTCCCATTCGCACATTCTCACATTCCCGTTCGTACATTCACAAATTACCCATGTCCTTCCCCAAACGCTTCCGTTCTTACCTCATTGGCTTTGGCCTGGGAATCCTTATCGTAATTTTTATTTTCCGCGACAGGGCCAATCTCTTTACCGCCTGGCTTCCTGAAAACCGCGTGCTTATTGAAATCTACCAGGATAGTCTCGTGGCTTCTGCTAAATCCGACTGTCAGCTGAAGTGCCTGGGTAAAAGCGTGGAGAACATCCGTGAAGGATTAAAAGACAACACATCTGTAGAGTTCAGAAACAGCCGCACCCAGCAAAACCCAAGGATTTACTGCCTGGTGCAGACCATAAACGACGAACCGGTGCCCATGATGGTAACCCTCAGGGACTCTGTGGCCACCATCGACGAATTCAAGCTTCCCGCAACGATCAGCTGCTCCTGCCCCTGATCATTCCCAGTTAAACGACCTTAATTTCCCGTTGAGCTTCCAGCGGTTGGGCATTTTGTTGTCCATCCAGTCGAGCGGTTCGCCCAATGGCATTGGACTCGCAGCGGCCTTGAACGCTTCTCGCAGCACCTGTTTTTGTTCTTCGCCTATCGCTTCAGGCTGTGGCGAAACAAACAGCGGAGTACCGCTGTAAGCAACCAGTTCCAGCCACTTCTTTGTTTTCTCCCACGGAATTTTACTCGTAATACCCACGCAATCTGCATCGGCGGCATAGAATACATCGTGATGTACACCGCGGAATGCCAGGGTATTTACCCCATATTGGCGGGTACGGTCCCACTCCTCTCCCGAAGTATCGTCGCCAATGCGGTTCACTTCAAACAAACCGGCGCACAGGTGACTAAATGTGTTGCAGGAAATGATGTACATATTGCCGGAAGCCTCGCGGATGGCCTTGTACAGGTCGAGCACGATCTCGGCATTGGTGCGTGAACGGTCGTTCATGTTCCAGCCCGGAATCGTCATCGCGCCTTCTTTCACCATGGTCGATCCCCATCGGCCAAACAGGTCGTACGAGGTAAAATCGAACTTGATCATCTCGTAGCCCCAATCCTTATACGTTTTGAAGTAACCTTTGATCTTCGTGATATTCTCAGGGATACTCGGATCAAGCACCGGCATATCCTCAAACCTGCGGAGTTTTCCGGAGATTGAAGGCAGTCGGAGATTAGAAGGTGTGCTTTGCGGAGCAGCCAGCGGGCGGGTCCACAATCCGGGTCGCATTCCTGCGGTTTTTATATCTGCAGCCAGTTTCTTCATATCGGGAAACTTACTGTTGGGTGCATTCAGGTCTTCTGCCCAGGTGTATTTTTTCTCCGGACCGGCGGGCGAGGTTTTGAACCAGCCGTCGTCTATCACCGAAAACGGGCGATTGGCCAGTCCTTCGGTCAGCGGAGCGATAAACGAAGTCAGCTCAAGAATCTTTTCGGTTGAGTTGTCGCCGTAAAGGTAATACCAGTCGTTAATGCCGTACACGGGTTCTTTGGGTAATCTCGGATTGTCGCACATCCTGCGGACAAAGCGTTTCAGTGTCTGGAAAGGAGTTTCTCCGTCGCGGCTTACAATGGTCACAATTTCGGCTGCTTTCAGTTTTCGTTTGCCGAGTTCGGTTCCGTTTCCGCCGTTGCGCGTATCGAGTACGAGTTGAATTCCGCTGGCGTTCACTCTCCATGAACAGAAGGTTGCACTTCCGGTTTTCACCCCGCAACCGTAGGTTTTGTTGTGATCTGCTTCCAGGTAGTACCACGGCAATACGGTTTCGGCAGTGCGCGATTCCCAGGCGCAGTCGGCGTAGGTCCGCTCCCAGTGGTCGTTCATGATCACCGTTTCTCCGCCTGATGGAACCTGCCAGCTGATGCGGATCTCCTCGATCGCAACGCCGGGTGCCTGCACCTCAACAGCAACAGAAGTCTCGGTCTTGCTGAGTTTTACCTTCAGCGCACCGTTTTCCCAACTCAGGCGATCTTTGGATTGAAGGCGCGTTTCCTTACCGCCGATAATAGCCGAGACACCGCCCGGCAGTCCCATTACCTGGCTCTCCTGCGGAGTATCAAACGAAAAACCTGAAAAAGGAATGCACGCAGCAGTAACTGCGATGCCGGAGGTACGGATAAAATGGCGGCGATTCATGTGTTAAGTAGATATCTGATCATCTAATTAACACATTATCTGATTATCTAACCCTTTCTGCGTTGTTTCTCCTTGATGATCAACCCAAGTTCACGCCCGGTCTGTCCTTTTACCGAAGTATTTTCTTCAGCACGGCGAATGAGGTAAGGAACGACTTCACGAACCGGACCGTAAGGAACATACTTGGCGACATTATAGCCTTCGTGGGCCAGGTTGTAGCTGATGTGGTCGCTCATTCCAAGCAATTGTGCGAAAAAGAAATGCGGATCGTTGTGCGAAATTCCTTTTTTCTCGATCAGGGCAGCAAGCAGTTTGGAGCTGTCTTCGTTGTGCGTACCGGCGCAAAGTGCCACGTGTTCGTGGTTTTCCACACAGAATTCCAGTGCGGCATTAAAATCGCGGTCGCTGGCTGCTTTGTTGGGCTGAATCGGTGAGGGATAATTTTGCTTGGCCGCTCTTGCGCGTTCTTTCTCCATGTAGGCTCCGCGAACCAGTTTCACCCCGTAGAAATAACCTTCGTGTTTAGCTTCTGCAACGGCTTTCTTCAGGAATTCCAGCCGATCGTGGCGGTACATCTGCACGGTATTGTACACAATGGGCTGAGTACGGTTGTATTTCACCATCATTTCTGTGGCGATCCGGTCGATGCCGTCCTGCAACCAACTCTCCTCTGCATCGATAAAAATGCGCACACCACGTTCAAACGCTTTTTTGCAGATGGCTTCTACACGGCGGTGAAAATCAAGATAGCTCTTTTGCTCACTTGCACCCAGATTCTGCAGGTCGGTATTGATGGCTTCCAGCAACGAAACGGTAGCCAGTCCGCTGAGTTTAAACACGCTGAAAGGAATGTTCTTCGGATCTTTTGCAGCGGCCTCGATGGTCCTGATGATCTCCTGGCAAGTGGCGTCGAAAGTAGCTTCGTCTTCTTTTCCTTCGATGGAATAATCGAGAATGGTACCGATGTTGAATTGTCCCAGGCGCACTATTGTTCCTTTACATTCTTCTATCGTCTCTCCTCCGCAGAACTGCTTGAAAATGGTAGGCTTAATGACCCATCCGATCGGAAGGTGCAACGACAGCGCAACGTTGGTAAGCTGTTTTCCCACCTTAACCAGCGATGGATTGCCGATCAGTTTGAACAGCCAGTAAGCCCGGTTGAGTTCTGCATTGGATTTTCCTGAAAAGGCAACTTCTGTGTTATCGAAAGAAAGCATGTGAAATGTAAAAGCGGACAAAAGTAATACTTTGGGGATTGTAAGCGGGGTTTCTTACGGCAACATTGGGTAAATGGAGATAAATTTTACTCCCCAGGTTTACTTCCAACATCCTTATAGCGATATTTACCCTATGAAACACACTGCAAACACCCGGAAAACCATTGTATTCATTGGCCTGATCCTGGCCGGTGTTACAGTTGTGTGGATGACTTTTCAAAGCAACAGAAAAGCAGTGACCGCTGTAAAGCAAATTTCACCTGTCATTTCAGATCAACCCAAAATCCTCACCAACAAGCCGCATTATATCGCCGATTTCTCCCTGGTGAACCAGAATGGCGATACCATTACCCGTAAAGACCTGATGGGGAAGGTACGTATGGTTAACTTTTTTTACACTACCTGTAACACCTTAACGCCCACAATGACAGCAAGCCTTCATCGCTTTTTGAACCGTTTTAAGGGAGACACCAATTTCATCATTGTTTCGCATACCGTAGACCCCGAACACGACAATGTAAAAGCGCTGCACGACTTCGGGGTAGCCAACAATATTGATCCGAAACGCTGGCTGCTACTTACCGGCGACAAGCAACAGATTTACGATCTGGCGAAACATTCATATTTCTGTTTCCCTGAGCACCCAAAGTACGAAAAACGGGCATGTGATCAATACAGAAGACCTGATGCTTGTAGATGGAACAGGAAAATTACGCGGATTTATTGATGCCCGGAATAACTGGGAAATAGACCCAACCATTGATCGGGTGCAGAATCTGCTGGATAAAAAAAGCGATCTCAAGCAATCAGAAGACGGCATGATTGTTTACTGATTCACGAACCTCAACTCACTCATTTCCCTAACACACCTTTTTCCGCCTGTTCTGCCAGTTCTAGTCTGAATTTCGCAAAAACGCGTTCAAACTGTTCCCGGATCAGTTCATTACCGGGATTGCCAAGACTTCCCAGGTGAGTATGTCC
>JAZKEZ010000151.1:24145-34265 GCA_040386675.1 Bacteroidota bacterium | reverse complement strand
TCCTGTTCCGATTCGCGGAAGGTTCCCGTGCGGTAATGCTTTTCGATGACGGGGTCGAGATCTTTGCTGCTATGTATCGAGGTCAGCAATTCGTGCACAATGTTTCCGTGATCGCGTTCTGTCGATGGGTTATCGGCATCCCAGAATTTCGGGGCCTGATACCCGATGATCAGCTTGCGCTCGTCGTAATTGCTCACCACGGTTTTGATCTTCAGCGCATCCGACTTCGCCACTGTTTTATGTCCGGCAGATTTGATCTTCAGTGCTCCGAGTTCAACGGTTCGCTTTTCTTCAGAGAAATCTTCACGCGATTGGATCCAGTCGTAAAAGTGACTGGCGATGCCGGTTTTGCGGAATGCCGGACCGGTGTATACAAACAGGTTTTGCGCGGCACGAGTCAGTGCCACATACATTTTGTTGGCTTCGTCGAGCTTGTCTTTCTCGGTCTCGAGTTCGTTGAGTGCTTCAAAGCCTGTGTTTTTCAGGGCTGATGCGCTGTTGGGGACCAATGCGACCTGCAATGGCGCAGCGACCTCACCCGGATCGAGCCACAGTACTTTTTTTGTCGGTTGTCCCTGCCAGTGTACAAAGGGAATCAGCACATTCTCAAACTCAAGTCCTTTCGATTTGTGAATGGTCATGATCCTTACGGCGTCCAGACCTTCAGGCATGGCCACTTTGGCCTGGTGAGCATTTTCATCCCACCATTTTACACATTCCTTCAGGTTGTTGCCTTCCTTGAGCATGCAGCTAAGATTCTGGTCGAGAAAGAACTGCACAAACGGATCGTACTGGTTCATGAAACCGAGTGTGCGTGCCAGGAACTCGCTCAGCGAATACAGGTCTTTTATCAGCAACGTTTCGTGTTTCTCGTAGATCTTCAGGTCGCGGAACAGCCATTCGGTGTTGCAGATCAGTCCGCGTTTGTCTTCATTTTTCCGGCAGTATTTGCGGAACAGGGTCAGCGCATCACCCTCGAGCAAACCAAGTGATATCGCATTTTCGATCACATTCAGTTGTCCGCGGGCATCCGCCGGATCGCACAGCAATTGCAAGCATCCCAACAGCAACCGGGTTTTCCGGCTGAACAGTACCACAAGGCTGTCTTCAGAAATGATCGGGATATTGTTGGCCAGCAGTTCCTGGGCAACCATGGTCCCCGAGCTGTTTTTCATCACCAGTACACAGCAGTCGCGGTAATCGTAGCCACTGTTTTTCAGTCGTTCGATATCGTTGAGCAACTGGTCGAGGTTTTGTCGGTCGAGATCCTGCTCAGGGTCTTTGTCGAATGCTTTCACAAATACGTAGCCTTCTTCTTTTAGTACCGGCAATTGCTTCCCATCACCAAAAACAGGCAGATACCGTTCAGTAAGAAAGGCGGGAAGCGAATCGATGAAGTCGTTGTTGAAATTCACTACGTTGACCGTTGAGCGGTAGTTTTGCTCAATGGTGATGATGCGGTTGTTGCGTTTCAGCGCAGATTCATATTGATTGAACAGCAGCGAACCGGGTCCCTGGAAAATTTCCGGAAGCCGTTGAAACTGTTCCACCTCGCCGCCGCGAAAACGGTAGATACTTTGCTTTCCGTCGCCAACGATCAGTGTTTTTCCGCCTTTGCCCAGGCTATTGTCAACCAGCGGCAGGAAATTCTGCCATTGCAATACCGAAGTGTCCTGGAACTCATCGATCAGGAAGTGGTCGTAGCGTTCGCCCAGCAATTCATAAATAAAAGGAGCAGGCTCATTGATCACGACTTCGGCAATTTTCTTGTTGAAATCGGAGATGAGTACAAGGTTTTTTTCATCGAGGTAGCTCCGCAGTATTTCTTCCAGTCGTCCCGCCAATCCGAGTACATAGAGTTCTTTGCGAAGTAATACGGCCAGTTTGTAGGTCTTCAATCCACTCTCAACAAGTTGCTGGATTTCATAGTAAATATCACTCAGTCCGGGTGTGATCGCTTCTACAGCCGATGAACCTTTGCCCGAATAGAGTTTCCCGCTTTCGAACTGCTTCACCACGTAGGCATTGGGCAGGTAACTTTCGGGAACCTTATCGGCCATCTTCCGGAAATAGCCGGCAGAGCCTTTGTCTTTTTGCGAGAAGTCGTCAACAGAAAGTCCCGCGCTGCTGATCAGGTTCCAGCCGCGTGCACCGAGTTCCCAGACCTGCTTTTCGAAGCCTGCGGTTTCTGCATCGAGTTTTTTCTGCGCCGTACTCATGTCCTCCAACGAGAGTTTCACCAGCTTTTCCTTGAATGGCGCTGCTTCGTCAGTTGAAAGGTTGCCCAGGAAACCCACCAGCTTTTTCTCATAATCCCCGGTTCCGCTGTTTTCTTCCAGCCGACCGATCAGCCAGCGAATGATCCAGCCGGTAAGCTGTTCGTCTTTGCCAACGAGGCTGATCACTCGCTGCGCCACCTTATGGAACACGCGTTCGCTGTCCATCTCGATCTCGAAGTCACCCTGAAGTTTCAGTTCACGGGCAAAACTGCGGATGAGGCGATGCACAAACTTGTCGATAGTACTAATAGACAAGCGGGAATAATTGTGCAGGATGTCGGTGAGTGTACGTGCTGCGCGCTTCTGCAATTCACGTTCGCTGATGCTCAGGCGTTCGCAAAGCATGGCCGAAACGATGGCGTTGTGACCCGGATTATCGGCGGGAAGGCTTACGCCCTTCAGGAATTTGATGATGCGTTCCTTGAGTTCGCCGGAAGCTTTGTTGGTGAAGGTCACTCCGAGGATCTTGCGGTAATTTTTACCGGAAGCATCGGCAAGTGCAATGGTGAGGTACTCGATCACCAGGCTGAAGGTTTTTCCGGATCCGGCAGAAGCCCGGTAGACAGTGAAGTTAGACATAGCAGAATTGAGTATGCAAGATTGGTGATAATTGGGTTGGATCAAAATCTTTTATGAGGATGTTACGTTAATGGAGGTGAATATTTTAACCACAGAGACACAGAGAAAGTCGCAGTGATCGCAGAGAAATCCTCTCCTTACCTCTGTGATGACCTCTGAGAACTCAGCGGTTAAAAATTGATACACCGACTGGTGAAAATATCCAGTAATTTTACCGCTATGCACTACGCTCTGAAAACGATACTTCCTCTTCTGATTTTTTTTACATCGTGCAGCGGTGTAGAACGTTCTGAAAAAGGACAGGATCTTCCATCAACAGTAAAACCGGTAATTCTGACCATAAAACTCACCGGTGCGGAGTTGGAGCAACTGGCACAGGTAGATGCCAATAACTTCATAAAACCTTCAGCGTTACGTTTTTATCTTTCTGATTTCGCTTACAGCGATGCTTCCGGGAAATTTAAGGTGATTAGGGATGCGTATCTCTACGATCGGGAACTGATGGGCGATACCATCCAGCTTGAAATTCCGGACAATGCGGTTTCAATCCGGTTCGGGATCGGTGTTCCTCCGGGAACCAATACCGGCGATCCGACCGTGTATTCCAGTAAACATCCTTACAGCGTGAAGGGAAGCAAAGGCATGCACTGGGGCTGGAGCACGGGTTACCGTTTTATCATGTTCGAAGGTCGCCGGGATTCTGTTTCGACCGGGAATTTTGACGAACCGTATAGCTTCCATACCGGCACCGATTCATTGTACAAGGTGATGACTTTTGCGTTGCCCGGTAAATTCAAAGACATCAACCTCAATATCGACGGGACTAAATTCTTCCAGGGCATCGACCTGAGAACTGAAAATGCTACTCATACGGTGGGTAATCCTGATCTTGCCCGTCGTTTTACAGCCAATTTTGCCGGTGCGGTTTCCATGGATTTTACTACTGAGTAGTTTCCTCGCAACGTCCTGTTCTACAGGTTGGCACGATGAGAAAACCAGTGGAGCGGAAAATGCTGATTCAGTAACTGTACGCGTTGAACTGGGAAAGCGCCTGTTTTTTGACCGGCGTTTGTCGCGCGATCTTTCACTGAGTTGCAGCAGTTGTCATAAACCTGAACTGGCGTTTACCGATACACTTCCCAAAAGCAAAGGTTTTGGCGGCAGGGTTTTTCTCCGCAATGCACCGAGCCTGCTGAACGTTTCTCAGTACCGTAATTTTTTTGCCGATGGTGGTGCGCCGACACTCGAAACGCAGGCCTTGCAACCCATACAGGACGACCACGAAATGAATATGCCGCTCGACCAGCTTGCCTACCGACTAGCGAAGGATGGCGATTACGAGCCGTTGTTCCGAAAGGCTTTTAACCGTTCGGTAGATGAGTTCGGGATCACGCATGCGCTGGCGGCTTACGAGCGGAGCCTGGTTTCGCAAGGTTCAATTTATGATGCTTTTTTACAAAGCGGTGATTCATCGCTGCTGAGTGGATCGCAGCGAAACGGGCTTCAGTTATTTTTTGGAAAAGCGAAGTGCGGCAGCTGTCACAACGGGAAGTGGCTGAGTGATCTTGAGTTCTACGATGTAAAGACTGGCAGTAAAGAAGACCTGGGGCGTGAGCGGATCACGCTGAGACCTGCCGACCGTGGGAAATTCAAAACACCGGTATTGCGCAACCTTACGCTTACCGCACCTTATATGCACGACGGGAGTATTCCTGATCTTACCGGTGTGATTAGATATTTTAACCGGATGGATCGCTTGAATCTTTCTGAAAATGAAGTGATTGAGTTGAGGTCGTTTTTAGAAAGCTTAACAGACACCGTTTATCGTAACACACCTAACTTTGCACGGCAATGAAAAAGTGGATAGTAACAGCAGCGGTCGTAGCAGGATTTTTTTCCTGTCAGAAACCCGATCCGGTGGAGGAAACACCGAAAACCTATCCGCAGGCCACGGCTTACGAGATCAGGCGGCCGCTTTTCTTTCCTGAGATGGATATCCCGGCCGAAAACCCATTGACGGTGGAAGGCATTGCGCTTGGAAAAAAACTGTTTTACGATCCGATACTCAGCGGCAACAATACATTGAGTTGCGGCGGCTGTCACAATCCTGATAACGCTTTTACCGATCCGCGCAGGTTTAGCAAAGGAATTGATGGGGTAGACGGTCCGCGGAATTCAATGCCGCTGTTCAATTTGGGCTACCAGGCCATGTATTTCTGGGATGGCAGGGCGGAAACGCTGGAAAAACAGATCCTTGAACCCGTTCCGAACCCGGTGGAAATGCACCAGAGCTGGAAGAAAAGCATGGAGAAACTGTCTGCATCTGCCGAATACCGCGGACTGTTCGGAAAAGCATTTGGCAGCGAGCGGATCGACAGTGTTGTAGTGACCAAGGCCATTGCGCAGTTTTTACGCACGCTGGTTTCATCCGACTCTAAATTTGATAAATACCGCAGGGGAGAGGCAACGCTTACTGCTGAAGAATTTGCGGGACTCAACCTGTTTATGCGCGAAGGCGGCGATCCCGATGTGGTGACCGGCGGACAAAACGGAGCCGATTGCTTTCACTGTCACGGATTTGGCGACATGCAGTTTACCGATTACCTGATCCACAACAACGGACTGGACAGTGTTTTCAGGGATCCCGGGGCAGGTGGAATTACCCGACGTCCGCAGGACATGGGAAAATTCAAGACGCCTTCACTGCGCAACGTCGGACTTACTGCGCCTTACATGCACGACGGCAGGTTCGGGACGCTTGAAGAAGTGATCGAACACTACAACAGCGGCGGACACAAGAGCAGCACCATTGACCCGTTCATGAAATACACCACCGGCGGATTGAACCTCAGTCCGCAGGCAAAAAAGCAACTGATCGCATTTCTGCGCACGCTGGATGACCCGACTTTTGTCAGCAATCCCGCTTATCGCCCCTGAACCGAGAAACGCTGGAATGACAACGCTCCGTTTACGGTTCCTGACCTGAGATACGGGGAACCCTGTCCCGGGTGACCGGTGTAGCTGATGAATACCGGTGTTGACGGGGCTTCAGAAAGTTTGAGCGTTACTTTATTTCCTGAAGCTGTTCCATCGATCACGGCAATCTCGCTGTCTTCAATCTTAAAATCGAATTGTACTCCCGGTTCAAACGTCAACGTTTCCGTGTGATTGAAAGTGAGTTCAACGGTAACGGCATCAGTCATTTTTGCGCTGGCAATATCTGGTGATCGCGGATCGGCCGGAGTTACCGAACCGTACATTTTCTTCAATACTAACGGTATCAGCCGATCTGCAAACATTTCGTAGCCTTTGGTAAATGGGAAGTGGCAGTAATCAATGTTCTGGTCAACGCCGTTGGTGGAAACCACGCTGAGGTTTGGAGATTCCAGGGCGAGTTGCCGCTGCGCTTCCATGATGTTCAGCGCAAAGTTTTGCCAGTCGCCGCAACCCTGGCGGATCTGGAAGGTGAAGAAGTGTCCTGTGGATGGATAATCTATTGCCCACTGACTTTTCAGGCGATTCCAGAGTTCCTTGTATTGCTCCGGTGTGCGGCGGTAATAGCCGTCAGTTTCGCCCTGGTGCCACCAGATCGCGCGGATCGATTGCTGTACACCGGCATTGCTCACGCGGTACAGTAATCTTCCATAAATGGTTTTGAGATCCTGTGGAATGCTGTCGTTTCGCATGTGCTGCAGCAAATGCGTGCCTCCAACGCCACCGGCGATCACCGCCACAGGAATTTTCTGGCTGTTCACAATCGCATTCGCGGTTTTCAGTCCCCACTGGCCAATGGTTCCGGGATAAGCAACACTGTCGCCTTCGGCCTCGTACCAGTTGAGGTTGGCGCCGGCAGTAGTGTCGTGCATGGTGGTTCCAAAGCTTCTTACAAATCGGTTTTTCAGGTGTTGCGTGCTTCCACGATAACTGTTCGCCACCGAGTTCGACTGACCGTTAATGAGGTAAACGTCGCCGGCTACCACTTCGCTGGCTTTGCGGATCAGGCTTTCTCCGGTTTTGGTAACTCCGTACAATTCAACCGAGTAATTGGCGAGCTCAGCAGGAATGGAAAGATCAAAATGATAGCTGCCGGAACCTTTCGCGAATTTCACATTCTGGTCGGTGCTTTTCACAAGCTTTCCTTCGCGCAATAGCTTTATCCTCACAGTTTTAAATTCAGAACCTGCAGATAATTCTCCCGAAACCGGGATGCTTGCGAGGTTGGTTTTTACGTTGCGTGGATACAGTTGTTTGTCTTTCGGGAACTGGTCGATGGCAAAGGCACCGGTTACGAAAAAGCACATCAGTAGGAAGGCAAAAACTTGATTTTTCATTGGGGGAAGATAAAGGATATGTGAGTTTGCATGTGAGGTGGGTACTGAAAATTGGCTTCGTTCAAAGTTAAAGGGGGTTCCTCGCTGCGCTCGGAATGACGGTGCTTTCTTCAAAGGTGGGGCAGGGGAGGTTCTTCGCTATGGTTGGAAGACATGCTTTTCTTTAAAAGGTCGGAAAGAGGTTCCTCGCTGTGCTCGGAATGACGCCGTGGTAGGTGGTAAAGTTGAAATTTCTCCCTTCGGTCGAAATCCAAAGGGTCGAACGAGGATTTCGACCGAAGGGAGAAATCTCTTCTAACTAAAAAGCGTGATGTCATTCCGAGCGTAGCGAGGAAACTCACAAATGCAATAAGGAACTCAATTAAAGCAACTGGAAAAACACCAGTCATTCCGAGCACAATGAGGAAACTCACAAATGCAATAAGGAACTCAATTAAAGCAACCGGTAACCACCTGTCATTCCGAGCACACTGAGGAAACTCACAAATGCAGCGATGAACTCACTTAAAGCAACCGGTAACCACCAGTCATTCCGAGCGTAGCGAGGAAACTCCAAGGACGCAGCAAGAAGCTCATGAAAACAACTGGAAAAACACCTGTCATTCCGAACGCACTGAGGAACCCCGCAGCGAGGAACCCCAAAGCAAAACTCCCCCCAAACAAAAAGCTTCCCCAACCGGAGAAGCTTTTTGAAATTTAGTGTGACCCAATAAACCGTCTCAACTGTCTAAACCGTCTAAACAATTTAACCGTCTAAACCATCTATCGTTGCACCACCAGCTTACTGGCAGCTACACTTCGGTCACCGCTGAGTTGCACGAAATACTGTCCCGAAGGAAGTGAAGACAGGTCAAGTTCAGCGCGTCCGGCGGTCAGCTCGCCGTTTTTAAATTCAGAGTAAAGTACTGTTCTTCCGGTGATGTCGCTCAGGGTTACCGATTTCCATTCGCCATCAGAAGGTAAGGTAATAGAGGATACGGATGATGCCGGGTTTGGAGATACCGTAAAATCCTGGTTGTTTCGGATGCTTTCGCGAATACTGGTAGCGAGTTCGGGGGCCTGTTCTTCAAGAATCTGGATCGCCTGGTTCAACTCCGTGTCTTCCTGTTTTACCATAAAACCAAGCAGCGGGGCAGAGGTTACCGGTACCGAAGCAAACGATAGCGCCGCGTTTCCGCCCAGTGTTCTCAGGAACGGCATTCCCGATCCCTGGTGACCTACATAGCTGATGGTTGAAGGAAGTTTTGGAGCACCACTAAGCGCGAGGTAGATCTTGTTGGATAGCGCAACGCCGGTAAGTACCGCAGTTCCTGCACCTGCACCTTCAAGTTTGAAATCTGCTCCGGCAGTCGGATCGCAAAACATAGTAAGACTGGTAATGTTGGTGAAGGTAAGTTCGATGAGGTTGTACGCTACCAGTTTAGCGGTAAGGATTTCCGGCGCATTCATGTCCTGGGGCGATACCGCACCGTACAGGTACACCTGCACTTGTTTGATAAGGCGGTCGGCAAACAGCTCGTAGCCCTGTGCGTAGGGGAAGTGACAGTTGTCGGTATTCTGGTTGGCGCCGTTGGTAGAAACGATGTGTACGTTGCCTTTGGCCAGCTGGCGTTGAGCTTCCATGATCGCCAATACGTTGTTAGGGTTGTTTCCGCAACCCTGGCGGATCTGGAAGGTAAAATAGCGTTCTGTAGTTGGGAAGTCCAACTGCCACGAGGCTTTCAGTGAGGTGAACAGTGCGCTGTAAGCAGCTCCTGTACGACCAAGGATCGCATCGCTTTCGCCCTGGTGCCACCAAACGGCACGAATGGAGTTTTTAAGTCCGGCGGCGGTAACGCGATGAAGCAGTCGCCCGTAAATGGTACCTAAGTCGTAAGGATTTGCTGCATAACGCTGGTGCTGGTCGATGCTGGTTCCTCCAACCGCGCCGTTAATTACGGCAACCGGAACTTTCATGTTGTCTACGATCCAGCGGGCGGTTTTCAGTCCCCACTGTCCGATGGCTCCCGGTGCATAGATCGCATCGCCATTAGCTACATACCAGTTGTTGTCGCTGCTAACAGAAGCATCCGGCATGCTGGTGCCGAAGCTGCGGATAAACGGGCTTAACTGCGCAGACGAACTGCCGGAGTACATATTGGCCACGGCATTCGATTGTCCGTTAATGATGTATGCGTCGCCTGAAACCACGTCTGCAGCGCGTTGTACCAGGGTTTCATAGTAGCCGTTCACGCCATAGAGTTCGATGGTGTAGTTGGCCAGTTCGGCATTGATAGGGAAGGTAAAGTTGAAGGGAGCAATGTCGGCGGTAAAGTTGAGGGTAAGATCGTAGGTATTGAAAATGGCCCCGTTCCGGAACAGTTTTACACGCAGGTCGGTATACGAGATACCGCTGTGATCTACGCTTCCGCTAAGGGTAAGAACCGATTGGTTGGTAGTTCTGTTTCGCGGGAACAACTGGTTGTTTTTCGGGAAACTGGTAACACTGACCTGGGCAAATGAAACTGCCGTCAATAGTGTGAAGAGAAGGAGAGAGAATTTCTTCATAGGTGATGTGTTAAAAGGTGATGGTCTAAGTTGAAGATTAATTCCAGAAATGGTTCACCGAAGCCCCCGGTTTTAGCCAAGGACGGAAGGATACCCGTCAGAATCGGGAAAAGACAGGTTAAAAAATGACTGTAGGTCGCTTAATGCTTTTTCAGAACTTTGCGGTATGACACCGGAGTTGAAGAAAGTATTGGAGAAGGCGAAGAACCAGAAAGCGGAGTATAAAATGCTGCTTGACAAGCTCGGCAAGAAACCGCCACGCAATCTCGATGACCTGGTGCATCGGGCTCACGATGAAGCATTTAAAGCCACCGATTGCCTGGCGTGTGCCAACTGCTGCAAGACCACCAGTCCCATTTTCAGAATGGTTGATATCGAGCGACT
>JAZKEZ010000151.1:4897-24135 GCA_040386675.1 Bacteroidota bacterium | reverse complement strand
GGTGATTTCATCTCCAAACACCTCCACCTGGACTCCGACGGCGACTATGTATTGAACAGTTCGCCCTGTCTTTTCCTTGGCGACGACAATTACTGCTCGGTATACGATGCCCGTCCGAACGCCTGCCGCGAATATCCCCACACCGACCGCAAGAATTTCCACCAGATCACGAAGCTCACGTTTACCAATACCCAGATGTGCCCCGCTGCCGCGAAGGTGGTGGAGAAGTTGATGGGGATGAAGGTGGGGTAATTCATTCTATTGGTTTTTCTACTTTAGCACCTGTTTTCTAAGTACCCTCATTTCCAATATTTATAAAGCCCTTATTAATGTTACACTTTTTAAGTCGCGCTGTCTTAACCTTTTGTTTTCCAGTTTTTTAACAATAACATTAAGCGCCCAGACCGATACGACTATATACCTGTTTGCTGATTCCATTCCCAGGTACAAACATGGAGAAGAGCAATTAGCGAGTGTAGTAAGTCGTAATATTAGATATCCTAAGTTTGATAGAAATACTGGTCGACAGGGAACTGTACTTGTCAGTTTTGTGATAGATACCATGGGTAAACTTTCCGATTTTAAAGTGATTAAGGGAGTAGGAGTAGGTTGTGGAATAGCGGCCGTTGAAGCTTTGGAGACAACCAGTCAAAACTGGATTCCGGCATATCTTGCTGGGAAAAAGGTTGCTTATAGGATGAATTATCCGGTGAGGTTTACCGTGCGACCACCTTATGAAAGACAAAATTTATCAGAAGCTGATTCGTTGGATTTGGTAAAAATATATACCGCTGAATACTACTTTAGGAAAGGTGTAAAGTCATTTGAAAATAACCGCATGGAAGAAAGCCGTGATTATTTTGCCAAGGCTATAGAGTTTAATCCTAAAGATTCTGAAAGCTTGTATAACAGGGGAATTATTAACCGGGCATTAGGTCATGATGCTGAGGCGTGTGTCGACTTTAAATTAGCAGGAAAACTAGGAGACTCAAAGGCCAGGGAAGAATATGAAAAGTGCAAGGTTAAACCAGGGTCACAGAAATAGAGACTTGTTATGGTGTATCAGATACTTTATTTCTTGATAATCTAAGCGCATTGTAAACTAATTCACTGCCTATGAAAAACCTCTGTTTGCTGCTTTTCTTCTGTATTAGCACAACCGCCCTCCCTCAGCCCATCGAAAACCTCATCATCATTACCACCGACGGACTCCGCTGGCAGGAGGTTTTTACCGGGATGGATACCGCTATTGCTAACGACAGCCGATACAACCAGGACGATCGTTCGGGGATTTATGAGAAGTATTGGTCAGATAATCTGAAGGAACGACGAAAACTGCTGATGCCCTTTTTCTGGAGCACGGTGGCGGCGCAGGGAACTGTTTTTGGGAACCGCGGTTACGATAACCTGGTAAACACCGCAAACCCATATTGGTTCTCGTATCCCGGGTACAGCGAGCTGTTTACCGGTTATGTGGATACCCTCATCAACACCAACAATTACAAGAACAACCCGAATACCACGCTGCTTGATTTTCTGCAGCAGCAACCAGCGTTTACCAACCGTATCGCCGGCTTTGGCGCATGGTATGCTTTTGATCGTATTCTGAACGAACCAAGAGCCGGTTTCCCGGTGATCTGCGGATTCGATACCGTGGCATCCTCTTCAACCGAACAGCAACTCATCAACAAAATGCTGAAGGAGTCGTACCGCCATTGGGACGATGACGAGTGCCAGGATGTGTTTACGCATCATTCTGCGATGCAGTACCTCAAAGAAAGATCACCGAAAGTGCTGTTTGTGGGATATGGCGAGACCGATGAATGGGCACATGCCGGCGAATACAAGGATTACCTCAATGCCGCACACCAGGTAGACGACTGGATCAGGCAGCTCTGGGAATATACCAGTCAGCATCCGCAGTACAAAAATAAAACGGCCTTTCTCATCACAGTAGATCACGGCAGGGGAGACGAGGTAAAAAAGCAATGGACCAGCCATAACGCATCGATTGCAGGTGCAGACGAAACCTGGTTCGCAATCATTGCACCGGGAATTAAGGGAAAAGGTGAACTACGAACCGCCGGGAAATGCTACCAGGAACAACTGGCTCAAACCATGGCAACCCTTCTCGGCCTGACCTTCACCGCCGAACACCCCGTTGCCAACGGCATCCCCCTGGCTAAGTAATCCCATTTACTCATTCTCACATCCACACATTTTCCCATCTTCTCATTTACCCATTTCCCCATTTTTTTCAAAACGTTCCCGTCGTCGATTTCCGTCTCTTCACAGACCTAAAAAATCATCCTATAGAATTTCTCTGTCGGTTTATCTTTTTTGCAGCTTATAGTTAGTAAGTTTACATTAGTAAAATCGGGCAACTCAAGCAAATGACCGCTCGTCATTTTACGTGGATACGGGGTTGAATCAATCGGTTGGTAACGCGACCGGAATCTGGACAGGGCTGTTGGGAAAAACTACTAAATACTTAGTGTTACTGCTGTTTACGCTGGCTTTCGCCGGTCGCGTGACTGCGCAATGTCCGCAGTTGCTTGACGAGAACGGTGTTGCAGCGACCAATCCGTCGTTTCTGCTGTGCAGTAAAGACGCCCGAACTCTCTTTCTATCCTTCAACCGCAATTTCGGAAATTACACCATCAACTGGGGCGACGGTACGGCGGTTACTAACGGTACCAGCTATACTACCGGCAACGTGGTTTCGCACAATTACGCCGCCGGTGTAAGCAATTACACGGTCACGATCACGATTGCCGGTCCGCCGGTCTGTACGCTGTATGCTACCGTGGTGAAAGAAGAACCCACTACCGCATCTATCCAGGTACCGTTTGGTGGGGTAACACGGGCCTGTGCGCCGGCACCGCTCCAGTTTGTGAATTCCAGCACCAACAACTCATCCAATACGGTCTACGTGTGGAACTTTGGCGACGGAACACCCAACCAGACCTTCAATTCCACGAATCTCAACCAGACCATCACGCACATGTACCAGCGGGGTACGGTAGATTGTATCACCAAGGTTACCCTTGCTGCCTACAACTTCTGCAACGTCCGCCAGGGAAGTGTTTCTGTAGCCGAATATTCCCCGATCCTGATCTGGGACCTTGACAAACCTGCCATCGGTTCCGACACGCTGTTCTGTTATCCTGATACGGTAGTTACTTTCACCAATACAACGCTGCTGAACTGTGTGAGACCCGGCGAAGGAAACGTCGAACCGCGTACGGAATACTGGCGCTTCATCAATTACCTCGGACCGGGCAAAGATTCGATCATCGACTGGCGACCTTTCGGTCCGCCGAGAACCATGCGTTACCCGGGAATCGGTACCTATACCGTCGAGTTGCGCGAACGCAGCTTTTGCGGAGAGGTGAGTACGATGAAAACGATCCGGATCATCGATGCACCCATTGCGGGAATTACCGCCGACAAGGACACGATCTGCATTGGCGAAAGCATTACCTACACGAACACGTCAACCGGTCCGGCCAATATTTTTCGCTGGGATCCGGGCAACGGTGCGGGATGGCAGCAATTTCCCGGCACCAAGCAAACGCTGTCTTACACCCAGCCCGGTCGCTACGAAGTAAAACTGGCCATTAACGTGAACGGAGGTTCGCAAAGCTGTAAGGATACCGCTAAGGTTGTGGTGATCGTGGTTCCCGACCCGGTAGCTAATTTTACGGTGGCCCAGAGGGTGGGTTGCGACAGCCTGATCACCGCAATTACCAACACTTCAGTGGATGCGGTAAACTTTAACTGGAATTTCGGGAACGGTACTACATCGACACAAAAAGACCCGGTGCCGCAGCGTTACGTTGGCCGCGGTTTCTACATTATTCTCCTCGCTACCAGTTCGAGCCACGGCTGCACCAACAGTCGCAAAGACACGGTTTACGTATACAATTCGCCGGTAGTGAATTTTACTACTGCCAATCTTTGCGCTAAAACCCCGGTGCAGTTATCCAATACCACCACTGGCGATCCGCTGGATCCGGTGATTACCTGGGCATGGGATTTTGGCGACGGCAAAACGTCGTCGCAACGTGATCCGGTTCACTCCTGGGACTTGCCGGGAACCTATGTTCCGTCGCTTACCGCCACTTCGCGTTTCTGCAGTGCGACCAAAAGCGTACCGCTTACCGTGTATCCGTTGCCTGTTGCAGCAACGGGAGCCAATGTGAACAGCGGCTGTACACCACTCAACGTGCAGTTTGGAAATACATCGACCGGTGCGGTTTCTTACCGGTGGGATTTTGGCGACGGCTCGCCAGCGAGTACGCAGAATACGCCCGCCCACCAGTTTGTAAATACGGGCACCACCCAGCGGACCTTCCAGGTCAGGCTGATCGCGATCTCCAACGACGGCTGTATGGACACCACCTTCATCCCGATCACTGTGTTTCCTTCGGCAAAAGCAGACTTCAGCTTTGTAGCCGATAACAAATGCGTTTCGCTTGATGTCACGTTTACCAATATTTCTTCGGGAGGGATTGCCTACAAGTGGTACTTCGGCGACGGTGACTCGTCGACCGCCGTCAACCCGGTACACTCTTACGTGAATTCCAGCAGTTTTGTAAGCGATTACAGGGCTACACTCATCGTTACGTCGGCCAACGGTTGTATCGATTCGATCACCAGGAACATCAGTGTGAACCCGGAAGCACGCTTCGGATTCACTGCCAGTCCTGACTCCGGATGCAGTCCGATGGCAGTAAACTTTACGGCTAAAACCGGTGCCGCCAGCTACACTTGGGAATTCCAGGACGGCGAAAAACCTTCGGGTGTATTCGTACAGAAAACTTTCGTGAACAACGGTACGACCGAACTGAAATTCACGGTGAAACTTACAGCGACCACCGCCAACGGCTGCCTGGATGTAACGATGAAGCAAGTCACGGTTTTCCCGAACCCGGTGGCAGCATTGCAGATCAATCCGCCGCAGGGTTGTGCACCGCTCACGGCAACGCTGGTCAACAATTCGGTTGGCGGACAAACCTACGAATGGGATTACGGCGACGCAAACATCGGGTTCACGGCCGCACCAAGTCACCAGTACCTGTTTGACAACAGCAGTGCCGCGCCGCTGAACTATAAAGTGATCCTGAAAGCCGTTTCAGCTTTCGGTTGTGCCGATACCGCATCGGAAATTGTTAGGGTTTTCCCGAGAGTGAATGCAGATTTCGACAAGCAACTGAGCGGTTGCGGGCCACTCAGCAAAACGTTCACCGCATTTGGCGGAGCGACTTATTTCTGGAATTTCGGAAACGGAGACATCGCTACCACTCAAAGCTACACCACCACGTTTACCAACATCAGTCATACCCGCGACACCATTTTCCCGATCAAACTTATTGCTACGTCCATTTATAACTGTACCGATACAGTATTGGGACAGGCAACCATCTATCCTTCGCCTCTGGCGGCTTTCGCACCGGATAAACTCCAGGGCTGTTCGCCGTTGCAGGTAAATCTGACCAACACTTCTACCGGCGGAGTGATCAACAACTGGAATTACGGCGATGGCAACGGAACGCAGCAAAATGCAGCGGTTCATCCATATAATTTTGTGAATACCTCGACTTCCAGCCGCACGTATTCCATTCAACTCGTCACTCAGAGTAACCAGGGATGCCGGGATACCACGGTTCGCCAGGTTTCTGTATTTCCTGCCGTTGTCGCCAATTTTGTACACGATACCATCGGCTGTGATCCTTTCCGGGTGAAATTCTTCAATACTACGGTCGGAGCTTCAACTTACAACTGGAACCTGGATATCTACGGAAATTCCATCCAGAAAGAACCGGAACAAATATTCAACAATACTGCCCAAACCGCGAGGACCTACAATGTGAGGCTGATCGTAGTATCACCCGATAATTGCCGTGACACGGCCGATTCAAGGGTTCATGTCTATCCGAAGCCGCTGGCCGGTGTAAACCTTTTGCCGGACAAAGGTTGTCAGCCCTTACAGGTTTCGCTGCAGAATACCACGCCGGGAACGGGAAATACCTTCCAGTGGTCGTACGGAATGGGAAACAACTCGACCAGCGCAGATCCGGTGCAGACCCGCATCTACCCGAACGTAACCGATCAGCCGGTTAATTACAACGTTTCGCTGGTGGCCCGAAATGCCTTTGGTTGTACCGATACCATGTTTAAAGTGGTTGAGGTGTATCCCAAAGTACAGGCGCTGTTTGATACTATTCTCCCGGGTTGTTCACCGTTGGATGTGCCGGTGCAGAACCGCAGCATCGGCTCCAGTTCAATTACCTGGAACTTCAACAATGAGAAACCCAGTTTTGAGAATTCAGACCGCCATACATTTATGAATACTACTGCAAGCGACCAGCAGAAATTTGTTCAACTCATCGCCGAAAACACATACGGTTGTAAGGATACACTGGAACGACGTTTCGTTGTACGCGCTACGCCGGATGCGAACTTCACAGCCACACCCGAACTCCAGCGGTTCCCACAAGCCACGGTCAATATGAGCAACCAAACCCTTGGATCATGGAATTTCGAGTGGAATTTTGGTGATAATTCATCGACTTCCAATGCGAATCCGGGAAACAAGAGCTACACGACCTGGGGTAAATACATCATCCGTCTGAAAGCGTTCTCAGCTTTTTGTGAAGATACCATCAGTAAGCTGGTTGAAATTCTGCCACCAATCCCCATAGCGCGTTTCGACGGCGGTGGGGAAGGGTGTAAGCCGCTAACAACGGCTTTTTCCAACCAGTCGCAATACGCCGATACGTATGTGTGGGATTTCGGCGATGGATCAACATCGACCAACAAGGATCCGGTACATACTTTTTACGATGCGGGAACGTATTCGGTAACCCTTCGTACCACCGGATTTGGCGGCGAACAGGATGTGATCAATAAAGTGGCGGTGGTTACGGTACACGACAATGCCGAAGCCTACTTTACGTATTCACCTGAAAATGCCGCTACGAATACCGATCCGATTGATTTTGTAAACCTTTCAAAACGTGCAGATTACTTCCATTGGGATTTCGGTGACGGAGTGACTTCAACAGAAGACAATCCTACACACATCTATGCGGTGGAAGGCGTGTTTGATGTGGTGTTGATCGCAGATAATTTTTACAACTGTCCGGATACTTTCCTGGTACAGAACGCGGTGAAAATTGTGGACGGCGGTAACATTGAACTCCCTACTGCATTCACCCCTAATCCGGGCGGAGGCAGCGGCGGACGATACGATGCAAACTCGATCACCAACGATGTGTTCTTTCCTTTCAACAAGGATGTAGAAGTCTATAAGATGGAGGTTTTCAGCCGATGGGGAGAGAAGATCTTTGAAAGTACCGACATCAATATCGGGTGGGACGGTTATTTTAATGGCAAACTCTGCCAGCAGGATGTTTACGTCTATAAAATATCTGCCATTTTTAAAGGCGGCAAGAAGTTCGAAAAAGTAGGTGATGTCACATTATTGAGATAAGCGTTGAGGTTGAAGGAAATCATAGTGGGAATGCTTATGTTTTGTGCTGCAGCTGAAGTTGTGGCGCAGGATCCGCAATTCTCGCAATTCTACGCTGCTCCGCTGTTTCTCAATCCGGCGCTGACGGGATCGACAGCGCAGGGAAGGGTGGCACTCAACTACCGGAACCAGTGGCCGGCAATACCCGGTGCATTTGTATCGTACAATGCCTCGTTTGATTATTACCTGAGCGACATCAACAGTGGAGTTGGCGTGATCCTTACCCACGACAAAGCAGGCAGCGGCGCGCTTACCTACACCAATTTCGGCGGATCGTATTCGTATGAGTTCAAGGTGAGCAAAAACGTGGTGATCAAGCCGGGTATACAATTTTCACTTTATAAGCGCGGCGTCGATCTCAATAAGCTCACGTTTTCTGACCAGCTGGCCCGTGGAAGCGGACGAAGCACGGTAGAATACGTAAACAGCAACTTCACCACCAAGTTCGATTTTGCTTCGGGACTAATGGTCTACGGAAGAAATTTCTGGGCAGGTTTTGCCGGTCATCATCTCAACGGACTGAACGAAAGTTTGCTTGGGCAAACCGCCGCACTTCCTCCAAAATATTCACTTCACGGTGGCGGACGCTATGTCATTAAGCAGGGCCGTTACGGAAGGGTTCAACGTGCGATATGGGGAGCTTTCAACTTGAAACAACAAAGCGAATTCCGCCAGCTCGACCTGGGTGTGTACATGGAATTCTACCCGATCGTGATCGGCACCTGGTACCGCGGACTTCCGGTCGGAAACCAACCGGGCAGCTACCACAAAAATACAGATGCCATAACGGTTCTGCTTGGTACAAAGATCGAAACGCTCCAGATCGGTTACAGTTACGATCTTACCTTATCAAGGCTGATCGGGAACACCGGCGGATCGCACGAAATATCTGTGGTGTACGAGTTTGTTGATCCGAGACCAAAGAAGCACAAGATGAGGATTGTGCCTTGTCCACAGTTCTGAGATTTTTTAACCGCAAAGGCCGCTAAGAAAACACAAATGGCGCAAAGGAATCACTCCTCTGCGCCCTTTGCGTAAAACCTTTGTGCTCTTTGCGGTTAAAAAGATACTTTGCCGGTTACAGCTTCAACACCTTTTTGGTCACCGTTCCATGGGTAGTCACTACTTGGATAATATATATCCCGGCTTTCCAGTCGGCGGTATTCAGGATCAGATCTTCCCCGTTCACTGAAGAAGCAATGCTAATTTCCTGGCCAAGTGCATTGGTGATCTTTACTTCCCTGATTAAGGTTTCTCCACGGGAAATGGTGAGTTCTGAAGCAAATGGGTTTGGATAGACCGAGATGCTGTTCAGCAGCACATCATCTATTCCAACGCCGCCAACAAGCACCGACTTGGTTTCAATACAGCCCTTGTCGTCTTTCACATAAACCGTATACGTGCCTTTCGGAAGGTTCAAAAATGTGCTGTCGCTGAAATAGGTTGTGCCATTAACACTGTAGGTAAGCGGAGCAAAGCCGCCTGAACCGTGGATCACCAGGTTACCGGTTGTTCCGTCAGGATTCAGGGTCATGTTAACTGAGTCTACAAATATCGGTGGTGGGGCAATGAGCGTTGTGGTGATCGTATCAGACGAGCAGCCCACACTGTTTTTAGCGAATATCGTATAAGTCCCGCCGGCAAGGCCGCTGAATGCTCCGTTGTTTTGGAAGTTTGCGCCATTGTTTACGGTATAACTGTAGTTGATCAGTGAACCACCGTTTGCACGCAGGATAAAGAATCCGTTATTGATATTGAAACACGCCGGATTGCCTTCAGAGATCAGGCTGATCTGTATTGGTTCAGGACGGGTCAGTTCAAAAGATGTAGTGGTTTCGCGCTTGCAGCCAGTGGTTTCGCGGGCATAAAGCACCTGCTGGCCCGGACTGAGGTTACTCAGAGAATTGTTAGCAGAGTAATTGTATCCGTTTGAAGAATACACCATGTCGGCAGTGCTGTTTGCAGGAGTAATACGTACCACACCGTCGTTGCTTTCGTAACAGGTGATGTACTTGTCTACGGTTACATTGAGGCGAAGCAGTGAATCCGAGATTACTTTCAGTTTCACCGAGTCGATACAGCCTTTGTTGTTCTTGGCGTAAACAGTATAAAACCTCGGGTCAAGATTGTTCAGGGTTGGTGATGTACCGTAGGTCATACCATCGCTCGAATAGGTGAAGATAGTTCCGTCGCCACCAGAGGCAGTTACCACGATCGATCCCTTTACTCCTGAAATACACTTGGCTGTATCACGGGCCACTGCAGTCACCACAAACGGTTCCGAGTTGTCAACTACTCCGGTAGAAGTAATTACACAACCGGCTCCGTCAGTAGCTTTTACTACATAGGTTCCGGGAGCCAGGTTGGTGTTTTTGGGAAGATCGTTGTAAGTGTAGGTAACAGGAGGTGTGGAAATCCCGGTGATTACCGGCACGATTGAGCCGTTTTCTTTGGCACAGCGGGTATCGGTAATGTTGAGTGTCAATTTATACGGGTCAATTTTGTTGATGGTAAAACTGTAGTTATAGGTACAGCTTTCGCCCAGTTTGGCAACTACCGGCTTGATGCCCGGGGTATCAAAGGTGTAGATGGTGTCGGAGCTATAACCAAAATTGTCCACATCGTAAAGCGCAGTGCGGTTTGAGCTGTGAATGATCACTTTTCCCTGCGGTTCGGTACAGGTAATCGGTGAAGTCTGGAAAGTAATGTTTGGACGTGTGTACTGGTTGATGGTCAGGCGACCGGTAACCGGGAAAGTACACACCTTGAAATCAGGATATACAACAGAATCAAGATTGAAAACCAGTGGCTGCGTTACATTGTAGCTGCGGGTAAGTGTGTCTGCAAGGGTTTGTGTAACCCTTACGCCGCTGATGTTGTAATACAGGGTCGCTTTTATGTTCTCCGCATATTCAAAAGTAACCTGTGTTACACCGAGGTTGTCACAAAATTCAGTTTTGTTGGCTTTCAGGGTGATCACCGGAGAATCCAGGTAGTAGTAATTTACAACCGGGTAAGTAAAATCATAGGTACACCCGGTGTTGCCTGAAACGATGCGATACACCTGGAAACTGTTTTTACCATTTGAAACACGGAGCAGGTCGGTTGTGCTGTTGCTGGTCACGTTGGTCAATACCGGCTGATCGATGCCGTTTACGCGGTAATACACGGTAAGTGTATCCGGAACCCCGATAGTGAACAATAGTTTTGGCGCAGACATAGACTGACCGCCACATACTACCGAATCCGAGATCAGGCGGTAGTTCAGAGAAGGTCGTGGTGTAAGCTGGATTTTGGCAGTTCCGAAGAATTGAACAGGACAGCCCAATACATCGCGTGCAGCACTGATCACGTATTCTCCTGATACGGTTGGTCTGACGCTAACGGTAGATTCACCGGGCTGAACAAAAGCCACTACGTCTTCCACCAGGGAACTAAGGGTGATTTTTACTGGTGTTCCGCCGGGAACGGCCAGGTGGAGAAAAGCCTGCTGTCCTTCGCATATTGTAGTATCTGCAGAAACGGTTACCGCCGAAGGGCCCGCGAATCTTACACGAATACCATTTGAAATGCTCAGGCAGGGGTCGGTAAGATCGAGTTCCCCATTACCGTCACTGTTTCCTACGGCCGATGCAATGTAATAGTCTGTATTCGCTACAAGTGGCGACTGGAAGGTAATGGATGGTGCACCGGAAGTAACCAGGATGCTTCCTTTGGGATCAGCCGGGTTAGAGTAGAGGATGAATTTTCTTACGTCACCGGCACCTACGTTTACTGATGAAGGGGTAACGGTAATGGTCTGTGTACTGCAATTCATCAGTGCTTCCGGAGCCAGTGAGCCTGCATCAGAGGTACAGTTACAGTCTTTCTTGCCACTTATCGTAACTGCTGCGCAACCCGATTTGTCTGAGATCTCATAGCTGTACTGGAAATTGTTCGGCAGGAGTGGACTGGAATAATAAGCCGAAGAAACCGGTGAGCCGTTAACGGTGTAAGTACCTGCGATGCCGCCGAAGATGTGGGTAAACACCCTGAAACTGGTCCCGGAGTTGAAGCAGCGTGCAGAGTCGGTCACCACCTTTAGCTCTTTCGATACGGTTACCGCAATCGACGCCGGAGTCCTGAAGCAAAGCTGTGACGCAGGAATGGCATAGGTGAAAGTGTAGGTCGTGCCGCCAAGATCATTCGGATAGAAAATACCGCTGTTGTCGGTGATACCGGTTCCTGGGGAAGAAGTCCACGAACCGCCCGTTGGGACATTAGCCGCCAGCCAGGTATTCAGGTTAATGCCTTCTGAGGATTCACAAACGGTATCAGCAGAAACGGCTACAGGTTCAAGTTGTGCCCTGAAGGTAACTTCAATAGAATCGGTGCGGGTCACAGGAACACCGCACTCATTTTTAATGTCGTTGAAGAAGAATTTATAAGTTCCGGGATTTCCTACAGTTACCGAGGTGCTTGGTTCAGTTTGCTGAGTAAAAGTCACGCTTCCCGGACCTGCGGCTGCCTGCCAGTTTCCGTTTGCACCACCGTTTACAGTGGCTGATAAAGTGGTGGTAAGCCCGCAAACCGTGGTCTGGGCAGTGATTTTAGGCTGGTGAAGTGCTTCTGCCGGGTTTTCAAAGGTACAGGTCCCGCCAAGAATCAGCGAAAAGCCCGATTGTGGCTGGTTGGTAATCCTGTTGAACATCAGTGCATACGTGCGTCCCTTTACCAGCGAGATCTCTCCGGTGCAGGAAGGGCCATTGTTGCAACCGATCCCGGTATTATTGTTGGCGCCATTCGATACCGCATTATTACAAACGAGCTGGTTGCGGCTGGTACATCCGTCGGTAACGTCGTACAAAACGAAATCGAAATTCGCGGTTCCTTCCGGATCGATGTAAGCCTGTAATGTACCGGTCTTGCAAACGGTAAACGAGAACCAGTAAGGAGCAAGTTCAGACTGGTAGCAGTCACCGCGCTCATCGCTCACACCAATTCCGCCGATCTCATTTCCCTTGACAACAACTGTTGTTTTGGAAGTCAGTACCCTCGATGTAAAACAATCGTAAGGATTGTTCTGGGCGTTGACCGAGGCAGCAATAAAAAGGGTGAATGAAACAAGGTAATTCCGGAGCATTTCAAAGCTGCACATAATGAATTCTTTAAGAGCTTGCAAAGTTAATATTTTGCCTAACGTATAAGACTAAAAAAGCGGCCTGTTCGGGCCGCTTTTTCCTTTACTGTTTGATCAGTTTCCTGATGGTCGTTCCCTGGTCAGATTGCAGTTCAAGACTGTAGAGACCCGGCGAAAGTGCGTCGGTAGGCTGAATGTGTTGCGGAAGGTTGCCGATCTCCCTGAAACTTCCCTTAAAGACTTCTTCTCCAAGGGCATTCATGATCCGCACCGATACAGAACTGACTTTGAAATCCCTTCCGAAAGGGTTAGGAGCTATGCTCACTGATTTTGACAACGACGTTTCTGAGATCGATGATCCGCTGATCCGCACTTCGTGAAGTGCCGTACAATTGTTGTTGTCTTTTACATACACCGTATAACTCTTCGGTTCAAGGTTAGTGAACACGTTGTTTTCAAAGAAATTGAATCCGTCAACGCTGTAGTAAAGGGTTCCTACACCACCTGTAGCCGTAATGGTAAGGGTGGCAGTGGTCATGTTTGCATTGAAGGTAAAGCTCGAAGAAACCACGATGTCTTCAGGTCCGTTCAGGTGGAAATTGATCGTATCTGAATGACATTCGTTAGCATTCTTGGCGATCAGGATGTAATTTCCTTTGGTAAGACCGGCAAATTCCGCGCTGCTTTTGTAATTGGTACCATCTACGGTAAACAGTCTTGGCTCAAGACTTCCGCCTGCAGCCTGCAGGATGACAAATCCGTCGGGAGTATTGAAACAGCTTGGTTCGCCTGAGCTTTTTACAGTCAGTTTGATCGGCTGTGGCCTGGTAATTCCGAAAGAAATGGTTTGCTCACGACGACAGCCACCTTCTTCTTTTACAAATACCTGGAAATTCCCCGGCCCAACATTATTGAAAACATTGCTGCTCTGGTACACCGAATTGTCGAGTGAATAGAAAGCAGGCATTGTTGCCCCTGTAAGGTTGATCTGTACTTTGGCATCCTTGCTTTCGTAACACTGAAGCGGAGTAAGAATGGTAGGTGTGATACTGAACTTCTGCAGTGAAGTAAGTTTAAACTGTTTGGTAGTGGTACAACCTCTGTCATCTCTTACGGTCAGCACATACGTCTGTGGCCATAATCCATGGAATATAGAATCCGGTTGCGCGGGTTTGCCGGGCACTGAATAGGTATACGTTCCGGTTCCGCCGGTTGCCTTAACGGTTACCTGGCTGTATTCAGGAGCGGTACAGTCAATAGGTCCGTTGTCAGTTAGGCTAACCGTGATTGGAATAGATGGCAGTATGACCACTTCGCTGGTTTTAATACAATTGTTGGCATCGATCACCAGTACAGGATAGGTACCCGGCGAAAGACCTGAAATGATTCCCGGAGGAGCTACTTCTCCGTTAAACAGTACGGTATAAGGTGCTTTCCCATTAACCGCAGTCAGTTTTACACTTCCGTCATTATAACCACAACTGGTGGAGATCACATCAGTGGTTACCGAAAGGTTGGACTTGGAAATGATCTCTACCTGCCTGGTTACCATGCAACCGTTAGCCGACTGGACCTGTAAGGTGTGGAAACCGGAGAACAGGTTATTGAAGGTAGAGTTAGACCCAAAACCTGAACCGTCCAGGCTGTACTGATCGGTAGGCGAAGAACTGGTTACCTTGATCGAACCGGTATTGGTGTTATTACACTCAGTGGTAGTTACATCCACACTGATCACCGGTATAGGCTTAGCCAGGATGTTATACGATGAGGTAATGGCGCGGCTACAGGTATTTTCGATCTGGTAAGACGCTTTTATAATGTTAAGTACGGTGTTGCCGCTCAGTTTCAGGTAAACCGCGGTGTCTTTGTCGGTAACCACGCTAAACGGAATAGAATTGAGCGTGTAGTCAATGGCTACTTTTCCACTTGTTTCCACCTTGAAGCTCACCTTTACAGAATCATTGTCGCACAACACCAGTTTATCCACAGAAGGAGTTACTACCGGGTTGATCAGGTTGTAAAAGTTGATAGGAGCAATGCTGTTGTTGAATTCGCAGGTCCCCGCACTGATCTTCATGCTCTCCACATCAAACACGGTTTTGCCCGGGGTAGTTGCAGGAACTTCAAGGATGTAACCGTCGGTAATAGAGGTTACCGATGGTTTGATAACTCCATTTACGCTGTAAACCAGGTCGGCGCTAACTCCGGGTTTGAAGGTGAATTTTACTTTTCCGATGTTGGATTCATTAAAGCAGAATGCAGAATCTCCAAGTGCGGCATAAGCTGCAGTCGGTACCGATACCACGTTCACCGATGCTGCACCGGTAAGAATGTAGGTACAGCCTCCCGCACCCGGGTAGGTGGCAGACACCAGTGTATAGGTTGAATTTACGGTTGGAGAGATCGGGATCTTGTTCAGGCCGGGTTGCAGCAACGGACCGGTAATGCTACCCGGGCTGGTGTTGTAGTATACCCTGATTTCTGATGCAGCAGTAACGTTGATGTACAGGAATCCGCTCTGACCCTGGCAGATCTCGGGGTCCGCACTGATTGAGATCACCGGGGTTGGAACCACTGTAAGGGTCTTGGTAGTGCTTAGTGAACATCCGTTTGAAGAGATCGTCAGCACGTAGTCACCTGCATTGATATCTTTTACATTGTTTACCGACGGGTTCTGCAACGTACTCGTGAAGTTATTCGGTCCGGTCCAGTTGTAAGAAGGACTACCGGTGGCAGAACTGGTAAGTGTTACGTTGTCGCCGGGACAAGCCGGGTTGACTGAGAAGTTGAAAGTCGGAGGATTGATCACCCCGAATACCACCGGAACACCCTGTGATACGCTCAAACACTGATCGGTAAGATCTACGAGGTTATTCGCAAGTTTATTACCGGCCACAGCAGAAATGTAGTAGGTCTGTCCGTAGTTGATACCAGCACCTGCCACATAGCTGAATGACGGGGTAGACTGCTGGAGCAATACTCCCACCAGAGCAACACCGGAACCCGAATGCAGCACATACATCAGGGTATCGTCTCCATCGTTCACGTAACCGCCGTTATGTGTAACCGTTACCGATCCTGAATTACATACCTGTAAGGCCGGCGATGTTTTTACTGTTCCTGCCTGGGTAGGACAGGCACAACGCTTCAGTACACTCGCCGTTGAAAAGCTGCAGTTGTTGGCATCCGAAGCCTTGAAGCTAACCGCGGTCGCATCAGGAACCGCAGTGCTGGTATAGGTTGCCGGACCGCTACCGGTAATAGTACCGGCAGGTGTTACTGAATAAGTGGCCGGATCTCCTCCTGAAATATTGAAGGTAACGGTATAGGTAGACTTGTCAGGAGCACAGGTCGAAACCACATTGGTGATCTGCGGCGGTCCCTGGACAATAACGATCATGGTTGTACTGTCTGCAAGACAGGGAGCTACGGCAGGAACTTTATACTTGAACCGGTAGGTTCCGGGAACAACGTTGGTTGCAGTATATGCCCCGGTTGAGGTGTTTAGCGAACCGCCTGAAGTATTGACATCAGACCAGGTTCCTCCCGGTTTCGGACTGTTAAGTAAGGCATTGAACAGGTTGATCGCTCCGTTGGTACAGATCTTAACCGTTGATCCTACACCCGCAAAAGGCTGGTCGCTGACTTTAACAGTCACTTTCGCCGTCTCATTTTTACAAGGTGCGATACCGGTTACTACATAGGAGAAATTGTAAGTTCCGGGCCCAAGATTGGTTGGAGTGAACGTACTGCCGCTGAGTTTCCCGGTTGCGTTATCGTCAAACCAGGTTCCACCGGTAACGATCGAAGATCCGTCAAGAACAGGAAAAAGGTTGATCGGTGCACCGGTTTCGCACAACGTGGTATCGTCATCAATTCCTGCAAAGCGGAACACTTGCGCGGTGACATTCACGGTAGTTGAATACGTTCCACAAACGTTGGTAATGGTGTATTTGAAAGGATAAGTCTTTGGTAACGAGGCGTTGTTCAGTAATGAAGGATTGATGTTTTCACCGTTCAGGATACCCGAACCGTTTACATCACTCCAGCTGCCGCCTGCATCTTTGTTCAGCAGAAGGCCACGCAGGTTCACTTTCGTCTCCGCTCCGCAAACGGTAGAGTCTACTGCGGTCCCGGTTTTGGGTATTGCCTGAACTTCTACCTGCAGGGTCTTGGTTGCGCGGCAGAATCCTTTGTCTACAAGGAAAGTATAGGTTCCAGCTGCGGCTGTGGTAACGGATGGAATAGATGGATTCGCAACAGCTGAATTGAAACTTGGTCCGCTCCAGGAGTACGTTACCCCGGTTGTGTTGGCGTTGAACTGCAACGTTCCTCCCTCACAGATCGGTGAATTAACGGTTGGAGTAAACAATGATGGGTCATCAACACTAATGTCAATCGAGTCCCTGCTGGTACACGTCGGATCGTCGGTTTTGGTCACCTTCAGATAATAGCGGGTAGGATTTACAGGGGTTGCAGTCGTACGGTCTCCTGACACGGTGCTCAGTCCGTCGCTCGGTGTCCACTGGTAAGTAAGGTTAACGACCTTAGGCTTACAGATGTTGAAACGGATGTTAGGGCGCTGGTTGTGGGTTTTAGGAGTGGCCGCGAAAACACAGTCACCATTAGAGTTTGAGCTGGTAGACTGGATCCAGCTGATAAAGCCGGGTGCATGGTCACGGGTAAAAGTCCCCCAGTCTACGGAACCAGAATTGGTACCGTTTACAGTATAAGCACAGAATTCAATGGCAATATTACCAACTCCGTCCCAGTCGAAAGCCTTGTCAAACTTAAAGATCACCTGTCCGGTGGTGGTAAAGGTGACCGACTTTGGAGAATACACCTCATCCAGTCCGGAAAGGAAGGAATTGGTTCCGAAATTTACAGATGAAGTACATCCCATTTTAATCGAGAAGTTCGGAATGGTATGGTTCTTACCCACCTCGAGACGCGCGATATCCAGTGCAAGTGAAGTGATCTTACCTCCTTTGAATCCCTGGCTTTTCAGCTCATCGGCGAGATAAATGATCTGCGAGCGCGATTGAGCTTCACCGAAATCACCAAAAAGATCGGGTTGCGGTTTGTTGTATCCATTTACAATGGTTCCGGTTCCTACACTGAGGCCGATACTGTCGGCTCCGGTACCACAGGTGCGGTCGGCATTCAGTCCGCATACTGTAGGAATAGGAATAGATAAGTTGGTTTTAGCAAGAAGATCAACGGATTCACCAAGACAGATGTTCGTTCTCGGAATAGCTTCAATATCCACCTGTAATCCACATTGTGCCAACACGCTGTTGGTTCCGGCAAGCACAAGGATAATCGTTAGCGCAGAGAGGTAAAACTTTTTTAGCATAGCCTGTTTTTTGTGGGATGTCCGGATTTCGCGATCCGGGAAAATACTAATTCGACACTAAATTAACAAAATACCATACGTAAGAGAGCCGGTGAGTAGCTTGATACTGTGATTAATTCGACCAAATCAGCCTCGTGTCAGTTAAGCGGTTTTCGTGACTGTACCCATGACGTCGGTAAACCACTTTTGGTGGCCGCTATAGCTTTGAAAATCTGAGGGTTCTGGAATCTTTCGTCCTGATCAGGTAAACACCGGGATCCAAAGCAGTAATATCCAGTCGGTCACAGGAAACGCAAGACCGTGCCACGCGGCCTTCCACGGTGTATACGGTGTAGTCTCCGGGTGTCCTCATTCTGATCACTGAATTACTGATCTCCAGGATCATGCTTTCATCCGACCCGGCGAATGTGGCAATGTCAGTTCCGGTTGATCCTTTTCCCGGAGTGGCAGTTGGAAAAGCAACCACCGAATCTCCACACAACTCTTCAGGACCGTACGATTTATTGATCAGTGTGTTCCCATAATCAAGCGAACTCAACACCAATGTACCGTCTGCAGAAAGCAATTGTATCCGGCCGTTTTTTACCGGCACTTTCAAATTGAGATGCGTAGCTGTGCCTCCTGAACTATCGGCAAACCACAAGAGAAAGCTCCTCGATGGAATCAGCGCCTCATCCAGCCTCACATGCGTAGCTGCTGTATTTGTCGTCGATGCCGACAGGATTAATCCGCCGATGCTTACCGGTTCTTCATTCGGGTTGTACAACTCGATCCACGGAAACAGCTTTCCGTTCTGGTCCGGAATATTACGGTTCTGGGGCATACACTCGGACAGGCACAGCTGCGGGAACTGCCGGTCGTTATCCACCACGCGGATCAGTGCAGAGGTAAAGCCAGAGATCGTTCCATTACAGGCATCACTCAGCTCAACGGTAAATGAGGATTCATTCCAGGCAATGTTATCGTCTGCAATACGCAGGTGCAGGTTGTTTCCGGCGGGCTGTTCTATGCTTATGACCGTATCCACCAGCTGATGTATACCATTGTTCTTTATACTGACCTTTATCCAAACCGGCAGGGTATCAAAAATTTTGGCCACCAGCGGAACGCCGACAATCCCGGAACCTTCCTCAAAGAAAAATTCATCTGATTTGAATGAGATCCTGTTCCGCGACCAGGCATATCCCGGGGAACCTTTTAGCGGAAGGTTTTCCATGAAACCCTGC
>JAZKEZ010000151.1:0-4887 GCA_040386675.1 Bacteroidota bacterium | reverse complement strand
GAAAGAATCGCGCCAGTTTTTCGGATCTGTGTGGTCGCCGGTCGGGGTTTTCAGTTCCAGCGCTGCCCCGTTTCCATTGGCCATTTTCGGCCATGCGGCTGTGGTACGGTAATATACACTGTCGATCATTTCTCCGCCGCCGTTGTAGAGCACAATGGCCTCACCGGAATTACTAAGGCTTCCTGAATCCCAAGTGTAAAACATTCTTCCGTAACGGGCGGTGCACAACGGACCGTTCTTCGCCAGTAGCAGGGCTTTTCCCGGTGGCAGGTCAAACCCGCCAAAGCGATGCTCAACGCCGCTCATGCGGAATGCTTCGATAAATGCGGTATCTGCCCCGGCATTGAACAGCTCCAGGTATTCATAATCGTCGGTGCCGGGATTGTTGTACATGATCTCTGATACCAGCACATTGGGTCGCGAGGCATTGTGAAACACAGGAAAGGTTCCCGCATTCATCGGGTTTCCGGAAGTATCTGCAATGTACCGGATGGTCAGCTGGTGGTATTTTCCCTGCGGATATCCGTTCGGGAAGTTTAGGCTAACAGTATAGATACCGCTATCAGTACTCGCCGGCAGTGCGTTGAATACACCGGGGATCCCACTAAAACAGCTGTCGTGAATCGACTTCCGGTCCAACGGTTCATTGAATACAATATCAATTCTGCGGCTGTCCAGCGGAAGGATCGACATCACTGCGGGTGGAGTGATGTCTATAACCGGGATAGAGGATTCTCCCAAGATAGTGAGCCGGTCTACTCTTAACGTCCCGGAACTGCTGTAGGTTGACGTACTCTGTACCGGACGGTATTTCCCGGTTCCGCTCTCAAACGTACTGACGAATCGGAAGCGGGCTTTCGGGCATTGATCCAGTTGTTGGATCTGACTGAGGTCGAATAACTGGTCTTTGTGCCAGTTCCCGGCAGCTACGGTTGAGGTAAAAGGAACAGCTGAAATCCAGGACGCCCCGGAATCCAGTGAGTATTGCAGGCTGTAGTTGGCAGATGCGGTACCTGTGAGCCGAAGGTCTGCCCGTACCGAAATCTTGCGGAATCCGGTAAGATCGGTCCCGAATCCGACCCCGGCGCTCAGATCTCCCTGCGACTGGGCCGGGAATTTCGAAAGGCTCAACGCTGTGTTGTCGCTCCCTGAATCACCTGATCCGCTGCCGGACGCAAAATCAAACTGTACAGTCCCGCAGGAAAACAGTACGCCGTTTCCGGTCGAAGGTTGCATAGAACCTGAAGAGGTAGAATTATCGGGCGGAACTGAGTTAAAGTTCCAGTGTGTGATCACCTGTTGTTGTGCCCGGCAATGCCCAATGATGAGCAGGCCCGCAAGAAGTAGGGGTAATTTCATAGTGAGGGTTTTTAAGATTTCGCGCTACAATTAGCTGAACGAAAACTACTAAAACACCTCCTGCGAAAAAGTTGGAATGATCAGTCGGGCCGTTTCGGATCAGACAATCTGAACCGTGATTTCTCCACCGATTACCAGGATATCGCCTTTTCTGACCTTATACCTGCGCCGGCTTTCCAATGTGCCATTGACCAGAACCGCACCATCATCAACAAGCATTTTGGCATGCCCGCCGGTCTGCGCAATGTTAAGGTATTTCAATAGTGAAATCAGTTCTATATACTCGTCAGTAAGCGGAAAATCAACGGTTTGCATATTCTATATTCTGTGTCTCTTAGTGTTCTTTGCGTAAAAACTTAGCACCCTTTGCGGTTAACTAATAAGAACCCATTATCTAAGTGCTGGATTTAAAACAATTAAAAAAGCCCTGCATTTGCAGGGCTTTCAATGAATCAGAACAATGATGGGAAAGTCGATGGTTTGGCTTCCTGCATGATCTGGTATGCTTTCTCAACGATATCGTCGATGCTTGGTTTGGAGAAGTAATCGCCGTCGGTACCATAAGCAGGACGGTGATCTTTTGCCGACAGTGTCTCAGGTTTGCTGTCCAGCAATTCATAACCGTTCTGCACGGTAAGGATCTGGTCGAGCATAAACGCTGTGGCACCGCTGCTCACATCTTCGTCTACGATCAGCAGTCGGTTGGTCTTTTCAAGCGACTTCCGGATCATGCCGTTCACATCAAACGGAAGCAGGGTACGCGCATCGACAAGCTCTACAGAGATTCCGAGTTCGGCAAGCTGCTCTGCCGCGATGATGCATAAGTTAAAGGTAGAACCGTAAGAAACCAGGGTAAGGTCGCTGCCTTCGCGCACTACTTCAGGAACTCCTAAAGGAATGGTGAATTCCCCGATATTGGCTGGCATCGGCTCCTTGCTGCGGTATCCGTTCAGCGGTTCAACCACCACTGCAGGGTCATCCGACCTCATCAGTGTATTGTAGAAACCGGCTGCAGTGGTCATGTTTCTCGGTACGCAAACGTGAACCCCGCGAATCATGTTGATGATCGCTCCCATTGGAGATCCGGCGTGCCAGATCCCTTCCAGGCGGTGTCCGCGTGTACTGATAATAACCGGTGCTTTTTGTCCGCCTTTGGTACGGTATTGTACGGTAGCAAGATCATCACTCATGATCTGCAGTGCGTAGAAAATATAATCGAGATACTGGATTTCGGCAATTGGGCGTAAGCCTCTCATGGCCAGTCCAATACCTTGTCCGAGGATCGTTGCCTCACGGATCCCTACGTCGCTTACGCGAAGTTCGCCGTACTTGGCCTGCATCCCTTCCCAGCTCTGGTTCACTCCGCCGATCTTACCAAGATCTTCCCCAAAACTAAGTGATTCAGGGTACTTGGCGAAAATCGCATCGAAATTGTCTCTCAAGATGATACGACCGTCTACCTGTTCCGGATTGCTGTCGTACTGGACAGGAACTTCTTCCACCTTCAGCGGACTCATCGCGCTTTCGGAATATAGGTTAGACGAATAACGCTCTTGGTTTTGGAAAGTTTCGTTTTTCAGCCAGCGAACCAGCTCACGGCGACTTGCCAGATCTTCACCCCTCGTGATTCTCAGGACTTTGCGCACGGCAGAGAAAATATCCTTGCGGATAGGTTCGATGGTACCTTTCAGTTCTTTAATTACCTGCGCAACTTCAAGTTGTTTTGAAGTCTCGCTGGCAAATGCGCCAAGGGTATCGAGTGCAGAGGTCAGGTCCTGCTTTAGTGGTGCGCCAAATGCGGTCCACGCAGCTTTCTGCTGTTCACGCACTTCTTTCCGTGCATCGTTCGAAAGCTGGTCAAGCTGCTCGGCAGTAGCGATCGCTTCGCCTTCAATATTGAAATTCAGGATCCAGTTGCGGAACTGGTTGATGCAATCGTATTCTTTTTCCCAATCTAAGCGGGTGTTGTCTTTGTAACGTTCGTGAGAACCGGAAGTAGAGTGCCCTTGTGGCTGTGTAACTTCCTCTACGTGAACCAGTACGGGAATGTGCTGGGTCCTGGCTAGTTCTACTGCTTCTTCGTAAGTCTGGATCAGGTGGGCATAATCCCATCCTTTGGTCTTGAAGATCTCGAAACCGAGTTTGCCTTCTTCACGCTGGAAGCCGGCAAGTGCATCAGAGATCGAACCTTTTGTGGTCTGGTATTTCTTGGGTACCGAGATACCGTATCCATCGTCCCAAACCGACATCACCATTGGTACCTGCATTACCCCGGCTGCGTTCATGGTTTCCCAGAACAGGCCTTCAGAAGTGGAAGCATCACCAATGGTACCGAAAGCAACCTCGTTTCCTCCGTTGGAGAAATTGGTGAAGTCGTTCAGTAATTCGTTGTGACGATAAATTTTCGAAGCCTGGGCAAGACCCAGTAAACGTGGCATCTGACCGGCAGTTGGAGAGATATCGGCAGAAGAATTTTTCTGCTCCATCAGGTTTTTCCAGGTACCGTCGGCATTCAGGTTGCGGGTGGCAAAGTGACCGCCCATCTGGCGACCGCCGCTGGTGGGTTCTGCCTCAACATCGGTGTGTGCATATAAACCGGCAAACAACTGCTGAACAGTGGTTTGTCCAAGGGCAAGCATAAAGGTACTGTCGCGATAGTAGCCTGAACGGAAGTCACCGTTTCTGAACTGCTTCGCAGCGCAGAGCTGTGCAAGTTCTTTTCCGTCGCCAAATATTCCAAATTTCGCCTTACCTGTAAGTACTTCTTTACGGCCAAGTAGTGAAGCCTCACGACTCAGACAGGCCAGTTTGAAGTCATTCAGGATCTCCTGGATGAAAACCGCATTCGGGTTTTCGATAACGTCTTGCTCTTGTTCCATAACTTATGTAAAAAGTTGTGCGAAGTTAAGAAAATATGCCCTTCCATAATTTGGCCCGAATTAATTCGGTAGGATAGGGCTGGGGTAGGATAAAAAACTATTTTACCTCTAATTTTTAAATAAAATAGTTGGATTGACCTGCGGTTAGTAAGAAACCGAAAAAACAAACCCGGCTCGGGACTTACGTCTCCGGCCGGGTTTTCGGGTCCCCAAAGCAACGGTTACCGCATCATTAAAATCTGTTCAACCGTCATTGTTGAATCGTTCTGCACAAGGCAAACAACCCGGGGATTTCCAGTTCCAGCTGCTTCGGGGGCGTCGGTGATAAAAGCACTGTGGTTTCTTTTATCACCGGTCGTCTTCCTTTGGGAAATCCGGACAGCTTAATCCCTGTGCAGTCATTTTCCAGGTATGGCCCAGCATATCATTGTCCCACGTATCGCTTACATTTTTGAGGTCATATAGGTAGTGTGACATTTCCGGACTGAGGTATACCGACTTCCCGACAGGCAGGTAAATGGTGATGTCTATTTGCTGGCCGCGGTAACGGTCTTTCAGGTCGAAGGTGAAGAATGGCTCGAAAGTGATCCTGCCGGTACTGTCTGTAGTGTACTGGTAACGCAGGTTCCTGGCGCGACGCAGGGCATCC
>JAZKEZ010000150.1:2272-14671 GCA_040386675.1 Bacteroidota bacterium | reverse complement strand
AAACAATAGGCATACGTTGGCTATATAAAATATACCGGCCAAGGGTTCCGTATTACACGGGACCCTTTTTAAGATGCTGGATTTTTGTTTTCAATACAACCGGCAGACCTGCCTATATTAGCGAAATGACCATTCACACACACGTCAGGTTCCGGCAGTATCTGCTGTTGCTGTTCACCCTTGCTTACCGTAAACCACTGATGTGGGTTATTGTATTCACCGGCCTATCCATGTGGGTTTGGATCGCCGGATATTACACAGGGCTGGTCGAAGTACCCGAGCCACTCATTTACCAATACATTACTGCAATCCTGATCACCCTGCTTCAGCCGACGTTTATCTATTTCACGGTCTGGCAGAACTATTACTCCAGTGCACCCTTACAGGAACCCGTGGTCATAACTTTTACGCCCGAATGCATCAAAATGCGGGGAATGTCGTTTTATACCGAACTCGTCTGGGATAAGCTGTTTAAAGTTGTGGAATTGAAGCACTGGTACCTGGTGTATCAAAACACACTGTCGGCGGTGATTATTCCCAAAAGCGCCTTTAAAAAAGGCGAGATTGAACAGTTTGCGGAACTGGTAAGCGCTGTCCCGGGACTGAGTACGAAACTGAAGAAAGAGCTATAACCAATTGAGTGGCGATGAGAAAGTATGTGGATGAGATTGAAGTGGGGAAAAGCTGGCGAACGGTTGCGGTACTGCTGCTGTTCTTCATAAATCATCAGGCCTGGGCGCAACCTTCTCTCGAAGACGAACTCTCAAAAGCTATTGCCGGAAATAAGCCTTCAGTACTTCTTCGACTTGAATCCCGCAACAGTTTTATCTCCAATTCAGGCGTGCAGACCACCGGGATCAAAGTAGGAGCGAATTATGGTCCGAACCTCAATCTTGGCGTAGGCTATCATTTCATGACCCGTAAAAGCGCAGAACGCATTCTACGGAATATGGACAAACCCGATTTTTCCCAGTTGCATCTCGACTACGTTTCTGCATTTATAGAGTATCGTTTCTTCAACAAAGGCCGCTATTCTGCTGCCATACCCTTGCAGGTGGGAGTCGGAAGCGCGTTTTTCCAGCAACAGCCCCAGGATATTGCACAGGTAAAAGCAGTGGTGCTGTATGAAGCGATGCTCAATGGCGAAATGAAGCTCCTGAAGTATTTTGGCGTTGGAGCAGGCCTGGGATACCGCATTTGCCTGCTTAATAACCGCGCTTTTGGCCTGCAAATGAATTCTCCGTTGTACAATGTGAGATTCAACGTGTATTTTCAGGAAATTTACCAGCGCTTAATTAGATAATTTGCAAATGGGAAAATGTGCTAATAGAAATGTGCAAATGAGTAAATCTGGAAATGTGTAAATAGCAGGGGCCAAGCTTACCTATTTACCCATCCGCACATTTACCCATTCTCCAATTTACCCATTTACCAATTTCACCCATTTACACATCAATAGTGGAAGACTTTAATTTCAGGGAAGAAGACAGCTATCGCTCGGAAAAGGAGATCGACAAGGTATTAAGGCCTTTATCGTTCGGAGATTTCACGGGTCAGCTGGAAGTGCTGGAGAACCTCAGGGTATTTGTCCAGGCTACAAAGTTCAGGAGCGAGTCGCTGGACCACGTCCTGCTGCACGGACCCCCGGGACTTGGCAAAACCACGCTGGCCAATATCATTGCTTCCGAGCTGGGTGTCGGGATACGCATTACATCAGGTCCTGTACTCGATAAACCCGGCGATCTTGCCGGATTGCTGACCAACCTGGAGACGAACGATGTGCTGTTCATCGACGAGATTCACCGGCTGAGTCCGGTCGTTGAAGAATATCTGTATTCTGCCATGGAGGATTTCAAGATCGACCTGGTGATTGATACCGGTCCGAATGCACGTTCGGTACAGATTGCACTCAATCCGTTCACACTTATCGGCGCGACTACACGTTCCGGGTTGCTTACAGCGCCTTTACGTGCCCGTTTCGGGATCAACTCACGCTTATCCTACTATGACACTCCTACATTAACTACGATCGTAAAAAGGTCATCTAAACTCCTTGATATTCCCATTGAGCACGATGCTGCTATAGAGATTGCCGGAAGAAGCCGCGGAACTCCGCGTATCGCCAACGCATTGCTGCGCAGGGTCCGCGATTTTGCACAGATCAAAGGCGACGGAACGATCAACCTGGATATCGCACATTATGCGCTGAAAGCGTTGCATGTGGATTCTCATGGTCTCGACGAAATGGACAACAAGATTCTGCTTGGTATCATCGATAAATTCAAAGGCGGACCGGTGGGACTTACCACCATTGCAACTGCAGTGGGTGAAAATGCCGGAACGATCGAGGAAGTATATGAACCGTTCCTCATCCAGGAAGGTTTCCTGATGCGTACACCAAGAGGGCGGCAGGCCACGGAAAAAGCGTACAAGCATTTCGGAAGAATCCAGAGCAGTGGCTTAGCCGATCTGTTCAGTTAAATCTTTAACGTGAAAGAGTATGCGCAAAACCTTTGTGTCCTTTGCGTACACTCTTCGCACCCTTTGCGGTTAACTGGGATTTACCTCAATAACGTAACGTGCCCCATCTTACTTCCCTTTTCTCCCTTAGGGTTCGTATAAATTACCCGCCATTCGTATACATCGGTCTTGCACGGATGCCAGTCACGGTTCCCGTTCCAGCCGGGATCGGGTCCTGGGATACTGGCAATCAGCTCTCCCCAGCGGTTGTAGATTTCCAGCTTCAGGATGGTCATTTCGACTGAAACTGGCCTGAACACTTCGTTTAACCCGTCATTATCAATAGTGAAACAGTTGGGTACATACAATTCCGGGCAGGCATCCTCAACAGACACGATCATTTGCGCCGAATCCCGGCAACCGTCACTATTGACAACGGCCAGCTGGTATTCCATTCCGGGTTTGGCCCAGATCATTGAGTCGGTCTGACCCGTGCTCCACAGGTAGGTACATGTTGCACACAGATCGCCGATGATCAAAGAATCGTAAGCGCACAACGCAGTGTCGCGGAGCCATAATTCCGGTGCAGCAAGCGGGAGAACCTGGATAGTGTCGGAAACGATGCACGGTGGAACGGTAACCCGTACCCAATATCTTGCGGCCCGGTGTACGGTAAGTATAGAATCACGTTCTCCCGTGTTCCAGGAATAAGCCGTTGCATTCGGGAAAGTAGCATCGATCGTACCTGCTTCATTCGTACACAGTGAGAAATCAGCACCAAGCGCGAAAGCCGGTGGTGCCTGGAACCGTATATCGATCGCATCTCCCTCCGAGCAATTTGCCCGGGTGATCACTACCGAATAGGTTCCGGGAGTATTGGCGTATATCGTTCGCACCGTATCTCCGGTGTTCCACAAATAGCTGGCTTCGGTATACGATAACGCCGATAGGCGAACGCTGATGTCGGTACAGGTGTCTACATCGGCCCCGAGATTCACAAAAGGCCGATTGACCAGGTTTACGCGCATCGAATCACTGGCTGAGCAGGGTCCATCTGTGATCAGCACGCGATACAGCGCTGCCTGGCTAACCTGTATACTCTGGGTTGAATAGTTCGGGGTCCAGTTAAATTCAGGATTCTGCGCATCGGTTTGTGCGGTGATCTGCAGGATTTCCTGCTGGCAGATGGTCGTGTCTTTAGGAAGATCTGCATAGTGCAAGGGCTGCACAGCAAGCAGCATCGAATCCCTGAAATTACACAAGCCGTTGGTCCGGGTCGCAAAAAACAACCCGCCCGCTTGTGCTGTAAACACCGCAGTTACCGAGTTGTCCTGCCAGGTTGAGGCATTGCCATCGCTGGTCGGAATCAGGTAGGGGAGTGTGTTGCTGCAAATGAGCGGATCGGCGGGCAGAGAAAAAGCAGGTATCGTATCGATCAGTACCTGGACGCTGTCGTAAAACGAGCACGTTTTCAGGAACGCCCTCAACAGGTATTTCCCGGATGCAGTAGCAGTGATGATCGGAGCGGTCTGCTGTCCCGACCAGCGGATACTGTCGTACGGAGTTGTGGTGATCCCGATCTTCACTACGTTGTCTTCACAGACGTGAATGTCCGGCCCGAGATCAAATGGTAATGGTGTAGTTACCGTCAGTTCAACAGAATCCTGTGCCGAGCAGGTGCTTTTGGAGTAAGTGAACGGATAATTCCCTGCGGTTTTAAATGTCCGGGTTTTGCTGGTATTCGCATCAAACCAGCTTACCTGTACTGCCGGGTCGCTCAACGCAATGGAATAGGTTACCGAATCTCCGAAACAGATCGTGTCGGGTTCCATAGTGATCGTGGCAAGATTCACAATTGTTCCGCTTTCCGGGTAGGTAAACGAACAGATTTCGCGATTCACAATGTAATTGGCAGAGAAGTTACCCGGTGCAGGATAATGCATAACGACCGTATCATCGGTTCCCACGGAATCAGGTTTCAGCTGCCAGCCATATGTATATTCCGGCGGAGGTATATCGCCGATAAGGATCGCATCCGTATTGCTGCAGTTGGTGATCGAGTGTGTACTGATGTTCGGTTTGGGGATGTCTGTGATCTGCGTTACAAAATCCACGTCGCAATCCGTATACGTTTTTGCCCGGAGTGTATAGTTCCCGGGCGTGGTAAACGAGAGGTCCTTGGTGGTTGCTCCGTTGCTCCACAAGTAAGAGATAAAACCTTCCGGACCTATGATCTTGCCGCCCTGTCCGTTGCAACTGTACCCGGTAAGTGGTCCGGGTTTGCTGCATCCGGCATCCAGGTAAGCATATCCCTTGTGGTCGCCAAGTGAGCAGTCACGCACCTGGAATTGTAGGGTAATTTCCTGTCCGCGGTAGGGTTTTACTGGTATAGCCACCGCCGACCAGGGTTTGTACCGGTAACGGCCCCTGTTCAGAAAACCCAGGATACCCGCACGTGCAGTAACCGAATAATTGGCACAATAGATCGTGTCGCCGTTAGGATCAAATGCAGTGATGTCAAACCCGGGCTGTTCCGCAGCGGTGTGGTTAGGATCTTCAAGAACTACCGCATAGTAATAGGTAAATAATTCTGCGTCAGAATCTACATTGTACTTAAAACGAAGGGTAGAAGACTTCGCACCTGCTTCATCATCACCCAGTTTGAACGAATATTTTCCACCGTTGGGATTCACTACCGGGAAATCCCCCCAGGTGTCTGTCCAGTCCCCGCTTACGATAGAAATAGCACCTCCGCCGTTAATACCGGCACTGGGTATGCCGGGGGTCTCAAGGCGATTGGTAAATGTGCCGGTATACCCCTCCCAACCCTTGAAATACGATGATTCTACATCGGCGTGCTGGCAATTGGTACAGGTATTCTGGGTACATGAGGCACAGGAATCTGCATTTTGGTCGGTAGGAAAGATCCTCACAAAAGTATGCAGCGGTTCAAGGAGATAAGTGGCCTTGGAAACGGTGAGGTAGTAGGTCTTGCCGGCCTCAAGGATCGCGCGCATACTTACGGTCTTCGCGTAGTCTTTTCCATTCACACCGTTAATACAGGTCGAACTGCCGTTCACACAGTTTTCGCTGAGTACGAAATTGGATACACCATTGAGGCCGTCGCATTCGAGGTCGTAGCAACCTGTCGCGGGCACCTGGAAAGAGTAGGTGAGGCTCCGCGGGTTGTTGGAGCTTGCAGGTGCACAATCGAATTTTACTCCGTTTGAGCAATTGCCCACAATTACCGAATCGGCTACAGGGAAATAGGGAAACGGTACCGCCCCTGCGCAGGTTCCCTGGTCTCCGCTCTCATTGGTAACCGCAAACTCGGCTGAATAGTTGCCATAGTTTGGTTTTACGGTTGATTTGACCACGTAATAATAATCTCCCGGCTGATCTATGGAGTAATTCTTACCGTCGCCAAGACAAACCGCACCGGCTTCCGTGGGACAGCCTTTATACAAAGTCGGGTTAGGGATATAACCGCCACTACCGGTATACACCCTGGCCGAGAAACACTGGTTACCCGGCGAACTTAATTTGAAAAATATCGCATCATGTTGATTGGGTGAATAGCACGACTTAAAATCGATATAAGGAAACGACTTACAACGAAAGTTGAAAGAAGATTTGTAAGTAGTGCCCGTGATTTCCTCGGCATTCGGACAGTTTTCAATTTCACCTCCTGACCCGGTTATGGTCAGGTTGAAATTCGCACAATTGTCGAGCGAGTAGTAGGCAGATGAACCAAGGAAATAATAAGTTTTTCCCGGTTCTGCATCAAAATTCAGGGTAATGCTTCCACCTTCGGAGGCCGTGCCGGTAACGACGCAATTGTTGAACGCAGGACAATCGGAAAACGCCCCGCCGAATACATTACCCTTTTTCGCCTCGAACGTCACTGTGATACAGGTTTCCCCGGGTTTGACAGTATAGCGGTAGATGTAATCGTCAGCCATCGGGAATTTACCGTTGCCACAAGAGAACTTAGGCAGCAAGCGGTCGCCGTCGCAGGAATTCTGGTTGTTATCGGTAAAGGGTAAAGCCTGGATCACCTCATCTTCGCAAGGTGCTGAACCAACTCCGGTACCTGAAGAAGTCACATTAATAGTAAACGGAGCGCATTCCTCGATAAACCCGTTTTCCCCGGTCTGGATAAACTTATCACTGAAAACAACCAGGTCATACACTGTGTTTTTGGCCAGGCAAACCGACACTCTTACTTCCGTGTCAATTTCCTCCACACCTGCATTAAGACATGCTGCGGGACTGCAGTGATTGACGACGGCTGCTCTTAGCTTCAATTTTGAACCGCCAGTGCGCTTGATAAAAATGTTGATGCAGGTGTCCTTTGGGAAGGAAAGGGTGTAATAATATGCGTATCCTTCTCCGGCCAGGGTACAGGGTGTTCCGCGGTAATTTGCCGTGCCATCGCAGGTAGTTGCTGACGCGGAATAGGGAAGCGAAGTGATGGGAACCGGTGCATTGCAGCTTTTCTGGCCAAAGCCGGAAAATGAGCAAAGTAAGAAGATAAATGCGCAGAGGGTTCTCATAGGGATGAGGCAAATATAAGACTTACATTTTCTCTTTCAGCACCTTAGAAACTTTGCATCGTATTGATCATCGCAACAAGGTTACATTTCCGATCCGCGAACCGGTTTTCCCCCTGATGTCGTTGTAGGCAATGCGCCAGTGGTAGATATCGGTTTTGCAGGGAAGACTATTTTGCGTCCCGTCCCAGGCCGCATCGGGTCCTTGACTTTTGGAGATCAGCAGTCCCCAGCGGTCGTATATCTCCAGCGAATTGATCGTCATTTCTACCCAAACCGGCCTGAAAACTTCGTTAATGCCATCTTCGTCTACCGTAAAACAGTTTGGGACATACAGCTCCGGGCAGACCTCTTCAACCGAGATGAGTACCTGTGCAGAATCCCTGCAATTCCCTGAATTGATAACAGTTAGCTGATATTCCTGGCCGGGTTTTGCCGCAATGTGTGACGTGGTTTCGCCTGAACTCCAGATATACCGGCACGAATCACAGGAATTACCTATCACCAGCGAATCAAAATAGCAGATAGCCGTATCGCTCCTGAGCGAAATAGATGGTGATTTCTTAGGATACACCGAGACAGTGTAAGGTACCGTGCAAGGCGGAACGGTCACGTTAACGGAATAAGTCCGCGGCTGGTCAACCTCTATCGCCGGATCCTCTGAGCCGGTATCCCAGAGATATCTGCTTGCGTTAATCTTGGTGGCATCGATAATTACGGTGCTTCGCTCACAAAGAGGGAGGTCGGTTCCGAGAAGTAATGGTGCAATCGGCTGAATGATCAGTGAATCGCTGAATGAACACAGTCCGTTAGTACGGTGTGCAGCATATACACCGGGGCCTGAGACCCAAAATGCGGGAGACAGGGTGCTGTCGTGCCAGAGGGCGTCTATCCCGTCACTGGTAAGGATAGTAGAAGGAAAACCATTGGTACAGGAAACGACTTCAGGCGATATTGAAAAAGCCGGAAGCGTATCGATCTGTACAGCAATCGTATCCCCGGTCATACAACCTTTTATATAGGCCGTGAGGCTGTAGCTTCCGGATTTATCAAGGGTAATGAAGGGAGTATTCCGATCATCCGACCACCTGATGCTGTCGTAAGGAACATTGTCAATACCGATCCTCAGCAGGCTGTCACAAACGTGAATGTCACTTCCCAGGTCAATGGGAACCGGGTTAACCAATACGAGCTGCGTCTCGAACTGTACCTGGCAATCGGTGTGGGTTGTCGCAGTCAACTGGTAATTTCCGTCGGCAGTAAACACCAGGTCTTTGGTCTTTTCTCCGTTATTCCACGTGTATGTTTTAAACCCTTCCGGTCCGGTGATCGTTCCGCCATTTCCGTCACAATTCGATGCTACCAATGTTCCCGGTGTGTTGCAGTCGATGTCGAGATAGGCGTAGCCAAGATGACCTCCAAGCACACAATCCCTGACCTGGAACTGGATCTTGATCTCTTTGCCGCGGTATTGTCTTACCGGGATCGCCACTGCAGACCACGGTTTGTACAGGTAATCGCCACTCTTGGTAAAGCCCGGGATGCCGGCCCCTGCAGTGATGGAATAGGTGGCACAGGGAATCGTATCTCCATTCGGATCGAACGCTACAATGTCAAATCCCGGTTGTTCTTCAGGCGTATGATCGGGGTCTTCCATCACTACCGCGTAGTAATAGGTGAAGAATTCTGAATCCGCACCCACCTCGTATTTGTAGTTCAGGGTTGATGATTTCGCATCTACGGTAAGGTCTCCCAATCGTATCGAATATTTTCCTTTATGCGGATTCACTACAGGAAATCCACCGATAGCATCCAGTTGATTACCGCTCACAATGGTAATTTCACCATCAGAGTTGATCCCGTTTGCAGGGATTCCCGGATTTGAAAACCTATCGTTGAACGTTCCTGTAAATCCTTCCCAACCGGTGAAGTGTGAAGACTCCACATCCGCATACCTGCAGGTAGAGCATGTATCCTGGGTACATAGGATACAGTTCGCCGGAATGGTATCCGTTGGCTGGATCTGTATAAAAGCTTCCAGCGAATAGTATCGTGATTTGGAAACCGTGAGATAGTAGGTTTTACCGGCGGTAAGCACCTCACGCATCGTTACATTGGTTGCGTTACCTTTTCCATATACACTGTTTATACAATCTGATTGGCCGTTTACACAGTTCTCACTGATCACCAGGCCACACAGGTTGTCAATACCGGTACCGCTAATGTCATAACAACCAGTTACCGGAACACGGAAAGAAAAGGTCCGGCTGTTAAGGAAATAGGTCATATCAGAAAGACAGTCAAAATAATGACCGTCTTCATTATCGACGATAACGGTCTGGGCAACCGGGAATGAGGAAAAAGGAGTCGCATTTCCACAGTCCTCACCGGCCGGTTTTCCTGGAATGGAAACGGCTGTGTTATCAATAGTTACCAGGCCATAACCGGGTAAAAACAATAAGCAGAACAGAGATAGTACGAGGGCTTTCATTGAACCCGTAAAAGTACGAATTATCTTATACGGGAAACCACTACCTCAGTATTCCAACGCTGATATGGGAAGGAAGAGCTGCTTCGTGATACATTCTATGCGTAGCCTTTATGAAATCTGCATCATTGGCTTTGTAAATGTCAAGAAACTGCTGAGGGTTGCGGTCGGTAAGCGGGAACCACGAACTCTGTACCTGTATCATAATTTTATGTCCTTTACGGAAAGTGTGGACCACATCCGGGAGATAAAATTTTACTTCAGTAGGTTGGTTCGGGACAAAGGCTTCCGGTTTTTCAAAGCTGTTGCGGTACTTTCCGCGCATGGTCTCCGCGCGCAGCAGCATCTGGTATCCGCCTATTTTTACTTCCTGTCCGTTCAAGGTATAATTTGGAAGTGTATCCGGGTATACGTCAATAATTTTTACTACAAAATCGGCATCGGTTCCGGTTATGGAGACAAACAGGTTGGCATTGATCGGACCGGCGAAAGTAATGTCCTCGTCAAGCACCGTGGTTTCATACACCAGCACATCCGGACGGCGTGCCGTAAAGCGCTGATCTGCGATCATGTATTCGCGCGAACGGCGGTTACTGATCCCATCCTGGAACGGTACCGGTTTCGCAGGATCGCTTACGTATTCTTCAAAACCTTTACCGGTAGGAGCATCAAAAGAAATTTTTCCATTAGGATGGAAGTAAAGATTGCGATTTTCGGCCTGTTTCGTCGGCCATTCGGTAAACTCGCGCCACTGGTCAGCTCCGATGTCAAACATCAGTGCCTCGGCCAGATTTGGTTTTGCTGCGCCTTTCAAATGATACATGAAGAATGGGAATTCTACATTTTCCTGGTACCATGTGCTGGTAGCAGAACCGAATTTAATGTCTCCGAAGAAGTCACCTTTTCCACGTGCCCATCCGCCGTGATACCACGGACCCATCACCAGCCGGTTGTCGAGCCCCGGATTGTTACGCTCCATCGCTTTGTAGGTTTCAAGAGCACCCCAGCAGTCTTCAGCATCAAAAAATCCGCCAGTGGTCATGATCGCCGGTTTTACGTTGGTCATATACTTACGGGCATCACGGGCTTTCCAGAAAGCATCGTAATCCGGGTGTTCCATCAACTGGTTCCAGAATACGATCTGGTCGTGAAGCAGCTTCTCATTCACGTTTTTAAGCGCTCCGAGCGAAAGGTAATAGGCATAGGCATCCGGTGTAGGATAGACCAATCCGGGAAGTCCTTCGGTAGTAGGTTTTGGTCGCTTTTTTCCGAATCCGGAATAGAAAGAAAGGGCATCAAACTGAAAAAACACGCCATTGTGGTGAAAGTCATCACCCAAAAACCAGTTGGTCACCGGTGCCTGTGGAGACACGGCACGTACCGCCGGGTGACCGCTCAATGCTGCCATAGAAGAATAAAATCCGGGATAAGAAACGCCCCAGAATCCTACTTTACCGTTGTTTCCCTTCACATTTTTCACGATCCAGTCAACCGCATCGTACGTATCGGTAGCTTCATCAAACTGGCGTCCGGAGCGGTTGGTATTGATAGGGCGAACGTCCATGAACTCACCTTCCGACATGTATTTTCCACGCACATCCTGGTAAACAAAAATGAATCCTTCACGGACAAATTTCCCGGAAGGTCCGAGTGCCGTTTTGTACTTGTCTTTCCCGTAAGGTCCTACGCTGTATGGCGTGCGCTGCATCATTACCGGGTAGGTCCTGCTTTTATCAACCGGAACGTAAACCACGGTAAACAGCTTCGTTCCATCCCGCATGGCAATCAGGTGTTCTGATTTGGTGTAATGATCGCGGATGTAAGCGCTGTCGGATTGCGCTGAAGAGAATAGTGGAAACAAGGCAATCAGCAGGCTCAGGTACTTCATAACGGTAGTTTGGACCGCCAAGATAAAGGAAAGTAAGAACTAAGAACTAATAACTAAGAGTTACGGGATAAGAGCTAAAAGTTCCCTCTTCCTTCTTAATAAGCTCGATCATCCGAATGCATTGAGTGCCCCCCATTCTCAATTCTCCACTTTCAATTCTCCATTTCCTTTACATTTTTCCTGTATCTCCAGGTACACCTCAGTCACCGCGTTTAAATATTCCTCCACGGTTTCGTAATCCGAAGGGTAAAAGGCGTCGAAAAGATGCAGGTGAACGCGGTTGCTCTTGCGGCTGAACAGGCATTGCAGCATATAACTGAAGCCTTCATTTTTCCGGAGTTCGAAGGTATCTTCATCTTCATAAAAAAGATAGGCGGGATAGATCGGGATGCCGGTCATTTTTGAAATAGAGAATGCACCTTCTTTAAAGGTGTGAAGGTATCGTCCGTGACAGCCTCCTTCAGGGAAGATCAGCACGTTGTTTCCCAATTGCAGCGAACTTTTAACGTCATCTATTGATTTGGATCGCGATCGGATGCGGTGCCGGTCGACGAAGATCATACCCGCAGCCTTAAGGATTTTACCCACCAGCGGCCATTTTTCCAGGTCGTTTTTGGCCAGCGGTATCACATTGAATTTTCCGGGCAGCCAGATGGTATCTACTCCTGAATAATGATTGCTCACCATGATGTATTGGCTGGGAATGGGCTTTGTGTTGTGGCGGTGCACCGTTTCCCTGAACCAGAACAGGCGGTAGAAACAGAGCGACCAGTACCGGTAGATGAGCTTGTGAAAACGTCTTTTTTTTCCTTTCGGCAGGAAGGATAATGCCCAGCCTGTAACGGTGACCAGCAGAAACCAGGAAAACTGGAATGGGAAAACAATGTATTGCATCATGCCGAGTAAAGCAGGATATACGAAAAAGTGATGCAGGAGTATGAGTTAAGCAAAAGCTTATCTGAAAAATATCCCCGGCGATGGGCAACAACCGACAACGTTATGTCTGTACA
>JAZKEZ010000150.1:0-2262 GCA_040386675.1 Bacteroidota bacterium | reverse complement strand
AGCTTTTTTTGCAGTTCCGGCAGAAGCGATCATAATGATGATCACCACTCCGCAGGCTATGCCAACGGCTCCCCAGAACAGCGTTTGAATGCGGTTCCCGGGCTGAAATTTATTTTTGGTGTTTCTCCTGTTGGGAGGTATTCGCTTGCCTGCAAAAGGCAGCTCTGGTTTGCATTCCAGCAGCGGTCTGAGTTCCGGAAGTTCACCCACCGTGGTCCATTCGGGCAGTCCGGATCGCCAGACTTCCGTGTCGTTTTTAATCATCAGGTAACGCATCTCGTCGAGCGAGAACGGTCCGAATTGCTGATGTTCGTCATGAAGGTAATAGAGCTTCATTGCCGGTGGGATGAGAGGTTGCGCCAAAAGTCCATACTATATGTTCTCTGCTACCGGTTCCCCGAGGGAGGGAAATCCGGTCAGCCGAGATGCGGAGACAGGTGAGAGGCTGTTTTCCTTATGGTATGAGGGATTTTTTTGAGACAAAGTAAACCTACTCCCTGTCGGAAGTCAATTTGGTCAGTGTCGGGTATGTAAGAGGGGGCTGAGTCATTTGTCTGAAATCCAGAACTTTAATCTGTAAATTCATTGAGTTTATCCACCCCAAAAGGGTCATTTAGGGGGATCATATCAACACTAAAGGGGGGTACGAGCTGTTCGGGGTGGTAAGTTGTGAGTGTGTGTTAAAAAAAATAGACATATTCGTATTCTATTTGACATTACACATTGTAGATATGGCAAAAGATATTTACTATGGTTTGCAAGTTTGTTGATACCTTTTTTGTCGCTGTTACTTTTTTATAAAAAGTAACGCAAAAACCGTCGCTGCTTTTCCCTCACTTCACTCCACTCCCGGAACGCGACCTTGTCGGCGATCCGCTCCGTACCTCCGCGGCTTCCGTCAAGGTGCCCGCGTTCCGGTTCGCTCCGTTCGATCGGGAAAAGAGGCGACAATTTCTTTCGTTCTCTCTTTCCAAAAGAAAGGACAACAACAAACAAAGCGTCAAACCGCTTCAACCACCACCCATTCACCATTAAAAACAGCCGCAGGCCTTGCTGGAAGATCCAGGTAAGGGTAGGTAACCTTCGAAAGATACAGGCCCCTTGCGTATGCCGTTGGGGCTTCAGGTAAAGCAATCCCGGTTTTCAGCGCCTGTTCAAACTGCTCAATAGCAAGGCTGCCCTGGCCAATCTCCAGCAATTTGGAAACCAGGATGCGTATCATTCCCTTCAGGTAGCGGTTGGAAGCAATGTGAAATCGAAGCCGCGTTTGATCGGGATTGGTATACAATATAGAATCACTCACCCGGCAAATGTGGTGCTCGTGCTTGTCCGGAGTCCGGCAAAACCCTTTGTAATCATTATACAGCGGAAGTAGTTTCGCCGCAGTGGCCATGGCGCCAAAATCCAGCCCTTCGAGTTCGTACAGCGCACTGCTGTCGGTCATGAAAGGGTCTTTACTGCTATGTATAAAATAATCGTAGGTGCGGTGAAAACAATCAAACCTCGCATGAGGCTGTCCTTCAAACGGAAAAATGTCAAAAACCGAAATATCAGTCGGTAGCACCTTATTCAACCTGAACCGGAGATCAAAATGAGCAAAATCAGGCAGGTCGGTATGAAAAAAATACTGTGTTGCATGAACCCCGGTATCAGTACGTCCACAACCGTTTATGGCTACCGGGGTCTTGAAAATTTTGTGGAGAGCAGCTTCAATGGTTTCCTGTACGCTTACGATTCCGGGCAACCTCTGCCATCCGCGGTAGTGGGTGCCATTGTATGCTATGTGGAAAAAGTAACGCACAAGGCGAAACTAGACTTTTTTCGGAGGAAGATCAAAGGCAATTGCTTCGTGTTCAAAGTGCTCGCGGTGTGAACCATCGCAAAACGGTTTGTTTTTAGACAGTCCGCAACGGCAAATCGATACCACTGTTCTGCCTTGTAATCCGTACGGATTTCCCTGCATATCCACGATCTCGAAATCGCCGTCGATTTTTACCGAACCGTTGTTGTTTATTGTAATTTTTGTTGACATCGCCTGTAATTTTGGCCGAAGGTAGGGCCCGATGTCTTTAGAATAATTTCAAATTGCGCCGCTCATTCATAGAGTCCGAGCCGGTTTCGCATCGTACGGAGTTCATCCTGAAGACGCTCCACCCGGTCGAGCAGGTTGAAGATCACATCGATACCCTCGCTATTCACGCCAAGTTCATGATGCAGATTTACCATACGCTCCACCGTACCCAGTTCACTCTCAAAAAGATG
>JAZKEZ010000149.1:22211-22782 GCA_040386675.1 Bacteroidota bacterium | reverse complement strand
ATTTAAGATCAGGCCGCTTGTGGAACGAGGGTTTTGTACTCCGATCTTCTGGACCTCTGAAGAATACACCGCAAAGAGCATAGTGACCAGGATCTGGGAGTACGCCTGGCGAACCGTGTACCAGAAAGATCAGCCGCTTGGATTCAGTCTTCGCGAACACGTGGCCCAGGAGGCATTCGTTTACGAAAAAACAGGCGCAGCATCCAGACTCTCGGCCACAGACCATCAATTGCTGAAAGAGTTTTACGAAGCACACGCAAATTCAGAAGATTACCTGCTGATCTTTAATTTTCTTTACGGATCGGCTGCTTCGGTATCGCTTGGGTTCCCGGTTTTTGCCGAACTGCCCGAAATGGGTGGCCTGGAGTTTGCCAAAGATCAGCGTAATACATTCGAGGTATGAGATCCTTCCTGCTGCTATTCCTGTTGTTCATTGCCGGACTTGCCTCCGCGCAAACCGACTCGCTGGCTACCGACTCATTAATGACCGACTCCGTGACCACCGATTCCCTGAAAAAGGATTCGGTAAGCAGTGACTCAGTTTCGCTCACGGTAGATACTATTACCAATG
>JAZKEZ010000149.1:7303-22201 GCA_040386675.1 Bacteroidota bacterium | reverse complement strand
CAGGCTTCCTGAAGGCGAGAAGTGGATCTATTCCAGTACTTCGCAAACCGTCCAGTACGCTGGTAGCTACGCCGTAAATACCAAACGGATGCATTATGTGGTACTCGATTTCTACGACCGCGACGCCGGCAAACAATTCGCCCTCATCTACAATTACAGGGATAAGAAGCTCTACAAAACTGCGTGGTTTGCGGGCTATACTGAACAAGCACGCAAGCTGTTGAAAGTGCGCTTTGTCAACCGGAGGGTAAAAATCTCACCGATCGATCCCGATGAACGCCCTGAACGGATAAGGTTAAGTATTGCAGAAGCCCCGGTATAATTACGAGTCCCTCAGTGCATTTTACGATCTCCATTCTTGCAGCCCTGCAGGCTCAATTCAATCACCCATGAATTTCATTCCGGCTAACCAGAAATACGGGCGGGGCACACTCATTTTTGTTTTATCGGGAATAGGATTTTACCTCGCCTATTCTCAATGCTCGATGGCGATGCACAATTTTGTGATCAGCGGACAATACGATGCCGACTTATCCAAAGGTCAGCACATGATCGATGTCTCAAACTGGTTGTCGTTGTGTTTCGGGGTGATCACTTCCTTCATTGCCGACCGCTGGATCGGTCACCGGAAAACGGTACTCGCAGCGTGTGCTGTAGGTATTTCAGCCTCACTTTCCTGGCTGTATATTCCGGAATACGGACATCACTACTGCATGTTTGCCGCAGATTTTGCCTACGCCGCATTTATTCCCGCCATGGCTGCCCAGTTTGGGAGGTATCTGCTATTCAGGCCTGCATTACTCGCCGGCGGATTTACCCTGTTTTTCCAGGTACTCAGCATCATGGGATGGTGCGGTTTCCTGTTCCTGAACAATCTCTCAAACGATTTTACAGTAGGAATGTGGACCATTGCCGGTTTATACCTGTGCAGTGCGGCCGCTCACTGGTTCACGCCTGAATACGCGCAGGAGGAAATGCCTGAACCCAGGAAGGTGAAGAGAGTATATCTGTACGGCGTGCTATTCTTCCTCGGTATGCTGGCCTATATTGTGTTCAGTCAATACAACAACGCGGCTTCAGCCGTTCTGATGACGGAAATCCCCGCGCCACAAAGCGGAGATCAGATTTTTTTCTTTTTCCTGCTCCTGCAGGTTATCCTGGGAACCATCCTGGTCATCTACTTGTCTTATTTCAGGACCCACGCGGTGAAGCGGGTGACTATCGGGTTTTCGCTCCTTGCAGCGGCTTCCCTGTTGTTTTTGTTGGGAGAAAGAGATATTCTGCCAATTGGATACTTCGTTACCGAAACCGCCGTGTTACTCATCACCATTGGTGCGGTTTTCCTAACCCCATTAATGAACAGTATCATCGTAAAATACTGCGACAGCAAATACCTGGCTACCGTCATTGCAGGTGTGCAGTTGCTGATGAGCTTGAGTTATTTGCTGGTTGGTACTTTTCCCATACCCGGAGATGCGTTGCGGAATATTGCAATAGCATTGCCGGTCCCGCTGGTTTTTATCGCGCTTCTCATACTCATAAAAAAGAAAACCCCGTGATTGCTCACGGGGTTCCCATATTATTAGTGTAGTCGGAATTACATCATTCCGCCCATTCCGCCACCCATTCCACCATGTGAATGAGAGTGGTTTTCAACTTCTTTTTCCTCAGAAATTACACACTCGGTAGTCAGGAGCATACCTGCAATCGAAGCAGCGTTCTCAAGAGCAACGCGGGTTACTTTAGTCGGGTCGATAACACCGGCAGCCAGTAGGTTTTCGAATTTCTCGGTGCGTGCGTTGTAACCAAAGTCACCTGTACCTTCTTTGATCTTCTGAACGATGATTGAGCCTTCGCCGCCTGCGTTGGCAACGATCTGGCGAAGTGGCTCTTCGATCGCTCTTCTTACGATAGCGATACCGGTAGTCTCATCTTCGTTCTCACCTTTCATTCCGTCAAGGGCGATCTGTGCGCGGATAAGTGCAACACCACCACCAGGGATGATACCTTCTTCAACTGCCGCACGGGTAGCGTGAAGTGCATCGTCAACACGGTCTTTTTTCTCTTTCATTTCTACTTCGCTGGCAGCACCTACGTAAAGTACGGCAACACCACCGGCAAGTTTAGCCAGACGCTCCTGTAGTTTTTCCTTGTCGTAATCAGAAGTAGTGGTCTCGATCTGAGCCTTAATCTGGTTTACGCGACCTGCGATATCCTCTTTCTTGCCACCACCGTTAACGATAACTGTGTTGTCTTTGTCGATAGAGATCTTCTCAGCCTGTCCCAGGTAAGAAAGGTCTGCATTCTCCAGTTTGTATCCGCGCTCCTCAGAGATAACGGTTCCGCCGGTAAGGATAGCGATATCCTCAAGCATCGCTTTTCTTCTGTCGCCAAAGCCAGGAGCTTTAACCGCAGCAATCTTAAGCGTTCCGCGAAGACGGTTCACTACAAGAGTAGAAAGCGCTTCACCTTCAACATCTTCAGAGATGATAAGAAGTGGACGACCGGTTTGTACGGTTTTTTCAAGAATTGGAAGAAGGTCCTTCATGATCGAGATCTTCTTATCGTAGATCAGGATGTAAGGGTTCTCAAGGTCAGCAACCATTTTCTCGGTGTTGGTCACGAAATACGCTGAAAGGTATCCGCGGTCAAACTGCATACCTTCAACTACGTCAACGTAAGTGTCGGTACCTTTTGCTTCCTCAACGGTGATCACACCTTCTTTTTTCACTTTACCCATTGCTTCGGCAATAAGACCACCAATGGTGCTGTCGTTGTTTGCTGAAATGGTAGCAACCTGCTCGATCTTCTGGTTGTCGTCGCCAACTTCCTTAGAGAACGATTGAAGTTCTTTTACGATCGCAATAACCGCTTTGTCGATACCGCGCTTAAGGTCCATTGGATTGGCACCTGCAGCAACGTTCTTAAGACCCGTGTGTACAATTGCCTGGGCAAGCACGGTAGCCGTAGTAGTTCCGTCACCGGCAATGTCAGCCGTTCTAGAAGCTACTTCTTTAAGCATTTGCGCACCCATGTTCTCGATAGGATCTGCAAGTTCGATCTCCTTGGCTACAGAAACACCGTCCTTGGTGATCTGTGGAGCACCGAATTTACGGTCGATAACCACGTTACGGCCTTTTGGTCCAAGGGTTACCTTTACTGCGTCTGCCAAAGCGTCAACCCCTTTTTTCAGGCGGTCGCGGGCATCAATATTGAAATGGATATTTTTAGTTGCCATGTTTAATTGGAATATGGGTTAATGAATGATATTGTAAGATCAGATAATTGCGTAAATGTCTGATTCTCTCATGATTAGAAGGTCTTTTTCTTCTACTGATATCTCTGTACCGGAATATTTGCCATAAAGCACATTGTCGCCAACTTTAACGGTCATTGGCTCGTCTTTCTTTCCGTTTCCTACTGCTATCACGATTCCCTTTTGTGGCTTTTCTTTAGCCGTATCCGGAATAATGATTCCGCCTGCAGTTCTTTCTTCTGCTGCTGCCGGTTCAACCAGTACTCTGTCGCTTAGAGGTGTAACGTTTACTGACATGTCTTTTATGTGTTTAAATGTTATTGATTAATGGTGACCTGCCCTGATCGATTTTTATGCCAATAGGGAAGGTCAGAAATTTTGTCGCAAAGTGAAGGAACTGTGAACACGGATTGTCAGTTGCTGGTGACAAGCTGACAGCCGGAAACAAAAAATGCCGGTTAGAAGACCGGCATTTTTTACAGTGATATAAAACTCGTTATCAGTTGGCAGAATCAGCAGGAGCCGCCTGTGCAGGCTGTGCTTGCGGTTGCGCCTGTGGCTGTTGTGTTTGTTGCGGAGCAGCTGCATCGCGGTATTTGTCACCGGTGGTACCAGCCGCTGCATTCGGATTGTTTCCCGAAAATGCCGCAGACGACAAACAAAGTACTACAAGGCCGATGGCCAGTGTCCAGGTTGATTTCTCAAGGAAGTCAGTGGTTTTTTGAACTCCACCCAGCTGCGCAGCAGAACCGAATGAACTGTCTAGTCCGCCTCCTTTTGGATTCTGGATAAGAACCACAACTACAAGGAGAGCGCAAATAATTACTATCAGGATGGTGAAAATGACGGGCATAACTTTATTCTAAAGATTGTTTTAGTTCCAATTCGTAAATCAGGGCGGCAAAGTAAGTGCTTTTTTCAGGTTTTTCCAAAGACAATTTTTTGTAAGCACTAATTGCTTTTTCGTAATCTCCCTGGGTCGCATAAATTTTTGCAAGTGTCTCACTTACAATGCTCTCATTGTCCTGTACGCTTTTTTTACTGCTTTCTATCGGGTTAAAGAATTCGGCTTTTGGCTTACTGATCTTAGGTTCGGTCTTGATAAATTTGTCGATAATGCTTCGCTCATCCAGTCCTTCCTTCTCCAGCTTTTCCGCTTCTTTTTTATCCTGTATCTGTTGTTTCAGCCAGCTGTTGAAACTACCAAGATTCATTTTCTTGGCAGGAACAGACGGAGCTTCAGTAAGCTCATCCGACTGATCAATTGCAGGTTCCTCCTCAGTCTCAATTCCGGGAATCTCTTCTTCCAATTCCGTTACCGGTGCAAAAGGAACCATAATGATCTCGGTTACCGGCTCACTTTCCTCCAACGGAGTAATTTCAGTTTCAGATTTTTCAACAGGCGACGCTGCAACAACTGCTACTGCAACCTCTTCCTGTTCATCCAACTCCTCGTGCACTCCCGCAAAAATATCATCCAGCGAAACTTTTGTAGTAGCCTCAACCGTCTCCACCGTCTCCACCGTCTGAACCGTCTGAACCGTCTGAACTGTCTCCACCACATCAACTGTCAGTACAGTCTCTTTATCATCAACAGTAGTACTGGTCTCAACAATTTCAACTGTCTCCACCGTCTCAACTGTCTCCACCGTCTCCACCCCCAACTCCACACTCCTGAACGCCTGGATCTTACTCCCCGCATTCTGGGCCTGCTTAATCAGTTGGTAAAGTACACTCCGGTCGGCAATGCGCACTGCAGAACGGTTGAGTTCTGATGCAAAAGCATCAAGATCGGCTTTCCTCAACCCATTCAGGTAGAGTAAGTGGCCGATGCTGAAAAAGGGATGGCGGTCGACAAGGTCTTTTAGCCTGGCAAGGTCCTCCTGGTTAATAGATCCGGGAGACTTAATGAGTTCTATCAGTCGCAGTGCATCCATTACCAGTTCCCCAGCGAAGCGTTAAAAATATCGATAGCCAATTGGTTGTTGATGGCCTCTATAAGCCCGGTTTCAACTTCAGTCAAAGATTGGGTCGCCGGGAAGTCACGCGTCATCGTGAAGTCGCGCTCAAAATTTTTCTTCTCATCGAACGTATTGATGTAGTTCACTTTTATAGTGATCGTAAACCGGTTCGATCCTGCCGTTTCGTTACCCGTAATAGCCACAGGTAATACATTGTACTGGGTAATGGTTCCCGAGTATTGCAGGTCGCCATTCGATTTCACCAGTTCCAGTCGGGTAGAGGTGTTGATCTGATCCTTCAGTCGTTCCGTGATCTTCTGTGGATATACCGGGTTCGCCAGCGGGGCAGTAACCTTAAAGTATTCCACCGAAAAGGTTTTCGCTTCAGCCGGAACGTCGGCCCCGGAAAACGAATACGATACTTTACAGCCGGAAGCCGTAAACAGGATCGCCGCTAAAGCAGCAAAAAGCAGGGATAAATTGGTTGAACCTTTTGTTCTCATGCGTCGCTTATGCAGCCGAAAAATAACAATTTCAGCGGGTTATTCAGATTAAGTTGTGCTTTTACGGTTTCTGGCGACCGTAAAAGTTTACGTTAAGTTGTATTCCTTGATCTTCCGGTATAAGGTGCGTTCCGAAATGCCAAGTTCTGTTGCAGCATTCTTCCTGCGGTTGTTGTGCTTCTGGAGCGCCTTTACGATCATGTCGCGTTCCACATCATTCAACGACAGGCTTTCCTCAACTTCCTCGTGGTGATCTATGATCTCGTCCTTAACTTCGGCCGGTCCGGGATTGTGGAAATGTATAGTGGCCGGCGAAGAAGGAGGCGTGCCGATCACAGGAACTGGGAGATTGTCGTAAGAAGTTGAAGAAAATGCGGCAGCCTTAGCACTAAAATCGTGATCGGGGTTGCGTGCCATATCCAGCACCATATTCTTAAGCTCCTGTATCTCGTTACGCATGTCGAAAAGCACTTTGTACAGGATCTCGCGTTCGCTGAAATCATTGCTCCTGTCGTCCTGTTTCACTAAAACCGGGAACTGGCGGCCGTGATCGGCAGGGAGATAGCGGTTCAGGTTATCAGCAGTGATCAGTCGTTCGCTTTCAATAATGGCGATCTGTTCCGTGATGTTTTTCAGCTGACGGATATTACCCGGCCAGTTGTACTTCAACAGCACATCTACCGCATCGTCGGTGAGCTGGATGCCCGGCATCCGGTACTTTTCAGCAAAATCAGCCGAGAATTTGCGGAACAGCAAATGGATATCGTTACCCCGTTCGCGCAGTGGCGGCAGGTGTATCGGAACCGAATTCAGACGGTAATAAAGGTCTTCACGGAATTTCCCTTCGGCAATTGCTTTCGGTACATCAAGGTTGGTGGCCGCAACCACACGCACATCTGTTTTCTGGACCTTGCTCGATCCCACCTTTATAAACTCACCGGTCTCAAGAACACGAAGCAGCCTTACCTGGGTCTGCAACGGAAGATCCGCTACCTCATCCAGGAAGATCGTTCCGCCGCTGGCCACCTCAAAATAGCCCTTCCGTGCCTCGGTGGCGCCGGTAAATGAACCTTTCTCATGACCAAACAATTCACTGTCGATAGTTCCCTCCGGGATCGCGCCACAGTTTACCGCTATATATTGTCCGTGCTTCCGGTGACTCATATTATGGATCACCTGTGGCATCACCTCTTTACCCGTCCCGCTTTCACCACTGATCAGTACCGACATATCCGTCGGGGCAACCTGCACAGCCACCTCAAGGGCGCGGTTCAGCTTGGTTGCGTTACCTATGATGCCGAAGCGTTGTTTTACTTGTTGTAGATTCAAAATGTAATATCTTGATTAATAGTTTTGTAACCGGCATCGTCAAATGCGGAAGAGATGTTTATTGCTATATAATTGTCATACATAGTCATACGATAGTCAAACCATTGTATGACTATCGTATGACTATGTATGACAATCGTATGACTTTTAAAATAGGGAGTCATCTCTTAAGTTACGGTTTACTCAATATTAGGGATAACCTCTCCCAATAACGTGGCAGAAGTACAATCATTTATTTTTACCATGCAGTATTCACCCGGTTTAACCTCCGCTTTCGGGAAAATGATCACGGAATTCTGCGGATTGCGTCCCTGTAAAAAATCATCCGATTTCTTGCTGTATCCTTCTACCAGTACCTCGTAAGTATTACCGATCATTTTTTGGTTGGAGGTCAGGGCCTGTGCCCGTTGTGCAGTGATGATCTCTGCCAGGCGACGGCTTTTTACCGTTTCCGGAACATCGTCTTCGTATTTGCGTTCGGCCAGTGTTTTTGGTCGCTCGGAATAGGTGTACATATAAGCAAACCCATATCCTACCGCGTTCATAAGCGATATCGTATCCTGGTGTTGTTCTTCGGTTTCACCGCAAAATCCGGAAATAATATCAGTAGAGATCGAGCAATCCGGCAAGATGCGTTTTATCGCGGCAATACGATCCATGTACCATTCGCGTGAATAGCCGCGGTTCATGCGTTGCAGCACTTCAGTGTTCCCGCTTTGTACCGGCAGGTGAATGGAATTGCAGATGTTGTGGTATTTCGCCATGATCTCGAGTACCTCATCCGACATGTCTTTCGGGTGCGAGGTGGAGAAACGTACGCGGAGCAACGGACTTACCTGCGCTACTTTTTCAAGCAATTGCGCAAAGTTTATCGCAGGAAGCGTCGGGTCAATGATCTCTCCTTTTGCAGTAATGTTCCATTTATAACTGTCTACATTCTGCCCGAGAAGCGTAACCTCCCGATATCCTCTTTCGAATAATTCTGACGATTCTTTTACGATTGATTCCGGATCGCGGCTCCGTTCGCGGCCACGGGTAAAGGGAACCACGCAGAACGAACACATGTTGTCGCATCCCCGCATGATCGAAACAAAGGCATTGATCCCGTTCGTATCAAGTTTTACCGGGGTGATGTCGGCGTAGGTTTCTTCGCGGCTCAACAGTACGTTCACGGCTTTGTGTCCGTCTTCCACCTGCTTCACCAGGTTGGGCAGATCGCGGTAGGCATCCGGCCCGATCACAATGTCTACGAGCTTTTGCTCTTCCAGCAGGTCTGCTTTCATGCGTTCGGCCATACAGCCCATCACGCCTATAACCACATCCGGGTTTCTTTTTTTAGCGAATTTGAAGTGATTGATCCTGTGATTCACCGTCTGCTCGGCCTTGTCGCGGATAGAACAGGTGTTTACCAGGATCAGGTCGGCCTCTTCCATATTACGGGTCGTAGTAAAACCCTCTTTGGCCATGATGGACGCAACGATCTCACTGTCAGAGAAATTCATCGCGCAACCGTAACTTTCCAGGTACATTTTCTTGGTGCCGGGAAGCCGCATTTCCAGTACCTCTCCCTGCCTGGTTTCATCTATGGTCTTATGTTCTTCCAATGACATACTTATTATAAGGTGCGAAATTAGCAATTTTCACCGGGTGTGACAAAATGACATTTGCGATTGGCAGTTCATTCCGCAGTTAAAAACACCTCGTTTGGTGCAATTCTTTGTTTTTCATTTAGGTTTGTGGAAAATTAAAACAAGGACCGTATGTCTAAAAACCTTGTAATTGTAGAGTCACCGGCGAAAGCCAAGACGATAGAAGGGTACCTGGGGAAGGATTTTACCGTGAGATCAAGCTTTGGTCACGTTCGTGATCTGGCCAAAAAAGGAATCTCCATCGATATAGATAAAGATTTTGCTCCGCACTACGAGGTGGACGACGATAAGAAGAAACTCATTTCCGAGCTCAAGAAGTTAGCGAAAGAAGCCGATATGGTATGGCTCGCGACGGATGAGGACCGGGAGGGAGAAGCCATTTCCTGGCATTTGAAGGAAACGCTTGGCCTTGCCGATTCGAAAACGAAACGCATCACTTTTAACGAGATCACTAAAACTGCAATTCTTAAAGCCATCGAAAACCCAAGGGAGATCAATCTTCCTTTAGTGATGGCCCAGCAGGCAAGGCGTGTACTCGACCGTTTGGTTGGTTTTGAACTGAGTCCCGTACTTTGGAAAAAGGTAAAGCCTTCATTGTCAGCCGGTAGGGTTCAGTCGGTTTCGGTACGTTTGCTGGTAGACCGCGAACGCGAGATCACCGATTTCAGCTCCGAGAATTTTTTCCGGGTGAGCGGTAAGTTCACCAATCTTCAGGGACAGGCATTCAAAGCTGAGTTCAATAAGAAGCTTGCCGGTCCTGATGAGGCCAGGGCATTACTCGATAAGTGTGTCGGTTCTTCGTATTCTGTAAAAGAACTCGAGGTTAAACCGGCCAAAAAATCACCAACCGCACCATTTACTACCTCTACCTTACAACAGGAAGCCTCCAGGAAGCTGGGCTTTTCGGTGGCCCGGACGATGCAAGTTGCGCAGCAACTCTACGAAGCCGGATTTATCACTTATATGAGAACGGATTCGGTGAACTTTTCCGAGACCGCAATCAATGGTGCAAAAGCAGCCATCACTGATGCTTACGGACAGGAATACAGCAGCCCGAGGAATTTTGCCACCAAATCGAAAGGCGCACAGGAAGCTCACGAGGCGATCCGTCCAACCGATTTCGGCAGGCCGTCTATTTCTGGTGATGCCTCTCAGCAAAGGTTGTACGATCTGATCTGGAAACGCGGTATAGCGTCTCAGATGGCTGATGCACAGCTTGAAAAGACCGTTGCCCGTATTGCGGTTTCAGGAGCTGCAGACAACGAATTGTTTGTTGCAAACGGCGAGGTGATCAAATTTGACGGTTTCCTTAAAGTATACATCGAATCGACCGACGATGAGACTGAAGAACAGGAAGGCATGCTGCCAAGACTGAACAAAGGTGAAAACGTGAATGTGGTTGAAATTACCGCAACACAGCGTTTTACCCATCACGCTCCAAGATATACGGAAGCTGCACTGGTAAAGAAACTGGAAGAACTTGGCATCGGTCGCCCGTCAACCTATGCTCCGACTATTTCTACCATCCAGAAAAGAGGGTATGTGGTAAAAGAAGACCGCCCCGGACACGAAAGAAAATACACCCAGTTTGCACTGGTGAACGATACCATCAGCGAGGAAACCAAAACGGAGAATACCGGCGCTGAGAAAAACAAGTTGTTCCCTACTGATATCGGTATGGTAGTAAACGATTTCCTGGTCGATAACTTCAGCAAGATCATGGATTTCAACTTCACCGCATCGGTAGAACGCGAGTTCGATGATATCGCCGAAGGACAAATGAAATGGAACGAAATGATCCGCAAGTTCTACGGACCGTTCCACGACAGTGTTGAAACCACGCTCACTACCACCTCAAAAGCAACCGGCGAACGCGAAATAGGTGTAGATCCCGTGTCGGGTAAGAAAGTGATCGCACGTATCGGCCGTTTCGGTCCGATGATCATGATCGGTGACCAGGAAGATGAAACCGAGAAGCCTCGTTTTGCCTCACTTCAGAGCGGACAAAGCATCGGGACCATCACACTTGACGAAGCCCTCGAATTGTTCAAACTTCCACGCGAAGTAGGGGAGTTTGAAGGGAAAAAGGTGTCTGCCAATGTGGGACGTTTCGGTCCGTACATCCAGCACGACGGGAAATTTGTTTCGATCGGTGCGAAAACCGGGATCGAACCGATGACCGTTACCCTCGAGCAGGCTGTTGAACTGATCCAGGCCAAGCGCGAAGCCGACAGCAACAAGCTGATCAAGAGTTTCCCTGAAGACGCTACCATCCAGGTACTAAATGGCAGATGGGGAGCTTATATCGCCCAGGGGAAAAAGAATTACAAGATCCCGAAGGGTACTGAGGCTACTGCATTGACCCTTGAAGAAGTAAAAGCCATCATTGTTGAGGCTGATAAGAATCCTGCACCTAAAAAACGCTTTACCAAGAAGTCATAAGTGAATTTTTCTGAGTATTTCGAACCTTTTGACCTGTCTGTATATCCCGCCCTGCTTCCTGTTCATGGTTCGCTGGGAGAGAAAGTACAGCAGGTAAGTGATTTGTCTGAAATCCTTCTCGGGGGATATAAACTCGTGGTGATCGGTGTTCCCGAAGGAAGGAATGCGATCAATAACCACGGTTGCGGAGACGCTCCTGACAAAGTGAGAAGGCAATTGTACTCCCTTTACCCTGATGAATGCGCGCCTGATATTGCAGACATCGGTAACCTGGTGCATTGCTCAAGCCCGGAAGAAACGTATTACAAGTTGCAGGAAGTGGTGGAAACCCTGCTGAAAAGCGACCTGTTCCCGATCATTATCGGCGGAGGAAACGAGCTGGGATACATCCAGTATAAGGCGTATGCGTCTCTCGAACAGATGGTTACCCTGGTTTCTGCTGATTCAGGTTTTGATTTCGGTCACCTGGGTGGTCCGTTCAATTCTCAAAGCTACACCGAGCGCATCATCACCGATGAGCCCACGCACCTGTATACTTACGGAAACATTGGGTATCAGTCGTATTACACCGATCCCGAGATCATCCGGATGATGGAAAAGCTCAATTTCGATATTCACCGCCTCGGCAATGCCCGTGGCAATATCGATCACCTGGAGCCGGTGTTGCGCAATGCAGACTTACTGCTGGTAGATATTTCAGTGGTAAAAGGATCTGATGCGCCTGCGAATGGCAATGCCTCTCCAAACGGATTGTATGCCAAAGAAGCCTGTAAACTCATGAAGTACGCGGGAATGAGCGACAAACTCAGCTCCCTGGGGATGTATGAATACAACCCGCTGCTCGATCCGACCGGGATCACCGCCAAACTGGTGGCCCAGATGCTCTGGTGCTTTATTGAAGGGTATTACAACCGCAAAGGAGATTACCCGATAGGCGATGTGAAGAACTACCAGAAGTTCATCGTGGAGACCACGCGCAACGAAGAACCCTTTGTATTCTACAAAAGCAACAAATCCGGCCGTTGGTGGATAGAGGCGCCGAAGACCGGTGCGTATGCCCACCACAACCACCGCCAGCGACTGGTTCCGTGCAATTATGCCGATTACGAGATGGCCAGCCGTGATGTGGTGCCTGACACCTGGTGGGCACATATGCTGAAAAGTTAGGCTAACCGTTGTTGAAAACTCTGTTAACAGATTTATTTTGTTATTTTAGCTTCCCTTAAGTTATCTGAGCTATACAGGATGCGATTGAAGCCGCTGCTAACAGTTTTTCTTTGTTTTTTCATTGCGGTGCTGGCATCAGGTCAAAGTACACCCCAGTTTACACAGTATTTTTTCGATCCGCTTGCTTACAACCCGGCTATCGCAGGTTCTGAGCAGGGCTTTTCAGGGACCATTATCTACCGTCAGCAATGGGTAGGTTTTGCGGGAGCCCCGGGTACGGGAGTTGTAAATGTGCACCAGCCGATCCACAAATTGAAGTCGGGAGTAGGACTGTCGCTCATGAGTGACCAGATTGGGAATTTCAAGTTCATCAACGTGGCTCCGGCCTATGCATACAAGATCAGAAGCGGCGTAAACGTACTTAGTTTCGGGATCGCACCTTCTATCGTTTCAGCTTCAGTTACTGATAACTGGCTGGCTGTAGACAACAAAACCAACGATCCTTCCATCCCGCAGGGAGCACAACGATCTACCTCAATCGACTTCAATGCGGGAGCTTTTTACAAAGGGGGAAAATATTTCGCAGGATTGTCAGTTAATAACTTGCTTGGTCAGCGCATCGAACAGGTAAACCTCAATCTAACCCGGACACTGTTCCTGTTAGGAGGATACCAGTTCAAATTCTCAGATGCCATCGACTGGACCGCAGGATTTATGTACCGCATGCCTTTGGGAGCGGGAGCTGCATCACAACTTGACCTGAACCTGAGCGGAGTGATCCGTGAGGCGTTCGTAGTAGGAGTAAATTACCGGTCGAAGGATTCTTTTTCACCGGTACTGGGCTACCAGAAGTACGTAGCCTCAGGAAAGATTAGGATCGGTTACGCATACGACTATAACACTTCTACCCTCAGAAAAGGGAATTCCGGCTCGCACGAAATAGCGGTAAATTATCTCTATATCATCAACAGGTCGGTTGAAAACGAGAAGTATAAGAATGTAAGATTCCTATAATCTGAATACTAATTATTGTTATTTTACCTATTTATCCATTAATTAGCAACCCAAAAATCATCGAGAAAATGAAGAACAGGATTAAAATCTTGCTTCCAATAAGTGCTATTGCGCTTTTAGCAAGCTGTGGAGGAGGTACTGTCGGAGAGCTTGTTGGTGTTAGTCAGTATGATGGCTGGACACCGATCACACCATATGGCATGAATTACATCCACATGGGAAGCTATACGATGGGTAATAATGACGATGACATCGCCTTCGCACACTCCAATCGTGCGAAAACCATCTCGCTTGCTTCGTTCTATATCGATGATACAGAGATCACCAACACGGAATACCGCCAGTTTGTTGAGTCGGTAAGTGATTCGGTTTCAAGAAGTTTCCTTGCTGAAGACGTAGAGGAATTCCAGACTGAAGACGAGGAGACCGGTAAGACCACACTGAACTACGATGTTGATATTGATTACAGCAACGAAGATCAGGCGGAAGCCCTGAAGCGTATGTACATCCAGGATGATGAGCAATACTACGGCAGAGCAGGTCTTGATGCACGTGTACTGAATTACAAGTACTACTGGGTTGATTTCGATGATGCAGCCAACAAAGCTTCAAGAGATAACCTTCAGGACAATGTGAACTCAAAAGGAGAATCACGTCCGGTACTTTCTCACAACAACCGTTCGAAATTCATCGTAGAAGAGATCATCAACATCTATCCGGATACACTGGTTTGGGTTTCAGACTTTGTTGGTTCTTTCAACGAAATGATGTCTGAGAACTACTTCTGGCACCCGGCGTACGACGATTATCCGTTGGTTGGTGTTACCTGGTCTCAGGCAAGAGCCTTCAACGTATGGAGAACCCGCCTGATGAACAACTGGAAAAACTCCAGGGGTGACCTTGAGCTTCCAAGCTTCCGTCTGCCTTCTGAGGCCGAGTGGGAGTACGCTGCAAGAGGCGGACTTGAACTAAGCCCATATCCATGGGGCGGACCTTACCTGAGAAACAGACTGGGTTGTCCGTTGGCCAACTACAAGCCACTTCGCGGGGATTATGTGGATGACGGTGGTTTGTTCACCGTTAAAGTTCAGACTTACGAGCCAAACGATTACGGTTTGTTTGAAATGGCCGGAAACGTTGCAGAATGGACGAATACCTCATACGATCCTACAGTTTACGAATTTGCTTCCGAACTGAACCCTGAATATACTTATGATGCCAAGAAGAATGATCTTCCTGAGCGCAAGCGTAAAGTAACCCGCGGTGGATCATGGAAGGACATTCCTTACTTCCTTCAGTGTGGTACACGATCTTTCGAGTACCAGGATACCGCAAAAGCCTACATCGGATTCCGTTCTGTAATGTCTTATCTGGGACGTGGTCAGGATCCGAAGCTGGCAGATAACTAATCTTACCTTTATTACCTAAACTTTTTACATCCAGAATTATGAAACCAGGAAGCAAAGCGTGGAAAAACTTTATGGCCAAACTGTATGGTATCGGTGCGGCTGTTGTAATCGTGGGTGCATTGTTCAAGATCCAGCACTGGCCGTTCTCAGGACCGATGCTTATTGCAG
>JAZKEZ010000149.1:0-7293 GCA_040386675.1 Bacteroidota bacterium | reverse complement strand
GCAGGTCTTGGGACAGAAGCAATCATCTTCTTTATCTCCGCTTTCGAAAAACCACACGAGGAGCCGGATTGGTCACTTGTATATCCTGAACTGAATGCCTCTCATGACGAATCTGATGAGCTTGAAGAAGCCATCAACCCACACCACAGCCGTCACAATCACCACTCGGGAGGAGGGTCAATGACCGACATGCTCGATAAGATGCTGGAAGACGCGAAAATCGAACCACAACTTATCGAAAACCTGGGTAACGGTCTTCGCTCACTGGGTGACCAGGCTGCGAAACTGAACACACTTGTTGATGCTTCGGTTGCTACAAACGAATACACTTCATCGCTGAAAGGTGCTTCTGAAAAAGTATCTGAACTTGCCGATACTTACCAGAAAGCTTCAGGAACCCTTGTTGGTCTTTCCGATACTTCAGAGTTCGGTAAATCAGCAGGAGAAGGACTTCTTCGTCTGACCAAGAACCTGAATGCACTTAACGAATCTTACGAGCTTCAGCTACGCGGTGCTACCGACCAGCTGAAAGTGGCTAACGAAGCCTTCTCAGGTGTAGGTGAACTGATCAGAACACTTAATGATTCTGTTGGTGATACCAAACATTACAAAGAAAACATCGCCGAACTTTCTAAAAACCTTGCCTCTCTGAATGCTGTTTATGGCAACATGCTGGCTGCAATGACCATCAGACCAGGCGGAGTTCAATAACATTTCTTAGTACTAACTTAATATAAAGGACCAGAGGAAATGGCAGGTGGTAAGGAAACGGGCAGGCAGAAGATGATCGGTATGATGTACCTCTTCTTAACTGCACTGTTAGCACTGAACGTATCGAAGGAGATCATCAACGCATTCGTTGTGATCAACAAGGGGATTGAAGAAACGAATTCTAACTTTTCTTCAAAGCTTTCTTCGCAATACGGAATTTTCAAAGCAGAATTAGAAAAAAACAGAACCAAGGTTGAGCCGTGGTATAACAAGGCCGAGGAAATCCGCAAGGAGTCGGCAAAGGTTATGGCTTACCTGATGGAAATCAAAGGACGTATTGTTGCGACCTCATCCGACGGAGACCAGGAACAGTGGAAGAAGTACGTTGGAAAAGACAAGAACGGCCAGGATACCCTGGTGGATCTGATGAACTTTGACAAGAAAGATGATTACGATTCTCCAACCAACCTGCTGATCGGTTCTGAACCGGCAACGCCTTCTACCGGTCCTCACAGTGCGGTGGAAATGGTGCAGACCATTCAGAAATTCCGTGATGTGGTGAAAAAAGCCTGTTCGGATGATCCGGGTCTGGTAAAACGTTTCGACGATGCATTCGCATTCAAGAAGGAAGTTAACCACGATGGAAAAGAAGAGCCATGGGGAGTACTGAATTTCTATCACAGCCCGGTTGTGGCCTCGGTAGCAGTAATTTCCAAGCTGCAGACCGACGTTAAGAATGCTGAGTCTGATGCCATCGAATACCTGCTTACCCGTATTGATGCATCTGCACTTAAGTTCACCAAAGTTGTTCCTGTTGTTCGTGTAAAAAGCAGTCTTATTGCAGTGGGTGATTCACTTGTTGCAGAAATTGCAATGGGTGCGATCGATGAGACCAAGTCGCCAACCATTACAGTAAACGGGCAGCCGGTTCCTGTAAAAGGTGGTGTAGGTTACCTGAGCCGTATTCAGACTGCAGGTGGTGACCAGGACTGGAAAGGTACCATTACCTACGAAGGACCGATGGGCACACAGTCGCTTCCGTTCAACATCCCGTTCAAGGTTGCTATGAGCACCGATGCGGTAGTTGACCCTACGGCGATGAACGTACTGTACCCAGGACTTGAGAACCCGATCTCGGTTTCTGTACCGGGTGCGGATTCGGATAAACTTAACCTGACCTGTAACAACGGACAGATCAAGATCAATAAGCTGAAAGGCGGACAGTATACGCTTGTGCCACAAGGTGCGTTCCCTCCTAAATCGGAGATCGAAGTATCGGTTAGCGGTGAAACGTCGACAGGTGGTAAGCGTAACTTCGGGGTGAAGAAATTCCGTATCAAGCCGCTTCCGAAACCTGAACCGCTTCTGGCCGGTAAAGGTCCTTCTGATGGAGATATTTCTATCGGAGCGCTGAAAGAAGCGACAAAGATGACCGCAGTCCTTCGTGACTTTGTGTTTGAAGGTGTGAAATACGAGATCACCGGTTTTACATTGATCGTACCAGCAGCAGGGGGTGATATTCCGTTCTATTCAACCAGCGGAGAGATCACTGCTCAGATGAAGGACCAGATCAGTAAGATGAGAGCAAAGCAACGTGTTACTTTTAATGAGATCAAGGCAGTTGGGCCGGATAAAGTGGTAAAACTTCTTCCTCCACTTTCTTTTAAACTGAAATAAGATGAAAAGGATATTATTGATCGCTGTAGGATTATTATCAATCACTTCAGTATTTGCCCAGGTACTCAGCCCTGAAGATCTTAATAAAAGACCAGATATCCGTAAGAGGATCTATAAAGACGATTTCATCGATTATGATGACAAGCGTTCAGTAGACACGATGTTCTTTAACCAACAGCGTGAGTACGTTCCTTATCCGCCAATCCGCGAAGCTGATGTACTTTGGAGCAAGCAGGTTTGGAGAGAGATCGAAGTAGGCGAGAAGATCAACCTTCCGTTGTACTACCCGATCGTTCCGATCCAGGACCGCAGAAGCCTTTTCGATATCATCATCAAAGCTTACCGCGACCGTCGTATCCAGCCTTTTGAAGGAAAGCAGGATTACAACAACGGTGAGTTTACTGAAGCACTGACTGTTGAGACTACCGACAGTACCTGTTTTGGTTTTACCTACACTGAAGAAGTGGTGGATGAAGACGGTAACCCGATCGGGACCAAGACCCGTTACTCTGCGTTTGTTGCAGAAGATGTGGTTCGTTACCGACTGAAGGAATACTGGTATTTCGACAAGCAACGCAGCCAGATGATGGTGAAGATCATCGGTATCATGCCGATCGTTGCTTACGAAGACATTACCACCAAGGAACTTAAGACCACTGCAACTGCCTGGTTCTACTTCCCTGAACTTCGCGCGGTGATCGCCAACGAAGAAATCTACAACCGCAAGAACGAAAGCGTTCGTCTGACTTTCGACGATGTGTTCATCAAGCGTTATTTCTCAAGCCACATTATTAAAGAAGACAACGTATTTAACCGTACACTGGCTGATGCAGGATACAAAGGTTTTGACCAGTTGGTTGAGGCTGATCGCATCAAAGAGAAAATTTTCACCTTCGAGCATGATCTTTGGGATTTCTAATTCTAATAGATTACCATACCTTTGCAGGCGCTTCTCACGGAGCGCCTGTTTTATTTTATACCGGCCGGAACCGGATTCCGCCTAGCTTTCTATGATATCAGTTAACAATCTTACGTTGCACCTGGGTGGAAGACCTTTGTTCAACGGCATTACATTTAATATTCCACAAACCGACAAGATCGGTCTGGTAGGGAAGAACGGAGCAGGAAAATCAACAATGCTGAAGACCATTGTTGGAGGAGGGAATAATGCGGTTAATGTACCTAAGGGATATTGCATCGGTTACCTGAGTCAGCACATTGTTCAGAATGAGGATAATACAGTGATGTTCGAGGCGTCGAAGGCTTTCGAGGAGATCAATGCACTGCATAAGCGCCAGGATGAGGTGACCCACCAGCTGGAGGTCCGTACAGATTATGAAAGCAATGAATACATCGACCTGATCGAGGAGATCGGTTACATTGTTGACCGGCTTTCGGTACTGGAAACCGGTTCGATGGAAGAGAAGATCACCAAGGTCTTGCTTGGTCTCGGATTTACCCTCGAAGATTTTGACAAACCATTGAAGGAGTTTTCCGGAGGTTGGAAGATGCGTGTGGAACTGGCCAAGATCCTTCTTCAGCCTACCGATTCGCTGTTCCTCGATGAGCCTACCAACCACCTTGATATCACTTCGATTATCTGGCTGGAGCAATTCCTCAAAGAATATTCGGGATCGATCGTACTGATCTCCCACGACAGGAGATTCCTGGACAACATCACCAACCGTACGGTGGAGTTGTACAACGGGAAGATCTATGACTACAAATTCTCTTACACCAAGTATATCGACCAGCGTGTTGCCGAAATCGAATTGCAGCAGCGCGCAGCCAAGAATCAGGCGAAGGAGATCGAGCATACCAAGGAACTGATCAATAAATTCAGGGCTAAGAAGAATAAGGCTGCTTTTGCCCAGTCGCTTATCAAGAAACTGGAACGTACCGAACTGGTAGAAGTAGACGAAATGGACAGCAATGCATTGCACCTGCAGTTTCAACCTGCTCCGAGAGCCGGAAGGGAACTGGTGAGGGTAGAGCAGCTGGGTAAGGTGTACGGAAAGAAAACGGTACTGAGAGACATTACGTTCTCAGTTCCAAAAGATGAGCGTATTGCCCTTGTGGGTAAGAACGGTATCGGTAAGTCGACCTTGCTTAAGATCATTGCCGGGAAAGAAGTTCCGAGCAATGGTATTATGGAACTCGGCCATAATGTAATGATGGGCTATTTTGCCCAGGACCAGGCAGACAAACTGGATCCGAAACTTACTGTTTTTGAAACCATCGACAATGATGCAGTAGGCGACCAGCGCAGATCAGTACGTGCGATGCTTGGAAGTTTCCTGTTTGGCAGAGACGAGATCGATAAGAAGGTTTCAGTGCTTTCGGGTGGAGAGAAAACGAGGCTTGCGATCTGCAGGATGTTGTTGAGCCCGATAAACTTCCTGATACTGGATGAGCCTACCAACCACCTCGACCTGGCTTCGAAGGAAGTATTGAAGGAAGCGATCATGGAATATGATGGAACGCTGATGATCGTAAGTCACGACAGGGATTTCCTTACCGGTTTGTGCAATAAGGTTTACGAGATCAAAGACGGTGACCTGAAGGAACACTTTGGCGGAATCGAGGAGTTTCTCGAACTGCAAAAGGCGGAAACGATCTTCGATTTTGAAAAGACGCCAAATCTTGCCGGAAAGGTTACTAAATCAGCCAGCGGCAATAGTGAGGAAGACAAGAGAAACCGTGAGAAGGAAGTTAAACGGCTTAAAAACCGCTCGGTAAAGCTTGAGGAGGAGATCGCCAAGCTGGAAGGCAAAACAGCTGAGTATACCGCCCTCATCGCGAAATCTCCGGCGAACCTGACCGCGCTGCTCGCAGAGTACGACAAACTGAAGACCGATCTGGATGCGAAAATGAAGGAGTGGGAAGCTGTAGAGGAAGAACTGCTTACCATCCAGTAATCAGATAGGTTCGGGTTTGTGTCTCGGTAAAGTTGCGTAAGAATGATCACCCGATATCGCCGAAGACCAGTTCAACGCGGGTACCTGCCGGGTTCCCGTTTTCGTCCTGAAGATCGGTAATGGTTACCGAGTAGGTGGTGTGATGCAATTCGGCAATGCTGTTCAACCTGCTGCGGGTAATGTCCATTCCTACTGAGGTATGACTTCTGGAACTGGCTTTGTGAATTTCCTGTGATCTTTTCCGGCCGATACCATTGTCTTCGATAATGCAATGCACCTGGTTGTCCTTTCTCAGAATCCGGATAGAGAGTTTTCCTTTCGAACCTTTGTGCAGTAACCCGTGCCAAATTGCATTTTCAATGTACGGCTGCATCGCCATATTCGGTATTTCGGTATTGTAGCGGTCAATAGAATCGTCTATTTCGATAGAGAATTCAAAGGCATCGTCAAAGCGTAACGCTTCTATTTCCAGGTACAGACCCAGGGTTTTCAGCTCATCGTCTACGGAGATAAACGTGCTTTTTGAAGCATCAAGGATCTGCCGGATGAGGCTTGCGAATTTAGACAGGTACATGTCTGCAGTCTGCACATCTTTCTGCAGCATGTAGTACCGGATCGAACTCAGTGCATTGAAGATAAAATGCGGGTTCATCTGAGCCTGTAGTGCTTTTTGCTCCTGGATCAGCGCCTGTTTTTTCAGCTCGTACTGGCGGGCCAGGTTGTTAAGACGGTTAAAGAATACCACCACGCCCATACCGATAATGAACATTGAGCTGGCTACCCAGAACCACCACTTTTGCCACATCGGCGATTCGATAACGAACTTTACTTCGCTGATCTCTGCGCTTTCGCACCCGTCTTCATTAATGGCTTTTACCTGGAAGGTATAATTTCCTGGCGGGAGTGTCGGGTAACTGGCCATGTTGTAGGTGCTGGTGATCCAGTCTTTATTGATGCCCAGCATGCGGTATTTATAGGTCACCTGTCCGAGACAGCGATAGGCCAGTCCGATGAAAGAGACCTTTATGTTATTCTGGTCATACGGAAGCTCGTATCCGTTTTGAATAACCGTGTCCTTTTCCCAGATCTTTACCGAAGTAATGTAAGTAAGGGGCCGGGTTGTATTGCGAGACATTTCCGCCTCATTAAAGGAGTTTAGTCCTTTGGTGGTCCCTACAAATATCTGCGGACCGATCCGGGCTATACTCGTTATTTTATCTGAACTCAATCCCTGCCGGGTGCCCAGGTTATAGATCTCAATATCAGAAAGATCGGGATTGTGTACGGTGATTTTAGACAGTCCGCCGTTGGTGGCCACCCAGATCACAGAATCCTGCTCGATGAAAATCCGGTTGCAGAAATTATTGATCAGTCCGCGGCTTTTGTTAATGATCCTGAGTTTTCCTTTATCGAAGCAAATCAGTCCTTTTCCCTGAGATGCCAGCCACAACCTGCCTTTGTTGTCTTCGGTGATGTGTGTAATTCGTTCATTCAGCGCGGCGTTTTTACCTGCGTAATTGGTTCTGGCGTATTCCTTCAGGCTGAAGAAACCTCTTTCAGACGAGTACCACAGTACGCCATTCCTGTCTTCATATACCGCATAGGCCCTGTCATGCGTGAACAGGTTATAGCGGGTGTCGAATTTTCTGCTCTTTCCGACTCCTGCCGAAGTACAAAACCAGACATCGCCGGACGCAGACAGTGCTATTTTTTTTATTGAAATGACATCGACCAGCTTACTGTACTTTTCTTTGTCGAACATCAATGCACCGGCATCCTTGGCCACCCACAAGCGGTTTTGTTTGTCAAAAAGGAAATCATTCAGCCGGTCGTAAGATCTGTTCCTGCTGTTAACCGTAGGATTGCTGGCAGCGAAATACAGGATTGTGTCGGGCAGCAGCTTATTTACAAACCCTTTATCGGTTCCTATGTATAGTAAATTGTTCTGGTCTGTTGCCAGTGCGGTTATGTGATTGTCGGACAGTCC
>JAZKEZ010000148.1:233-3383 GCA_040386675.1 Bacteroidota bacterium | reverse complement strand
CGGGTGCCCGCATGTTGTTTCGCTCCGCTTGTTCCGTAAAAGAGGCGACCCTCCTGCCGTATTTGGGAGCGGTCTAGCTTTGGGGATTTTTGGTTTGCAATCCTTCATGAACCAAATGATTCCGAACTAAATTATTTGCACAACCAATTATACGAAGGGGTGTCGCCTCTTTTCCCGATCGAACGCAGCGAACCGGAACGCGGGCACCTTGACGGAAGCCGCGCAGGTACGGAGCGGATCGCCGCCAAGGTCGCGTTCCGGGAGTGGAGTGAAGTGAGGGAAAAGCAGCGACAGTTTTTGCGTTACTTTTTATAAAAAAGTAACAGCGACAAACTAAGCGTCATCCAACTTGTAGCACAAACCAAATCCCTTTATTGCCCTCCAGAATCATTATTAGACCAAATCGGTATTTCCACCCTTCAACTACCCTAACAACACTATTATTCTGCTAAAACCACAGAAAAAACACAAAACATCTATCCCGAATGGATAAACAGGTGTTTAAAACTAAAAAAGGAACGACTCAGCGAATTCAGGCGAAAAAAACTGGAATCACCATTGAATTATTCCGTTCCGCAGGAAATTATTTGCCGAGACAGTTAAAATAATCTACACCTCCTGAATCGGAAAAATATAATTAACTGTAAAGTGAACATTCGTATCATTTTCAAATCTTCAATAGAAGCAACTACAAGTTAAATAAACGTCTAACTTGTATCCATCCACACACAGATTACCCCTTACAAATGAGAAAACTTGCCTGTCTTGTTATCTCCTGTTTTATCCAATGCGCGCTGTATTCACAAGTTAAATTCAATAACCCGTCTTTCGAGGATGACGGGCCGCCTCCGCAGGCCAGTACTGTGCCGGTCGGCTACATCCAGTGTACGAGTACCCCGGATATAGAACCCGGTTACTACTGTACGGGAACGGGTGCTCCGGCGCCGCACGACGGAAGGGCTTACATGGGATTGGTGAACGATCTTGTCGGGGCGGAATCCTTCAGTCAGCGCTTAGCCTGTCCGCTGGTAGCCGGCAAATCCTATTCTTTCGACATCTGGCTGATGGACGGAAACTGTTCGACCAGGGCTTCGGGGCAGCTAAAAATCTACCTGTCCAATACTACCTGCGGAAACACTCAGCTGGCCTATACCTCACCTGTTCCACCGAAAGACGGGATCTGGCGCAGGTACACGGTGGCCTTTACAGCCAATAACAATTACACCTATGTGAAGTTCGAGAACGGACGTTCAGGCGGCGGGATCGGCGGAACCGGTATCTTCCTCGACGACATCCAGGAAGTGATCCAGACCAATAAAGGAACCTTTTCGAGCACCAACGTGACCTGTAATGTAACCGGGAGCATCCGCTTTACCCCAACTGCAGGAGGAACTTTTACCTACAGGCTGTATAACGCAGCAGGAACGCTGATCGGCACCACCAACCCGGCCACGGGACTTACCACCGGAACCTATCGTTTCGAGGTGATCGACCAGAGCGAATCGTGTGCGATCCCGATGGTTTACAACGTAACACTTACCGGTCAGCAACCCGTTGCCGGAACACTCACCGCCACCGACAGCAGCATTTGCGCCGGGGAAACCACCTTCCTCAATTTTACCAAAAGCAACGCTGCCGACAATTACACCTACTCCTGGTCGCCCACTGCAGGTTTGAGCAATCCAACCAGTGCCAATCCATCGGCAAACCCCACCACCACTACCACCTATGTGCTCACGGTGACCAATGCGTCTGATCCTACCTGTACCCGCACCTATCCGATCACTATTTCGGTGGACCCGATGCCGGGAACCCCGGTATCGCCCAACCGCGCCATCTGTACAGGTACCTCAACCGTACTTACCAGTACAGCCGCCGTTGCGGGTATATTTTCCTGGTACGATGCTCCGACAGGCGGAACACTTCTGTTCCAGCAGAGCGGCGCCGCCAGCTCGAGTTATACCACACCGGTGCTTACTGCCAACCGGACATACTACATCCGTTACGCCACCACCAATGGCTGTCTGCCTCCTTCTTACGACAGCATTGTGGTAACCGTTGCACCGGTACTGAATGTTTCTCAACTGGTAAAAACCGATCCCGGGTGTACCACCTGCGACGGTTCGGTTACCCTGAACGTTACCGGAGGATTGCCTGCCTATAACGTGAGCTGGAATACCGGTGCCACCGGAACCACACTGAACTCACTCTGCCGAGGAACCACCTACACCGCAACGGTTACCGACCAGTCCACCTGTACCGCGACGTTCAACCTGACTACCCCACCGGCTGTTATCGCTACGTTTACCGCAACGCCTCCTTCCTGTAACTCCAGGACCACTACCACCAATACCACCGGTTCTTCCGGTCCCGGGGTGTGGACCTACACCGGTCCGGGAACACTTACCTTTACTGCCGCCGGTGCAGGAGTGTTTACCGTGAATGCATCGGTTTACGGTACCTACACCATCGAGTGGACCGTAAATGATGCCACTTGTTCGGTGAGCGATTCAAAAACCATCACCTTCACGCAGAACCCGGTTGGTAATTTTACCTTCACCCCACCAGCCTGTGGAAGCCGCATCGATACGATCACTACCACTGTGACCGTGGGTACCGGAATTCTTACCTATACCGGACCAAGCACCGCAACCTTTACCGAAATCCCGTTGGGAAGCGGTATTTACCAGGCTTCGGTAGGAGCTTTTGGCACCTACACCATTACGCTGCTCATGAGCAACGGGGGTTGTACCGCAAGCGTAAACAAATCGGTTACTTATACCGCACAACCTGTTGCTACGGTAACTCCTGCACCGCCCGCCTGTAATGCGCTCACTTTTACAGCGCAGACCGGTGTAAGCGCCGGCGCAGGAAGCTGGAGTACCGCAGGACCGGGAACACTGAATTTTGCTTCATCGGGTACCAACCAGTACATCGGTACCGCATCGGTGTACGGAACCTATAACTACTCGTGGACCGTAACCAACGGATCGTGTTCGGCAACTACTGCCGGCACCGTTACCTTCTCGAAAGCCCCGCTGGCCGCAGCCGGAACTGACCAGAACATTTGCGGACTGGCTACTGCGTTTGCCGCCACCACATCGGTTGGTGCCGGAAGCTGGAGCCAGGTAAGCGGTCCGGATATTGCCA
>JAZKEZ010000148.1:0-223 GCA_040386675.1 Bacteroidota bacterium | reverse complement strand
CAACATCGCAGATCCTACCGACGCCCATTCTGCGGTTTCTACCGCTTCGTTCGGCGTGTATGTATTCCGCTGGACCGAGATCAACGGCAATTGTCCGCCATCTACTGACGACGTAGAGATTGGCTTTTACGAGAACCCGGTTGGCAATGCCGGTCCGGATCAGAACATTTGCGGACTGACCACTTCTCTTGATGCGGTGGCGATTATCGGAACCGGGATCTGG
>JAZKEZ010000147.1:0-1898 GCA_040386675.1 Bacteroidota bacterium | reverse complement strand
GTTTCCGGGAGTGGAGTGAAGTGAGGGAAAAGCAGCGACAATTTTTGCATTACTTTTTCCAAAAAAGTAACAATGACAAACTAAGACCTACCCGAATGTGTAGTCGGAGTAGATTTTTTACCTCCCCCCACTTATCCACATTCCACTGTGTTAATGTTGTGTGATCCCGGTAAAGCGATTGAATGCTTACTTTTTCTACATTCGTCACCTAAAATCTCACCATTAAACTACCATGCAGAGAGACCAGAAAATCTTCGACCTGATCGAACAGGAAAGACATCGCCAGACGGAAGGAATTGAACTTATCGCATCAGAAAACTATGTCAGCGACCAGGTAATGGAAGCCATGGGTTCTGTATTGACCAACAAATACGCCGAAGGACTTCCCAAAAAGCGCTATTACGGAGGTTGCCAGGTAGTGGATGAAGTAGAGCAACTTGCCATCGACCGTATCAAACAATTGTTTGGGGCCGAATGGGCCAACGTGCAGCCGCACTCCGGTGCACAGGCAAATGCAGCGGTAATGCTGGGTTGTCTGAAACCAGGCGATCGTATTTTAGGTTTCGACCTGAGCCACGGCGGTCACCTTACCCACGGTTCTCCGGTGAACTTCAGCGGTAAACTCTACGATCCGCATTTTTATGGTGTAGAGCGCGAAACCGGACTGGTAGACTACGATAAAGTTGAAGCCAAAGCCAAAGAAGTACAGCCGAAAATGCTGATTTGCGGTGCGTCTGCCTATTCCAGGGACTGGGATTACGCCCGCCTGCGCAAGATCGCCGACAGCGTTGGTGCATTGTTGCTGGCCGACGTGAGTCACCCTGCCGGACTGATCGCCGCAAAATTATTGAACGACCCGATCCCACATTGCCATATTGTAACTACAACGACCCACAAAACCCTGCGCGGACCACGCGGTGGACTGATTTTGATGGGCAAAGACTTCGTGAATCCATGGGGACTGACTACTCCGAAAGGCGAGCCCAAAATGATGTCGTCGGTTCTGGATGGCGCCGTGTTCCCGGGTACCCAGGGCGGACCGCTTGAGCACGTTATTGCTGCTAAAGCAGTGGCCTTTGGAGAGGCACTGGCTCCTGAATTCGTTGAATACGGCAAGCAGGTGATCAAAAACGCTGCGGTACTGGCCAATGCCATGATCGCTCACGGATTTGGCGTGATCTCGGGAGGAACCGAGAACCACTCGATGCTGATCGACCTGCGCAGCAAGAACATTACCGGTAAAGCCGCTGAAGAAGCTCTTGGCAAAGCCGACATTACCGTAAACAAGAACATGGTTCCGTTTGATGACAAGTCGCCTTTTGTGACCTCCGGCATCCGTCTGGGTTCTGCGGCGATCACTTCCCGCGGACTAAAAGAAGCAGAAGTGCTCAAAGTGGCCGACCTGATCAACGAAGCGATTGATAACGCTACCAACGAGGCGCAACTGGCCGAGATCAAAAAGAAAGTGAACAGCCTGATGAAAGGCTACCCGCTTTTCGCGTATTGATATTGATAATTAACCGCAAAGGACGCGAAGATTAAAACCTTTGCGTCCTTTGCGGTTAAAAAACTACCTTAACTCCAACAACCACAAGTCTTATATATGATCCGCGCTAACGATCCCAACCGTAAATCCTGGATAGAGATCCCGGATGGTTCTGACTTTACCCTGCAAAACCTTCCGTTCGGGGTGTTCAAGACCGATTTTTTCAAGCCCCGCGTAGGTGTGGCCATCGGCGATAAAGTCCTCGACCTCTACTCGCTTTCCATTCTCGGTTACCTCAAGGAACTTCCTTTCGAACTGGAAGACTATTTCTGCGACAACCTGAACGGGATCATCAGCTACGGTAAGGAAGCGACGCGCGAATTGAGGAACTGCATTTCAGACCTGCTCGAAC
>JAZKEZ010000146.1:14614-24093 GCA_040386675.1 Bacteroidota bacterium | reverse complement strand
GCTTTAACTTCAGGATTGATCTCGCATCAGCGGAAAGCAACAATTTTTACATCGACGACATCAACATTGACCTGACGGCAAACGCGGTAGACGAACTGGAGGAACTGCGGTCATCGCTCAACATCTACCCGAATCCCGCGTCTTCTGTGCTGAATATAGAATTTGAACAATATGTACCGAGAGAAGCGGAAACGTGGTTAACGGATGTTGTGGGGAAGACGGTAACTGCGCCGAAAACAATAACGGCGGTTACGGGAACAAACCATTTATCGACCGATGTTTCAGCTTTAACGGCAGGTTTTTATACGCTTCATCTCAAAACTGCGGGCGGAACGGTTACCAGGTCTTTTGTTGTTCAACCGTAATCCTTCAATCAAAGCATTTATAACTGTTGATTTTCTAATTTCACCGCATCAAAATTTACTCATGAAAAGTACTTGTTTTGGGATGGCCCTGCTGGCTCTCCCGTTGATCTCTGCAGCGCAGCAGCCAATTACACCTGAGAGCCTCTGGGGACTTGGTAAAGTTGGCGGAATGGGCATTTCGAAAGACCAGAAGAATGTAATATTCAGTGTTCAGCACTACAACATCCAGGAAAACAAAGGGAAAAGTGTGATGTACACCGTTCCTGTTATCGGTGGTAACGCGGTTGAACTTGCCAGTGCGAAGGGGCTTTTGCCGGTAAAGGAACTTTCTCCCGACGGAAAGCACACCATCGAGGCAAAAGAAGTGAAGATCAACAAAGTAGAGGGCAAGGATTTTTATCCTGAACTCACCAAGTCGAATGTCCAGATCTACGACGATTTGAACTACCGCCACTGGGATACCTGGGAAGATGGGCTGTTCGGTCACATTTTCGTTGACGGTAAAGACATCATGGCCGGTGAACCATACGACAGTCCGCAGAAACCTTTCGGTGGTGACGAGGATTACCTGTGGAGTCCTGACAGCAAATGGGTGTTGTATGTAACCAAGAAAAAAGCCGGAAAGGCCTACGCCGTTAGTACCAATACTGATATCTACGCGTACAGTCCTGAAACCGGGGTGACCAAAAACCTGACCGAAGGAATGATGGGTTACGACGTGTCTCCTGCCTATTCATCAACCGGTAACCTTGCCTGGTTAAGCATGAAAAGCGACGGTTACGAAGCCGATAAGAACGACATTATCGTGATGGATGCTGCGGGGATAAAAACCAATCTTACTGCTGCCTGGGACGGAACGGTAAACGGTTTCCTGTGGAGCAAAGACGGTAAGAAGATCTATTTTACTGCACCGGTAGACGGGACCATCCAGCTGTTTGAAGTGGATTATCCGGGTAGGACCAAAAAAATGCCGCTGGTGAAAAAAATTACCGAAGGCATGTGGGATGTGAACGACCTGGTGGGTCAGACGGGTAACACGATGGTGGTTTCGCGCAGCGACATGAACCATGCATCAGAATTGTATACCGTAGATCTTACCAACGGATACATGAAACAACTGAGTCATGTGAACGATGCTGCTTACGGGAAGATCGCGATGAGCAAAGTGGAGAAAAGATACACTGAGACTACCGATGGAAAGAAGATGTTGTCGTGGGTGATCTATCCGCCAAACTTCGATCCGAACAAAAAATACCCGACGCTGTTGTATTGCCAGGGCGGACCGGAATCGGCACTTACGCAGTTCTATTCTTTCCGCTGGAATTTCCAGCTGATGGCCGCAAACGGTTACATCGTGGTTGCACCAAACCGCCGCGGAATGCCAGGTCACGGGGTAGAGTGGAACGCTAAAATTGCCAAAGATTTCGGCGGACAGGTAATGGACGATTACTTGTCGGCGATCGATGATGTGGCGAAGGAATCTTATGTAGATAAATCACGGATCGGTTGTGTTGGGGCGAGCTACGGAGGATATTCGGTATTCTACCTTGCCGGAAATCACAACAACCGTTTTAAGACCTTCATTTCGCACGATGGAATTTTTGACTGGAGAAGCATGTACGGATCGACCGAAGAACTGTTCTTTGTGAACTGGGACCTTGGCGGTGCATACTGGGAAAAAGACAATGCGGCGGCTCAGAAAACTTACAGCAAGTTCGACGCTGTAAACTTCGTCAACAACTGGAACCGTCCGATCATGATCATACAGGGAGGAAAAGATTACCGCGTCCCTACCGAACAGGGGCTTGCTGCTTTCCAGGCTGCGCAACTGAAGGGATTGAAAAGCAAATTGTTATATTTCCCCGAAGAAAATCACTGGATACTGAAATGCCAGAACGGCTTGGTTTGGCAGAAGGAGTTTTTTAAGTGGTTGCAGGAAACGCTGTAGAAATTGAGCATTGAAAATTTGTGACTTCGATGTAGAAAAGCACTGGTGAAAGCCGGTGCTTTTTTGTTTTTATATAAAAAAAGAGTAATTATGCAGCATCAATTAAACCCTTAGTATGATTAAAAAATATACCCTTTCGGCACTTTCTTTCCTGATTATATTCAACTGTTTTGGACAGTGGACGCAGACTGATTTTATGACCGGCCTGGTGCCCGGTTTTGCAGAAGCCAATGGTAAACTTTTCGCTGGCAGTAACGGTGGCGTGTTTGTATCTGATAATGGATTGACCTGGGTAGATGCCGACGGTGCACTTGATCTGAGTGTAGAGGCTATCACCAGTGTTGATGGGGTTTTGCTGGCTGCTGATGTAGCAAAAGGAATATACAGGTCGGCGAACGGCGGGGTTTCCTGGACAAGAGTTAATCCACAATCCGGAATGCGATGCTTCGTCACCTTGAATGGAAAGATCTTTTCCAGTGGATATTTGGGAGTACAGGTTTCTTCAGATAAAGGAATAACCTGGATTGACGCTGAAGATGGTTTACCCAAGGAATCGGGCTCTGCCTTTGTTAATGTATCGTCGATGACTGCTTTTAAGGGAAACCTGTATGCCGCATCCGGTGGAAAGCTCTGGAAACTGAATGGGGCCCAGACGCAATGGATTTCTGCATATACTGCAAACGCAGAGAACTCAGCAGGGATAGGAAGCATCCAGGGAAAGTTGTATGCTTACGTTGGACAAAAGAACCTGGTTTCAGTGGATGGGTCAAACTGGTCGGCCACTTCAAACCCTGTTTTTTTTAATGATAAAGTGATAAGTGGAGTACATACTTATTATACCGGTTCGGGTGTAAAGGAGTTTACAGATCAAACGACCACCACAGCAAAAAACCTCACCGGGAACCTTCCAACCACTTCTACGTATGGCATTGCACTATTTAAAGGCAATTTGCTGGTTTCTGCCCAGGGCAGAGGAATCTGGGCCAGAGTGATCACTACAGGAATTGTAGAACTAGCCGCGGAATCCATTTCCCTTTATCCCAATCCGGCGCAGGATCAGGTTACGGTTTCAATTGCCGAAGAAATGGCCGATGCGGTCGTTGTGATCCTCGACCATACCGGTAAATCCTGTGCCGAGATCGCCGTTGGTTCTGGCAAGAGTTTTACCCTAACGGTTTCAGCACTTTCACCGGGAGCTTATTTTGTGGAGTTGCACGGTAATGGAGTAATCGGTAGAAAAGCCTTCGTGAAATTGTAAGCGTTACATGCTCATATCAGCGCATTCTCACATTATTCAATCACTTACAACTTTTTAAGCATCCTGATCTCGCAATTGAAATGCCCGGTATTCCCCATGGCGTGATCCAGGTATTCGAACCCCTTTTTCTCATAAAGCGGGACGGCAATCTCAAGTTCCTTTTTGGTTTCGAGGTAAATGCCTTCGTAACCTGCTGAAACCGCGAATGAAATGCAGTATTCCAGCAGTAAACTGGCAATTCCTTTTCCACGGGCCTTCTTGTGCAGGTAAAGTTTCTGAAGTTCGCAGGTGAGTGCTTCACCTTCAAGCAGGTTGATGCCTGCACCGCCAACCACCGCGTCGTTTAATTCGGCTACGTAATAAATGGTGCGTGCAGTGGTGAATTGCCGGGAAACGTGATCGGTCTCGGGATCGGCGAAAGCAGTTCCCGGAAGTGCGCAGTTAAACTCCGTGAGCGAGTCGCGGATAATTTTGGCAATAACCGCGTCATCAGCTTCAGTTATCGGCCGTATGTTCAGTCCGGCTATCATTCAACGTCCTGGAACTGCAGTTTGCTCAGGTGCAGGTACAATCCATCTTCCATTTCCAGTAGTTCGCGGTGGTTACCCATCTCGCGGATCATTCCTTTTTCAAGAACGATGATCTCGTCGGCATTTTTAATGGTAGACAGACGGTGTGCGATAACAAAGCTCGTACGGCCGCTCATAAGACGGTCCAGTGCTTCCTGAACGAGGCGTTCCGATTCAGAATCGAGCGAGCTGGTCGCTTCATCGAGAATGAGGATCGCAGGATTTTTAAGCACCGCACGGGCTATGGCTATCCGCTGACGTTGTCCGCCAGAAAGCTGGATCCCGCGTTCACCTACTACCGTATCGTATTTTTCAGGGAAGGTCATGATGAAATCGTGCGCATTGGCTTTTTTAGCCGCTTCGATGATCTCTTCCTCGCTGGCACTGGTTTTCCCGTAAGCGATGTTTTCGCGGATGGTTCCGCCGAACAGCAATACTTCCTGAGGAACATAGGCCATGTTTGAGCGAAGCGCGGCAAGCGGATAACTTCCGGCGTCAATTCCGTCAAACGTTACCTGTCCGGAAAGCGGATCGTAAAAACGAAGTAAGAGATTGGTAAGCGTCGATTTACCGGCACCTGAAGGACCTACGATCGCTACCTGCTGTCCGGGTTCGATGTTGAATGAAATTCCGCGCAGCACTTCCATTTCCTTCCGCGAAGGATAAGAGAAATGTACATCATTGAATGAAACTGCTCCGGAAAGAACCACGTTGTGATCAAGTGTTTCCGGGATATCTTCAATTTTTTCGTCCAGGATCTCCATCAGGTTCTCGGTAGAACCGATTGCTTTCTGGATCTGCGAAAACAGGTCGGCGATACCGCCAAACGATGCTCCTACAAACACTGAGTACATGATGAAGGCCACGAGTTCGCCAAGCTCCATTTCTTTCGCGTTCACCAGTCTAACGCCATACCAGATCACCAGTACGATCGAACCGAACATGGCCACCACGATAAAGGAGGCAAAAGCGCCTCTCCATTTGGCGGTTTTCATGGCAATCCCGCGGATCTCGTCGGTGCTTTTCTTGTAACGAAGTCCTTCGAAGACCTCGTTCACAAAGGCTTTAACGTTGGTGATCCCGGTAAGGGTTTCTTCAACGATCACGTTGGATTCGGCAATTTTATTCTGGGTCTGCTTGCTCAGTTTACGGATGAATTTTCCGAACAGAACCGCGGCAACCATCATTACTGGAATCGTGGCGAGCATCACGGTCATCAGCTTCAGCGAATAAAACCCGAGCAGGGCTATACCGACAATGATGGTAAGCAACTGTCTGAGAAACTCGGCCAGGGTAGTGGTAAAGGTTTCCTGCAGGATGGATACGTCGCTTGAGATGCGGCTGTTGAGTTCGCCAACTCTCTTTTTGGAGAAGAACTCCATCGGCAGGCGGATCAGGTGCGAATACGTGTGTTGTCGCAATGTAGCCAGCATTTTTTCGGTTACTTCAGAAAATATAAGGATCCGGAAGTAGGAAAGTATACCCTGGGTAACGAATACTCCAAACAGGATCAGGGCAACACTGTTGATGTTGTCCAGGTTAATGAAGTTTCCCTTGTCTACCGAATCCATTCCTGTTGCACCTACAAGTTTCCCCATCAGTGCAGGGAACAACATCGAGGTAAGGCTACTCCCGATGAGGAACAGCAGGCCGATGATGAATTTAACCCGGTAAGGTTTCAGGAAACGAAATATGCGGATAGCTTTTTTGAGACCTTCTTTGGTGATCTTCACCTTTGGCTGGTCGTCTGACGCTGCCGATCTTCTGGCCATTTGATTTTTTTTTTGCAAAAGTAGACTATAGCAGGGGAGGAAAAAAGAAAGCAGAGGGCCGGCGGCGTAATATGACGTTAGTGTGACAAAGTATTTTGCACGGTGATGAATTTCAGAGCGTTGAGAATATAAGTATAACTATTCCAAGAATGAATGCAGGTCATCAATGAAAATCGTCCGTTTATCCGATCCAATGATACGTTCATCGATTACAGGGTACTGAGGCTAAGCACTTAGCATTGCTTTGTTGGGTTACATTTACATTACACCTAACCGCAAACGATATGGTATAATTTTTAGACTTGTGTTATCCTAAATGTCCTCGAATGCGCGTACTTATACTTTTGCCCAGGCTCCTTGCAGCCTTTTCTTTCCTGTGTGTAATTTCAGAAGTTAGCGCGGTTACTTTCCGACCTAAAAGCTCCACCAACTGGAACCTTCCTGCAACCTGGGAGACCAACACAGGTTTCCTCGGTGCTTATGTTGCAGCTACCGGTGTACCCACCAATGCCGATGACATTCTCCTCTTGCAGGGATTTACCATTACCGTTCCCAATGGGTTTGCCGCCGTTTGCCGCAACATCACGGTAACAGCGCCCGGTCTTTTCGGAGCCACGGGAATTGCCGGTGTTACCGTTAACGGTTCGCTTGCCATGACGGGAACCATTTCCCTGGCTACCGACCGTGCAGGCTCCATTACCAACATTACCGTTGGCGGAACAGGGAGCGTTACCACAGGAGCAGTTACCATCAATCCAACGGGCGGGTCAGTAAACTTTGCCATCGACGGAAGCCTGGTTGCGAACGGACTTACGGTAAACTCAGCAGCAAATGCTGTAGCCTTCTCCGGTTCGGGATCCACCAACTTTGGTGCAGGTGGAATGAACTTCATCGGGACAGCCATTGCGGTAAGTTCTACCTTAAGCGCAGCTACGCTGACCATTCCGGGAACAGCAACCACCATTACAGGTACAGGAATATTTTCAGTAAGCGGAGCCGCTGCGGTAACCGTAGGTGCCGCGATCTCTATGACGTGTAACGGGGTATCTGCTTCCACATTTTCGGTAAATAGTGCCGCGAATGCCACAGCAACGCTGACCATCGGAACCATCACGACCACATCAGATTTTAGCATAACCAATGCGACCGGAGGATTTACTGCCGCAGGACCGGTAAACATCACCAGCAATTCGATCAATACGGGTGGAGTGTTTACAGTAACCAACGCTGCACCCGGCATCGGCGGAGGAACCGCTTCAAAAACCATCACCACAGGAGCACTTACCGTTGGGAACGGCGTGAATTGTACCGCCGGGACCATTGCACTTGGACTTACTTCAGGAACCAGTACTATTACCGGCAACACGGTCTTATCCGGAACCGCACTGGCCATCAACCTGGGCAATACCACTTCAGGCGGGAGCCTTACCTTTAACGGTACCAATACTACAGCCACCTTGCTGGCCAACACGCTTTCGCTTACCGGCGGATATACCCAGACCGGCGGAGCTTCAGCCTTTGGTGCATTATCTGTTGGCGGCGCATTCAGCCTTACAGGAGGAACCAATACCAATGCAGTCGGGTTTTCTTCCATCACCGTTACCGGGGCAACCACCATCACCGGAACCTCAGGATCAAATTATCTTTCAGGAACCACATTTACCGCAAACGGAGGCGCAACCTTCAGCGGGGCCATACTCATGGCAGATAATTTCGGCATCGGAAGCGGATTGCAGCTGAACGGATCAGCCACCAATACCAATTATGTAGAAGTGAAAGTGCTTTCGGGTGCAGGAAGTTGCGCCATGAACAACGGCTTCAACACGTTTACCGTAAGATCGGTTTCCTCAATTTCAGGGAACCTGAGCATGACGAACGGAACGGCTGCCTCTCAAAACCTGCTGTGGCTGAAAGGCCCGCTTACCGTTGGAGGAAGCACCGGAGTTACCATGACCACCACAACCAGCAACATTGCGGCAGCTAACCTGATCAATATCGGAACTGCAGACAGCTCCGGAAGCCTGATCATTTCGGTAAACGACCTGAATATGGCAGGTACCGCACTTGCCGGGACAAACATTGAAAATGACATTGAGCTGTACCAGGGAACACTTTCGGTACGCGACGACATCAATGTGAGCAATACCAGCGGAACCACCCTGCACAATAAGATACAGTGGAACGACAACACCACATTCGACGGGAAATCCAAATCGCTTTACCTGGGCGGAAACGTGAGTAACACTGCGCTTGGAACACTGTTGATGGCCGATGCCAACAACAATTCAGGGTTCACCGCTTATTTCAACGGGACAAAAAAGCAGACCATTCCTGCGTCAGACAGCTGGAACTTCAAGCGTATTGAAGTGAGCAATACCACCGACAGTGTTTGTTTCGGAGGCATTCTGAGCCGTGCAGGTAATCGCCTGATGGGAAAAATGAAAGTGAACAGCAACTCCAAACTTGCCGATAACGGTTACGACTTTGGCGGAACCGGTGCAGATTCGCTTGAAGTTGAGCCGTCTGGTATGTTCGTGATCGAACACCTTACCCAGCAGTTTCCTGATGTGATCGAAAACGTGAACATCAGCAATAACGGGGTGATCTACTTTTTGAACAACAGTGCATCGACCCAGCAGATTCTTGGCGGAAACCTGACCAAGGTAATTCCTACCGTAAAAGTCGGCGGAACCGGGCTGAAGCAGGTACAAAGCGATTTTGTAACCGTTGCCGGATGCAACCAGGTGCAGCACCTTTCGGTTGAAGGCGGTACGCTTTCCTTTGCTCCACGTGTAACTTTCTTTAACCTGGTAAGCGGATCGCAGACCATTACCCAGCAGGTTACCGTACTAAACGGTGCCACACTGGATATTCCAAGGAACTTCGCCGCCGATCCTTCTGCCAAATTCACCTTCGGACTTACCTCTACCACCGTTTACAGCGGCGCAGCCGACCAGAAAGTGTACAGGTTCCATGCAAATGCAGTGGCATCCGGTGCTCTTGCTGCACACGGAAATCTTACGTTCAGCGGTGCGGGGGCAAAGACGATGGCCACCAACGACAGCTGCAAGGTTGCACGTAAACTTACCATCGGCTCTGCGTTCACCATCGGATCGAACGGAAGCCTCACCATTCTTTCGGATGCCACCAATACCGGTTGGGTAGGTACTATAACAGGCAGTATTGCTTATTCAGGTTCAGGAGCAACAAAAGGGAAGATGATCGTTCAGCGTTACATCGGACTTCCGGATCCTAACTACCGCGATTTCTCATCACCGGTGAAAGGCATGACCCTGAAGGATTGGGAGAACAATGGTGTTGAGATCAGCGGCGTGCCCGGTTCACTTTACCCGATCCAGACCCCGCAATACGCAAACGCTTATACCTATATAGAATCTACTGCAGGAAATCTCGAAGAAGGATGGCAGGAAGCTGCAGACATTTCCGAGCCGATCCAGAACATGAGCGGAAGCACCATGAATCGCGGAGGCTGGAGAATTTACGGCGGCCGTGCAACCGGGCTGTATGCGTTCACCATGAAAGATGCCGGAGAGATCTACACCGGGA
>JAZKEZ010000146.1:4555-14604 GCA_040386675.1 Bacteroidota bacterium | reverse complement strand
CCTGAATGCAACATTCAATTATTCAGGCGGTGAAAGCCGTGCCGACGATGCGGGCTGGAACTTTATGGGTAACCCTTATGCGGCCGGACTTGACTGGGCCAAAGTATACGCCAGTAACCGTACTTCTGCCGGCGGACAGATCGTAGGCGATGAAGGAACATCGAACGGGATCTCTCCTTCTATCTATGTATATATGCCAAGCGACCGTGGTAATGCCGGCGGATATTCCAACTACGGAGCCTTCAACGCAGCGACCGGCGCAAAGATCGGGATGACCAGCGGCGTAATTCCTTCTTACCAGGGATTCTGGGTGAAAACCTACCACAGCAGTGCTTCATCGCAGGCATACAACATTTCACTCACCGAAAACCACAAGGATGACGGAGCAGGAACTTTTTACAAGGCAAACGGTAACGGAAACGGTCCGGAATTGTCTACCCTGACTCTTACCGATCCGAACGGAAGCAAAGACGATGTGGCCATGCACTTCTGGAAAAATGCAAACATGGGACTTGATCAGGCCTTCGATATCCAGAAATTCAAAGCAGATGCCTACGGTCCGCTGTTGTCGATACTAACGACTGAAAACGACGGACTATGGATCAATGCGATTCCAAACAATAAAGTAAATTATGTGGTAGATCTCAAACTAGATGCGGTAAGCAGCGGTAGTCACACCCTGAGCTGGGCAGATCTTGATGTGGTATTCGGTAAATTCAACTGCGTGACGCTCACCGACCTGGTGACCGGAGCTACGATTGATATGAAAAGCGAACCGAGCTACCTGTTCGAAGCAGAAGAAGGTTATTCCGGCAAACGTTTTGTGATTCGTGCCACAAGGACTGTGGAGATCGAAAAAGCAACCGTACTGAATGCCACCTGTGCCGGCAGCAGCAACGGACTGCTGCGTCTCGATCTTTCTGATTTCCAGGACGAGCACAGCTTCTCTCTTTACGCAAGAGCCAACAGCCAGCAGCTGGTGCATACTTACGCCGGTCCCATCAAAGGCATCAAGCAAACGCTTCCTGCCGGCGACTACATACTGGTAAACAACAATGCAGAAGCGGGTTGCGGAACAAGAGAGTTTTATTTCACCATTACAGAACCTGCTGCTGTAGTTGCTGCCTTTGATATCGACAAGACGTATGTTGAGGCTGGTGCCGAAGCCAGTTTTACCAATACTTCGCAAGGCGCTGTAAATTACAAGTGGGAATTCTCAGACGATCTTTCATCGAGCGCTGAAGTCAATCCGAAGCATACCTTTGCCGTGGCTGGAACTTTTATCGTAACCCTGAAAGCAGTAAACGGCGACCCGGGATGTTACAACAGCTTCACCAAAACAGTTGAGGTAGTTTATACAGATCAAACCACGAGTGTTACATCAGGAACAGCCGGAGCTTCTGCTGGAATAAGGGCAGTAGGTGGCGGTGTTCGTTATTCGAATCCATTTACCGAACAGGCTTACCTTGAAGTATACAGTACCGATGGTAAACTGGTGAAGGCAGAAACCGTTTCCGGTCATTCGGGAGTGATGAATATCGATCACGCAGGAAGTTATGTGGTGCGGCTGAAAGCCGGAGAGTCAGTGGTTTCCGCGCAGGTAGTTATACTTTAAACCGCATGACCCAACTTTTTTCCATGAAGATTATTAAATAATTTGGGTGAAGAAATAATTTTTCTATTTTTGCCGTCCATTTCAACAAAGGTTATTCAGTTTTAATAATATAGAGCAATGTCAACTAAAAGAACTTACCAGCCATCTGTAAGAAAAAGACGTAACAAGCATGGTTTCCGTGAGAGAATGGCTACTGCCAATGGTCGTCGTGTTTTAGCTGCCCGCAGAAGAAGAGGTAGAAAAAAACTTACTGTTTCAAGCGAAAGAAGACACAGAAAATAATCCAGTTTCTGTATGATTATAATTTTTTGATTTTGATAAAGAGGGCTGTTAGCCCTCTTTTTTTGCATTTTTTTCTCAAAACCAGTTTTAAATTTTATCAGTAATGCCAAAGGATACTTCTATCAAACACATTCTCATCATCGGTAGCGGACCGATTGTAATCGGCCAGGCCTGCGAATTCGACTATGCAGGCTCTCAGGCAGCACGATCACTGCGTGACGAAGGAATAGAAGTAACACTGATCAACAGCAACCCGGCTACGATCATGACCGATAAAGTGGTTGCCGACAATGTGTACCTGCTTCCGCTCGAACCGGCCAGCATCCGTACTATTCTCGAAAAACACAACATTGATGCGGTATTGCCGACAATGGGCGGTCAGACTGCATTGAACCTGTGTATCAAATGCGACGAGCAGGGAATGTGGGAAGAATTCGGTGTTCGTATCGTAGGCGTTGATATTGCAGCGATCGAGATCACTGAAAACCGCGAGCGTTTCCGCGAACTGATGGATACCATCGGTGTGGGTTCGGCTCCTTCTGAAACCGCAAAGTCATTCCTGGAAGGGAAAGAGATCGCGCAGCGCCTTGGTTTTCCATTAGTTATCCGTCCTTCATATACACTCGGAGGTACAGGCGCATCTTTCGTTCACACACCTGAGGAGTTCGACCGCTTACTTGACCGCGGACTTCACGCTTCACCGATCCACGAAGTATTGATTGATAAAGCCGTACTGGGCTGGAAAGAATACGAATTGGAGTTGCTCCGCGATTCTAACGACAACGTAGTGATCATCTGTTCGATCGAGAACTTCGACCCGATGGGTATCCACACCGGGGATTCGATCACCGTTGCGCCTGCCATGACTCTTTCTGATACCACATACCAGAAAATGCGCGACATGGCGATCAAAATGATGCGTTCGATCGGGAATTTTGCCGGCGGATGTAACGTACAGTTTGCAGTTAGTCCAGACAATGCAGAAGACATTATCGCGATTGAGATCAACCCAAGGGTTTCGCGTTCTTCGGCACTGGCCTCCAAAGCTACCGGTTACCCGATTGCGAAGATCGCGTCTAAGCTGGCCATCGGTTATCACCTCGATGAACTGAAAAACCAGATCACCGGTTCGACCTCCGCTTACTTCGAACCAACCCTTGACTACGTTATTGTAAAGATCCCACGCTGGAACTTCGATAAATTCCCTGGCGCAGAACGCGAACTCGGACTACAGATGAAATCAGTAGGAGAGGTAATGGGTATCGGGCGTTCGTTCCAGGAAGCACTTCAGAAGGCCTGCCAGTCGCTTGAGATCGGTCGTAACGGACTGGGTGCCGATGGAAAAGAGCTGACCAACCAGGCAGAGATACTGAAAAGCCTGGAGCACCCGAGCTGGAACCGCTTGTTCCACATCTACGATGCGATCAAACTGGGCATTCCTTTCAAGACTATTAAAGAAAAAACCAGGATTGACGACTGGTTCCTGCGCCAGATCGACGAACTGGTGAATCTTGAGAAAGCCATTTCAAAATACACACTCGACACGCTTCCGAAAGACCTGCTGATGGAAGCCAAGCAAAAAGGCTATTGCGACCGACAGATCGCTCACCTGGTGAAATGCCTGGAAAGCGAAGTGTTTACCAGACGTTATGAGCTGGGAATCAAACGGGCATATAAGCTGGTTGATACCTGTGCTGCAGAATTCGAGGCGAAGACACCTTATTACTATTCTACTTTCGAAGACGAAAACGAGTCGGTACGCAGCGATCGTGAAAAGATCGTAGTACTGGGTTCCGGTCCTAACCGTATCGGCCAGGGGATCGAGTTTGATTACTCCTGCGTTCACGGGGTATTGGCCGCTAAAGAATGCGGTTACGAGACCATCATGATCAACTGTAACCCTGAGACCGTTTCCACCGATTTCGATACGGCTGATAAACTGTATTTTGAGCCGGTATTCTGGGAGCACATCTACGAGATCATTCTCCACGAAAATCCAAAGGGTGTGATTGTTCAGCTTGGTGGACAGACCGCGCTTAAGCTGGCTGAAAAACTCGAACGTTTCGGGATCAAGATCATTGGTACCAGCTACGAGGCACTGGATCTTGCAGAAGACCGCGGCCGTTTCTCGAACAAGCTGAAAGAACTGAACATTCCTTATCCGAAATTCGGTGTAGTGGAAAATGCCGAGCAGGCCATCGAACTTTCAAGGGAACTGGGCTTCCCGCTATTGGTAAGACCTTCTTACGTTCTTGGCGGTCAGAAAATGAAGATCGTGATCAACGAAGATGAACTCGAGCAGCACGTAGTGAACATTCTTCACGACATGCCCGATAACCAGATCCTTCTTGACCACTTCCTTTCAGGAGCGATCGAAGCTGAAGCGGATGCCATCTGCGACGGCGAGAACGTTTACATCATCGGGATCATGCAGCACATCGAGCCTGCAGGTATCCACAGTGGTGATTCGTATGCGGTACTTCCTCCTTACAACCTCGGCGACCTGGTGATCCAGCAGATCGAGGAGCACACCCGTAAGATCGCAGTAGCGCTGAATACCGTGGGACTGATCAACATCCAGTTTGCCATCAAACACGATATCGTTTACATCATCGAAGCGAATCCAAGAGCATCAAGAACAGTTCCTTTCATTGCCAAGGCGTATGATGAGCCGTATGTGAATTATGCCACTAAAGTGATGCTTGGACACAATAAGGTGACCGATTTCAAGTTTGCCCCTAAGCGCAACGGCTACGCGATCAAGATCCCTGTATTCTCATTCGATAAGTTCCCGAATGTGAACAAAGAACTCGGACCTGAGATGAAAAGTACCGGAGAAGCCATCCGTTTCATTAAAGACCTGAAGGACCCTTACTTCAAAGAAATTTATTCTGAACGTAACTTATACCTGAGCAGATAATGGGTTTTTTTCGCACAATATTCTTCATCATACTGATCTACTTTATCATTAAAGTGTTCAGGCGCCTGATCTCGCCTATGTTCGCCGGATTTTATGAGAAGGATACCAAGCGAAGTCAGCAAACGCAGGAGAGTAATAAACAACGGGTTAATAAGATTGTTATAGATACTTCCAAAGCAAAATCTAAATTGCACGCCAAACCGGATATCACCAGGATCGATGCTGAAGACATTGATTTTGAGGAGATCAAATAAGTCCCTTCTGTTCTAAAGTTATGAGCGAAAAATTAAAACCCTATTTGCCACATGTGGCTGCACTGGCCATTTTCTTTGTGGTATCGGCCATCTTTTTCTTACCTGTTTTCCAGGGATACCGGCTAAAGCAGGGAGATATCAAGAATGCCCAGGGAATGGTGCAGGAAGCCAGGTTTTATGAAGACGGTCATGAAGGTGAGAATGTACTTTGGTCTACCTCGATGTTTTCGGGTATGCCGACTTACCTCACCAGTGCAAGCCTGAAAGGGAACGTGCTTTCTGATGCCGGGGTGTTTTTCTACGGCTCGCTGAGTCCGGCAAACATCTGGCTGTGTTACGCGATCAGTTTTTACCTGCTGCTTATCGCACTCCGCGTTAGGAGCAGCCTGGCCATTGTCGGTTCGCTGGCTTTTGCCTTCAGCAGTTACTTCGTGATCATTATCATGGTAGGTCACCTTACCAAGGCTATTGCAGTTGCCATTGCGCCTGCGATCCTTGCCGGACTGGTGCACCTGTACCGCGGACGGTACGCTACCGGGACCATTATTACGACCATTGCTTTCGGACTTGAGATCTACGCCACGCACATCCAGGTGACTTATTATTTCGCGATGTTGTTCGTGATCTTTGTGATCGCACAACTGATAGAAGCGGTAAAGGAAAAACAACTTCCACGTTTTGTTAAGGCATCGGCATTTGCCCTGCTTTCAGTAATTGTAGGTGTTGCAGCCAACTTTAACGGGATTTACAATACTTACGAGTACGGTAAGTCAACTACCCGCGGACAAAGCGAACTGACCATCCAGGCCGATGGTACCAGCAACAAAAGCATTGCTACCACAGGACTTGATAAAGATTACATCACCGCCTGGAGCTATGGCATACAGGAAAGCTGGACTATATTGGTGCCGAATGCAAAAGGTGGTGCCACAGGAGCCATCGGACCAGACAACAAAGCATTGGACAAAGCCGATCCGCAATTCCGCCAGAACATTGGCCAGGGAGCGAATCACTATTGGGGCGACCAGGGCTTTACCGAAGGACCGGTGTACGTCGGGGCCATCATCTGCCTGCTTTTTGTGCTGGGTATGATCTTCCTTGAAGGCAGCCTGAAGTGGGTGATGCTTGCAGGAGCCGTTCTTTCGCTCACGCTTTCGTGGGGTAAGAACTTTATGCCGCTTACCGACTTTTTCCTGAGCTATGCGCCGGGATACAATAAATTCAGGGCAGTAACGATCATTCTCGTAGTGCTCGAACTGTGTCTGCCTGTAGTGGCGATCCTGTTTGTAAACGAACTGATCAGTAAGCGCGAGCAATGGCAGTCGAAACAAAAGCACCTGCTTATCGGTGGTGCTGCGGTTACCGGGATCTTACTGTTGTTCTGGCTGATGCCGGCTTCATTGTTCACTTTCGTGAGCGATGCAGAAACGCAGCAATTGGGCCAGCAGGCCAGCCAGGATCCGAATATGGCGCAAACCATCCAGGCTTACGTAAACAGTTTGAAGGATGTTCGTATGGCGATCTTCAAAGCCGACGTGATGCGCTCACTGTTCTTTGTACTCGTGGCTTTCGGATTAGTGATCGCCTATCTCAAAAGAGGATTCAATTCTGCCATTCTTATTGTTTCGCTTGGTGTGCTTATCGTCGCCGACCAGTTTACTGTTGACCGTCGTTACCTGACCATCACAAAGACCAACGGACAGTTTGAGCAGTGGGAAGAAGCCCGTAACAACGATTATCCATATCAGCCTACCAATTTCGACACTGAAATCCTGCAGCGCGAAATGTCTGGTCCACAGGTGATGCAACTTCCCGGACAAGAGAACATGGTTGTTCAGGGAACTTTTGCCAGTCCACAGGAAATAAGTAAGCAGATCAACGAAAGAGTAGAGAAGCGCAAGTCAGACAAACTGGCCAAGCACGATCCGTATCTTGCGGTAGAAGGTGCAGAGCTGGCTGCGATCCAGTTCGGTGTGCTCAACCAGAACTCAAATTACAGGGTGTTCAACCTTACGGTAAGTCCGTTTAATGATGCAAGCACTTCGTATTTCCACAAGTCGATCGGCGGATACCACGGTGCGAAACTGAAACGCTACCAGGAACTGATCGAGTTCCACCTGAGTAATCCGATCAATCCGGCCGTATTGAATATGCTGAACGCAAAATATGTGATCACCCAGCAAGGACTGCAGGTTAATGCACAGGCTTGCGGTAATGCGTGGTTTGTTGGAAAAGTGAAAAAAGTAAAGAATGCCGACGAAGAGATCATCGCGTTGAAAGATTTCCAGCCTGAAAACACAGTGGTGATCGACAACCGATACAGTGCCTTGTACAAAGAAGTACTGAGAGACAGTGCGGCAACGATCAAAGAAACTGCATACAGTCCTGAGAAACTGACCTACGAATCATCGTCAAGAATGGACCAGCTGGCTGTGTTCTCAGAGATCGATTTCCCGGGATGGAAGGCTTACATCGACGGCAAGCCGGTAGAACATTTCCGTTGCAACTATGTATTGCGCGGACTGATGGTTCCTGCAGGAAAACATAAGATTGAATTTATCTTCGAACCTCAGACCGTTAAAACCGGTGAGACCATTTCTATGGCAGGTTCAGCAACATTGATCCTCGTGATCATCGGAGGGATCTTCTTCGAGATCAGGAGAAACCGGAAAAAGGAGCAGGCGGTTTAGAACCGCTTGTTTCTCATCAGGAACCAGAAGAATTTGGTACCGATCACCACGTGATTGAATACCGTACGCATAAACCCGTAATTCCGGGTCATGATTCCAAAGCGCTCTCTGAGCGCTTTTTTTATGTGCTTGCCAGAGGTCCCGCCTTTGGCAAAACGCGAAAGAACCAGGTGAGTATTTATCACGAGTGTTGATTTTTTCAGTGCGCTGATCACCCAGTCGATATCGGCAGCGATGCGGTAGGAAAGGTCGTAGTTGCCGGCAATCTCACGTTTCACCAAAATGCTTTGGTGGCACACCAGCATTCCCCACTGGAAGCTTTTCCAGTCGAGTTGTTCCGGGGTACTCAGCCGGCGCATGCCGATCGTTTCGCCCGCCTCAGTGGTTTCGAGTGTTTCTCCGTAGTAAATGTCGGCGCCTGACGGTTGTTGGAGGATCTTTTCCAGCGTGTCGTTTTCGTAGATCTCATCACCGGCATTGATAAACCACACGTAATCTCCGGTAGCCATTGCGATTCCTTTATTCATCGCATCGTACAGGCCTTTGTCCGGCTCAGAGATCCATCGCGAAACATGGTGTTCGTGTTGGCGGATGATGTCGGTGGTGTTGTCTTTCGAAGCCCCGTCAACAATGATGTACTCCACATTTGCAAATGCCGTTTGCGACACAATGCTCCGGATGGTTTTTTCGAGAACCTGTCCGGCATTGTACGTAACGGTTATAATGGAGATGATCGGCTGCATGGGCAATGGATAAAAACGGTAATTTTACGGCAAATTTAGTGTCTCATCACACTCATTCCACTCACTACACGACTTTTATGAGTCTTGCCCCGATCATTGTTTTTGCTTACAACCGTCCCGATCTGCTTCAACGAACGCTCGATTCGCTGGGACAAAATGAACTCATATCGTCTTCGGAGGTATTCATTTACTGCGACGGTGCCAAAACCGGGGCAAGCGAGTCTGATCGTTCCAGACTAGAAGCTACCGCAGCGGTGGCCAGGTCTTTTTCAGGTCCGGCGGCCGTAACGGTTACCGTACGCGAGACCAATATGGGACTGGCCACTTCGGTGATCACCGGCATTACAGAAATCATCAACCGCTTCGGACGTGCCATTATCATTGAAGACGACGTGTTGCTTTCCCGCTATTTCCTGCGTTTTATGAATGATGCACTTACGGTTTACGAAAACGAACCGAAAGTGAAAAGCATCGGCTCCTGGGTGTACTACAAAGACAAGTTCCCTTACTCTTATTTCCTGAGAGTACCCGATACGATTGCCTGGGCGACGTGGAAAAAAGACTGGGAAGAATTCGAAAAAGATCCGGTTGTACTGAAGACCGAACTCGCGAACCGCAACCTCACCGACCGGTTTAACCTTGACGGGAATCTTGACCAGATGCGGATGCTGAATGACCAGATCGCCGGCCGGGTAAACAGCTGGGCGATCCGCTGGGCGGCAAACTTCATCCTGAACGATAAGTATTGCTTTTATCCGAAACAGGCCCTCGCCAAACACATCGGTTTTGCCAAAGGTGCAACCCATACCCAAACCATGGATTACAACAAGAACCTGGTGGTGAGCCAATCGCAGATCAGGGTGGAACGCATGGAACCTAAGGAAGACGAGGCAGCACTTGCCACATTGGTGAAGTTCAACCGTTCACTCAACCGCCTGCATAAAAAATTGTTGAATCTTATCCTGAGCAAGTTTTGAACCTGTATCGCATTGGACTGAAGCGGCTGCTGGCCCTGAAAAGAACGGTATTCGGTCCTGTGGATCTTACTATGCCCAGGCGACGCGAATTCGGCGTACATGCCGGAACGCCGGTAGACCGCTATTACATTAACCGTTTCCTGCAGCAGCATATGGCCGGGAAATACGCCTCAACCCTTGAGATCGGATCAAGACAATACACCGGGAAAACCACTGACAACAGCTGGATGTTCTGTTATTCGCCCGACGGATTTTCGGTAGATGAATCCCAGCGCACGGTTTCGGGTGACTTGTCCAGTATTCCCGCGGATGGTAAAGTGCAATTCGATTGTTTTGTGCTTACCCAGACCTTCAATTTTATATTCGATTTTGAGAAAGCGGTGGATGGAGCCATGCGCCTGTTGAAAGACAACGGCGAAATGCTGGTGACCTTTGCCGGGCCGTCGGTACAGATCTCGCGCTACGACGAAGACCGCTGGGGCGATTACTGGAGATTTACACCCCGGTCGGCCCGCGAACTCTTCAACCGCATTGCACCGTCCGGACAAACGGAAGTAGTATCATACGG
>JAZKEZ010000146.1:0-4545 GCA_040386675.1 Bacteroidota bacterium | reverse complement strand
GATGCCCATCGTCACGGTCTGGCCCACGCCGAGCGGATTGCCCACGGCGAACACCACGTCACCGACGCGGATCTTGTGGACCTGGAACTCACCGATCCCGATTACCCAGTGGTGATCGGTTTGAAATTTAAAAAGCAAAAACAGTGATCAATTTCAGTAACAACTATAAGTTTTTCTTTACGGCCAAAGGCATTTCGCTGGTAGACAAGATCAGGATAAAAACCACGAAGCGGCACACGCCTTTCTACGTGAAGCTATTTGGCAAAAAGTTTAAAGTGGTCGATTCACGCGGCTTTTACGAAGCCTACATCGAAATATTTGGTGATCACGTTTACGCTTTTAAGGCAGAAACCCAGCAGCCGGTATTGGTAGATTGCGGTGCGAACATGGGACTTGCAGGCCACTATTTCCTGAACAAATACCCGGGTGCTTCGTATACGGCTTACGAGGCCGATCCATTTATATTCAGCGCATTGAAAGAAAACCTCTCCGTATTTCCGCAGGCAAAGGTAGAGCTGGTAAACAAGGCGGTTTGGTACCGCGACGAGCAGATCAGTTTTGAAACCGACGGTTCACTGGGCGGTAAGATCGGGGAAGCGTCTTCCACAGCTGCGCTGATCACTGCATTCCGACTGAAAGATGTGCTGACAGCACCCATCGATTTCCTGAAGATAGATATCGAAGGAGCCGAGAACAAAGTGATCACCGATTGCGCCGGATCTTTGAAACTGGCCAAAAACATCTTCATTGAATATCATTCTTCGGTACACGACGGGCAGATGCTCGGAGAAATACTGAATACCATGAAAGAAGAAGGATTCAGGTACCAGATCCACCAGGGCTTTTCATCGCGGCTGCCTTATCTCGATGTGGCCCGGAACGGCGATTTCGACCTGCAACTCAATATTTACGGCTATAAATGATCCGTAAGGTCATTACCCGGTTAAGAGGGATGTATGACGCACAATTGTTCCGGACGAACAAAGCGCGATATACCCATCATTGCCGTGTGCTCATGTACCACCACATCCGGCATTCTGCCAACTATGGTGTGGAATTGACAGTAACGCCCGAACATTTTGGGCGGCAGATGGAACACCTGAAAAAACACAAAATCGTGCTTACTGCCGGTGAATTTTTTTCGATCCGGGAAAGTAAGGACCGGTTTCCGGAAAACAGCGTGCTGATCACGTTTGATGACGGGTATTACAACAATCTTTCTAATGCCCTGCCTGTGCTGGAAAGCACCGGACTTGAGGCTTCTTTTTTTATTACGACCGATCACATTGATACTCCGCAGTTGTTCTGGTGGGAGTTGCTTTATCAGGCTGCTGCAGTATTGCTGAATGAAAACCGTACGGTGCGCGACATTTTTACCGGTAAACCTGTTCTTTTTACGGCCCGCACACTCAGACAATGGGAAGCCGCACTGAAAAACTATCCGGCGAACCAGATCAACGCAATGGTGTTGAGGTTTCTGAAGGATTGTGGCATAGATCCGGCGACACTGGTGAATGACGACAACCGCTCGCTTACCCGCGCCGAGCTCAATCAGTTGACCGCCAGTAAATCGGCATACATCGGTGCACATACCTGTTCGCACACCCGCCTTTCGGTCTTGCCGTACGACGAGCAATACCGCGAACTCGGTGATTCGAAACATATGCTGGAACAATGGACCGGAAAACCGGTGAACACCTTTTCGTATCCTTTCGGAACCCGTACGGATTACAATCGTGATACGCAGAACGCATTGACTAATCTCGGTTACCGGTATGCATTCAGCACCACACCAAACGTTGTGATCCCGGGTACTGCGCCGTTGGCCATTCCAAGATTGCTCGCTCCCGATTCTTTCGAGGAGTTCAAACGGTTACTTCACTAAATGATAGAGCCTGGTGAACATCGCCAGGATAAAACAAGGTAACAGACTGAGCAGCATGGCCAGTGAAACCTGTCCGCCGGTCATCTTCCTGATCTTCCGGACAGATTCCTGTAATCCTTTCACATCTTTGTTGCGCAGGTAAATGGCTATGATCTTCAGTTCGATGTAGCGGTTGGCTTTATACTGCGAGATCAGCCCAAAGTGTTTTTCGTACAGCAGCATCATTTTATCTGCTTTCTGGTTCACATTCATGCCGTTGTCTTCGCGGTTCCAGGTGTAGATCACTTCAGGGATGTAGATGCCGGTGGCATTTTTTTCCATCGCCGAATACCAGAAATCCATATCCTGGTTGTCGTACGAAAACAACTGGTCGTAACCGCCGGTTTTCTCCCACAGGTTTTTTTTGCACGGACTGGTTCCCAGTAAGCGGTAGTTGAGCATGAGCTTGCTGATGTCCAGCTTTCCGCCGGTGGTAATTGGCTCTCCGGGGCTTACCTGGTGCTCGCCGGTACGGATGTTCCGGACCAAAAAGTCGCCGTATACAAAATCAGCTTCCGGATGATCGTAGAAGGCTTTTCGAATCAGCGCGACGGCATTTGCGGGTAACTCATCATCGCCATCCAAAAAAATAATGGCTTCACCGCTTGCGTGCTGAAAGCCCATGTTACGGGCATGAGAGAGTCCGCCGTTTTGCTCAAGATAGAAATAGCGGAGTTGAGGATGTTGAGCCGCAAGTTGTGCGCAGATGGTATTGGTGGCTTCGTGCCGGCTGTGATCGTTGATGAGAAGGATCTCCACAGCTGTATCCGTCTGGCCGAAAATACTGTTGAGCGCGGTGATCACCTTTTCGCCCTCACTGTAACAGGTGATAATGACGCTGATTGAAGTCATGAAAAGGAAAGAGTTAGGGAAAGGTAGGTTGACTGCTGCACGGGAAATAAATCGCAGTAAAAATAAAACGTTTTTTAACTTTGAAGCCAAATGGCAAGTTCTAATCCTACTGAGTACACACACAACGAATCCGAGGGCAGGGAGCGTTTGAATCCCTCTATTTTTCATGCCCGTTTTTACTACCTCCGCCAACTGCGAAAGCTAATTGAATATGCGATCAACAACCACTTGAAAGGTCGTGGCGGTGTGCTGTTTGATTACGGCTGCGGTGCAATGCCTTATCGCCCGCTGTTTCAGGGTGCTGTAGATCGTTATGTCGGGGCTGATCTTGGTGAAAATCCGGGTGCTGAACTCGTTATTCAGCCTGAAGGCCGCATCGAAGTCGACGATCAGTCGGCCAATATCGTACTTTCTACCCAGGTTCTCGAACACGTCGACAATCCTGCGGAGTACCTGCGGGAAGCCCGGCGGGTACTGAAGGACGATGGTGTTCTGATCCTGACCACTCACGGGTACTGGATGTATCATCCCGATCCGAATGATTTCTGGAGATGGACCTCTTCGGGCTTGCAAAAAATTGTTCGCGAAGCAGGATTCGATGTGGTTGATTTTCGGGGGATCATCGGTCGCCCGGCCATGGGATTACAGTTGTTCCAGGACGGACTGATGTTTAAATTCCCAAAGATCATACGTACGCCTTTTGTGTTCTTCATGCAGTTTTTCATCTGGATGTTCGATAAAGTAAGCAAGCAAAGCCAGCGCGATGCTGATGGCTGTACATATCTGGTGGTTGCAAGGGTAAAAAAGTGATGAAATGTTATTGATAGTCAATCCCAACGCCACCGCTTATTCGGAAACCTTTATCGCGAACCAGGTATTGTTCCTGCAGCCGGGCAAAATGCTCACAGGCGGCTGGTCTCCCTATGTAGATGAGAAAGGCAGATCGATATTTCGTGGATTGCTTTCGGTCAATGTGTGGAGAGGATTGTGCCGGAAACTGCTGCCGGCGTTGTATACATCGCTTTACAAAACCGCATTGATCCGGTTTGTCCGCGAAAACAAGATTACCCATATCCTGGTAGAATATGGAGTAACGGGGGTGAACATTACCAAAGCACTGGAGACAGAACCCGTTAGGATCGTTGTACATTTTCACGGTTTTGATGCCTATTACCCGGAACTTATCAATGACAAAGCAATGCTTGAGCTCTTGTTTAAACGGGCTGACGCAATTGTGGCCGTTTCGAACGATATGCACAACCAGCTGCTGGATCTTGGTGCTGTGCCCGATAAAACCGTGGTGATTCCTTACGGTGTTGATTTTACAAAGTTTCGTCCTGATGAATCCCGGGACATCCATCAGGACCGCATTGTACTTTATGTAGGAAGGTTTACAGCCAAGAAGCGGCCCGATTATACCATTCGCTCATTTGCCGCACTGCTTGAGCGTGTGCCGGATGTTCGCCTGGTGATGGCCGGTGCAGGCGAGTTGCTCGAGGAATCCAAAACACTTGCAGTTGAACTTGGCGTTGATGGCAAAATAGAATTTACGGGTGCGATCCCGCATACTGAGGTAGAGCAGTGGATGAAGAAAAGCTGGTGTTTTACCCAGCATTCGGTAATTTCTGAGGAAGGCGACCGTGAAGGAACACCCAACTCAATACTTGAGGCGCAGGCCATGAAACTTCCGGTAGTAAGTACCCGGCACGAAGGGATCAAAGAAGCTGTTGTTGAGAATGTTACCGGTTTCCTTGTAGATGAACACGACT
>JAZKEZ010000145.1:6996-29233 GCA_040386675.1 Bacteroidota bacterium | reverse complement strand
ATTCAATTTGTGGAAAATGTCCACACTGATCGTAGAGAATGATCCTTCCTTTCTGTAGGTCGCGACGAAATTTTTCGGCATGCGCTACCGGGATGATCTGGTCCTGTTTGCCCCAGATCACCAATACCGGACAGGGTACATGAAGTATTTTCGTAGTATCTGCCGGGGCTACATCTTCCACCATTTTGAGCAGTGCGGCCATATTTCCCTCACGGTTCATGAACACATTTGCGTCAACCAGGGTTTGGTGCGGAACTTTGGTCGGATCAGCCATGCAGCGGTCTACGCCGCCTTCCGAGAGTTTTAACGGAAATCCCCGGTGACTCATCAGGCGTATGAAATCTGCACTTGAAGGAGGCATCAGGTCGGCAATGATGTGGTCCATCTCGTAACCCGCACTGGCGAGTAGCACTACTTTTTTCACCCTGGCCGTATCTGTGTCCGCAAGTTCCCAACTGATCCATCCGCCAAGCGAATTGCCAATAAGGTACAGACTGTCGGTATGCAACTGATCAATAAAAAAGGGCATGAATTCGCGGAACATGGCAGCAACTTCTTTGCCTCCGCCTTTGATCTCCGGGAAATCAGACATTCCAAAACCGGGAAGATCCACGCGGACCACACGGTAGTGTTTACTCATGATTACAGCCAGCGAATCGAAGTGGCGGAGCGAACTCGCATACCCGTGTATCATCAGTACCACCTGACCGGAACCTGTATCGGTGTAATGGATCTCGCCGCCTTTCCAGTTGATGAAGTGTGAGCTGGGAAGGCTGAGTTTTGCTTTTACTTCCTGCTTACTTACTATGCGGTTGGGGCCGAAAAGAAATACGGCAAGTGCGGCTGTCGCAAGCCCAATGATGGCAAGCGTAATGAGAAGAACCTTTTTCATGGATAGAGATTGATCCTGCAAAAGTACCGGAAACTTCCTTTTTCAATTCTTCCACCTGATGAGCTTGTGTTTGCTTTTCCTGATCTCCGTGCTAAGATCCTTCCTCAGATTTGTGGCGAAGAAACTGAGCAGACTGATCATGTCGTCAAAATTGTCGGGTTTGATGCAGAAAGTAAGGGCGCCTAGTTCTTTGGAGAGTTTAATGTCCCGGTCGTGCGATGAAGTAGAGTACATAATTACCGGCAACTGTTTGGTCTCAGTGTTCAGTTTTAACTGTCGCAAACACTCCCATCCGGTCATTTCCGGCATATTGATGTCGAGAAAAATGAGATCGGGAAGATTGGCCGACGTGCTTAACCATTCAATCGCCTCTTTACCACTTTTTGAAGAAACGTAGTGTATGGTTCCGTCTACCATCTCCATCGCTTCTCCAAACAGGAAACGGTCGTCCTGGTCGTCGTCAACAAGCATAAAAATACCGGGCATAAGAGGGGAAAGGGTTTAAAAAGGCAAAAATAGAACGAAGCTGGCACCTTGATTCACTTTACCAGAAGCAGTGATCGTACCACCGTGCTGCTGAGCGATCTTTTTGCACAGTGCAAGGCCTAGTCCCGTACCCTCATAATCATCCTTAGAGTGCAGTCTGGTAAACGATCCGAAGATTTTCTCACTATATGTATTGTCAAAACCGATCCCATTGTCATTAAGGGTAATTTCCACCCCATTTTTAGAACCGCGATCCGTTACCTTCCCGGAAATTGTAATGATAGGTGGCCTGCCGTCGCGACTGAATTTCAGTGAATTGTTCACCAGGTTGTAAAACAGCTGGTAGATTTGGGTGTACTTCCCTCGAATGACTGGTAATTCATCTACTTCAATGCCTGCATTTTTTTGCTGGATGATCAGTTCCAGGTCGTTTTTGATGTGATTGATCACGGCCTTCAGGTTGATCTCATCCGGAGTGCTGTCTTCTGCCGACTCAAGCGACGAGTAGTTCAGCACGCCTTCGATCATGTCGTTGATGCGGTTGGTTGCCACCTGGATCTTATCAAGATATTCCTGTCCTTTTTCCGGCAGCGATTCACGGAAGCGGGTTTCGAGCAGGTTGGCAAAAGTCCTGATCTTGCGCACCGGCTCTTTCAGGTCGTGGCTGGCAACGTGGGCAAACTGCTGCAGGTCTTCGTTCGAGCGGTGCAGTTCGCGGGTGCGTTCAACAACGAGTTCTTCGAGCTGTTCTGAGAGTATTTTCTGTTCGTTGAAATCAGTAAAGGTTCCGAACCACTTTTCTACCAGTCCATCCTGTCCCCGTTGCGGGATTGCGCGAACCAGGAACCAGTTGTACTCTTTGTTCCTGTTTTGTAGTCTTACCGAGGAGGTTACCTGCTCGCCGTTTTCAAGTCCTTCGGCCCATGCAGCTGTTGCTGCTTCCCTGTCGGATGGGTGAATGATCGAGATCCAGTCGTCGCCGGTGCTTTCATCAGTGCTCAGTCCCGTGTATTCGTACCAGTGGTGATTGAAGTAATCGGCTTTTCCATCGGCAAGGGCTGTCCAGACCAGTTGAGGCATCGCTTCGGCGAGTTGACGGAAGCGTGATTCGCTTTCTTTCAGTGCATCTTCTGCCCGGGTAATATCGGTAATGTCGCGGGTGGTTCCTGCCACGGCTTCTACCTCGCCGGCAGTATTGAATACCGGGACCAGGATATAATCATAGATCCGTTTCCCCAGTACTGCATGAGGGAAGGAAACCGTTCCCCTGACTGGTTTTTTAGTCACTGTTATTTCGTCGATCTCGCGTTCATGCATGGCCGCATGCCAGTCTTCGTAACCCAGCTCACGAAGTCCGCGGCCATTGGAGTATTCCCAGGTTTGACCCCACATGGTGAGCAATGCCTCGTTGGCGTAAATAAAACGGTGATCGAGACTGAAAATGTAGATCAGGTCGGGAGTGCTGCCGGTAATGGCTTCGTACAACCGTTCTTTCCGGTTCGATTCGCTGGTGATCCTTTCGAGCACCTTATTCTGTTCTTCAACGATCTTACGTGAGATTACCTGGGTGCTGATATCTACCCCGTGGATGAAAATTCCTTCGGTATTTCCTGAACCGTCGAATATGGGCTGGTAAACAAAGTTTACGAATACTTCTTCGAGCTCACCGGTTCCTTTTTTGTCGAGTTTCACGAGCACTTCGTTACCGGCATAGGGTTTTCCGCTTTGATAAGCCTGGTCGAGCAGTTGGATAAACCCCTGTTCACGAATTTCGGGAAGGACTTCTATAATGGTTTTACCTATAATGTCGGTTTTGCCGATGTGCTGCAGATACAGGTGATTAGCGAGTTCAAAAGTGTGATCCGGACCTTTTATCACAGCGATAAATGCAGGCGACTGCATGAAAAGGCTGTAAAAGCGGCTGAGATCGGGAGCTGAAGCCGGGTTAGGTTCCTGCTCCTGTAATGGGTTGTCGTTCATCACTGTGGTTTCGTGACCTAAAATAGGAAAATGAGTGGTTTTCACGGTAAAGTGCACGGAGAGATACGCAGCGGGCACTGTTTTCAGTTTTCCTTTTTCCAGTGATCCTGCATGTGGTCATACGATTCTTTATCAACCGTTTTCTCGGATTTGCTTCGGCTGATGCCTTTCTCTTTCCGGGCGTTGATGTTGTTTACCAGTGAATTTTTAACTCCCAGTTTGTTCTTTTTGCTGCTTTTTGAAGTGGCCATGGTTTTTTGGTTTTGCAGGTCACTTCAAATGGTGTGCCCTAAGCTCAGGGTTCGGCTTGCCAAAAACTACATCGTAAACACATTGAATCTATGCCCGTCTGGATCGGCAAAAACGAAACCGTAGTAGCCTTCACCAAAGGTTTCGGGCTGTGAGATCAGTGTTCCGCCTGCCTGTTCGATTTCTTTGGCCCACTCGTCTGCCTGTTCTTTGGTTTCCGCAAAGAGGGTGAATATGATCTCGTTCGCCCGTTGTGTGTCGGCAAGTTCGCCTTTCATGCTTTCCGCGAGGACATCCTTGAGGAAAAAATGGATGATGAACCGGTCTTTTCCAAAAAAGAAGCTGGTGAGTTGCTGTGACGCGCCATTGGATACAAATCCCAGTTCACTGTAGAATTTCGTGGTTTGGGCGAGGTCGGTAACGGCGAGGTTCGCCCAGATCTTGGTTGGGTTCATGGGGAGTGGTTTGGTGGGAGGCAGCGACAATTATGCCGGAGAGGTAAATGCAAAAAGCCCGATTACCCAACTACTTTTTTGCAAATCTTGTCAGCATTTTTACTGGTTAAATCCAGCATAAAACCAAGGTTGTAGCTAACCAAGTTTTTCTTGTTGTAATCGTTAAAAAAATCGGTTTTGCGTTGGGAAGATAGTGTAGTGCTGTATTGTACACCACCAAAAAGTGCCAGTGAACGGAATTGAGCAGTGATGCGTATCCCGGCGTTGAGGAGACCGTTGTTATATCGTTGTTTTTCCTTCATAACCGAAGCATCCTTCACATCAATATCAAGTTCGCTCAACTGGCGCAGAACATTTGCTTTGTCATCTGTGATGACGTTATCTTGTACATCGTAAACCAGGTTAGTGAGCTTTGGGGTATATATATTTTTCAGCACCTGTGCATAACCTTGTATAGACAATCCAGGGCAGTTTTTGTCAGCCAGGTCTGAATTTAAACCTTTTCCTAATGTCACAGATGGTCCCGCGTATAGCAAAGGAAACGGAACATTTACAGGTTTCAGGTTGACCGCTTTAGCAGCCTGTGGTAAATCAGACAATGCATCAGTGATCCGGCTCAGGGTGCGGATTTGAGAATCACTGTCAGGTGTGTTCTGGAAGGTAAGATCAACAATTCTTTTGGCTACCGCATCGGTTGCATCACTGGCCAGTTCGATCGCGGGATTAAGATTAATTTGGGTAAACGTTCCACTAATCCCGGCGTCCACAGTCAGGAACCATTCGTTGCAGTTGCGATAAACGGCGATATTGGTACCCGCATAAGCACCTAAATTGGTGTATAACAATAACTCCGCTGCCGATGGTGTGGCGTATTCCTGTACAGCGCCCAATCCGTCGTTGGTCGTGTTTTTTAGCCCATCAACAAAACTAATTCCTGTTGGATTAAGGGCTAACGACGACGATTTGGAAAATGATCCGTTCATGCGAACGGTATAGTACTCAAACCACTGAACCTTTTCCACAATTGGTAAGCGTTTGGACCATTTATTAAAGAAATCAACATTGATCACCGGGATGGAGGGAGTTTCAATGTTTTTCCCCATAAACTGGTGGCGTGAGTATGATACAGCAAATCCTCGGGGAGCGTTCGAAAACAAAAAGGAAGTAAGCTGGAATGGAGATCCTCCAGGCGGCAGAGCAGCTGCTACATCGGCACCAAGCTTAGCTCGTTCAAGTAATGATATGTAATCCCGGTTACGCAGAATTTCTTCGCCCTGTTCACCGATTGTTTTGGTCATCTCATTGTAGAGTTCTTTTTTCAGTATTACGTTCTGCGCAACGCCATTGCCGTTCCAGATTATAAACAGTACAAATGTCAAAGAAATGATAGGGTTTTTCATAGGGAGGGATGTTTTTAGGTGTGGTGTTGAGAGGTATGCACGTGCCCTGGGCGTGGTTTAATGACTGTGAAAAGTAAAATCGATTATCCAAAAAGTAAATAGTTATTTATGCTGTTTTTCACTTAATCACCGCATGCTTCAGCTTCCTGTCTTTCAGTTAAGATGCTGCATACGGTAATGGCGGTATTCCTGGTATTCAATCTGCTGAAACACCAGGATGCCTATAAGCGCCAGGATCAATATTGCTCCGACAATGAGTATGGTTTTCCTGCCAAATCTCCTTGACTTCACTTCGGTTTCAGGCAATCCGGGAGTGACTGGCGCAGCAACAAACAGCGGCGGTACCGTAGTAAAAATCGATTGAAGCTCTTCAATGTTTCCGGCCGGTGTCCAGTGACCCAGTCCGTCGTGCCAGAGCATGATGTCCCTTGAAATGTGTAGGTTTTTCAATTCTTCAGGACTAAAAGGTCCCTGCTGTTCTGTACCGGTGTGCAGAAAATACTTTTTCATGTATAGAGATTTGTGGTGTAAATACAGGTGAGAGCACTGTCGGGCCGTTCCACTCCGGCTACAGACAGGTAATGATCCGCAGTGCGGAATTGAGAAGCCGGCAACAGTTGTGCTACCGGATCAGCGTGTGATAAAAGGTTTTTCATAGGCAGACGCCTGCCATGGGAGGGAGCGTCAAAAAGGTGACGCGAAGCTACATTCCCTGTTGCGGAATGTATATAACCAGAAGTAATCGTTTTTTATACCCCACTAAAGGGTTGGGTCTGGAAACTAAGAGCTAAGAACTAAGAGTTAAGAGTTGAGGAGCAGTTGCCACACTTACCACTTACCACCTACAACTTACCACTAAAGAACAGGCTTTAATACAACAGGAAAACTCTTTATACCCGACCGCGAAGTCCATTGCCCGCTGGCTTCGCCACTGCGTTTGATCTCCAGTTCGTAGTTGCCGTTCCAGCTGTTGTTGCCGCTTTCCCTGATCAGGAAACCTTTGGCCGTTTTCTCGGCATAGTATACATCCCAGCGCGAATTATAGTACATCGTGGCGTAATACCGTGTTCCGCGTTTTTTCAGGTTGAATTCTATCGGTTTGTCGCGGAAAGTCCCGATCCATCTTCCAGAAATGCTTCCTGTAGCCACCGAACGTTTTTTGGCGGTCCCGGCTTTGGGCTGGTTCATTTCTGCCTCGGTAAAGAGCTGCTGCTGCTCGATCGCAGGCAATTGCTGCTGCATGGCGAGCAGAAACTCTTCTTCGCTGATCTTTGAGTAAAAATGATACGGCTTCAGCAGGTCACTGAGCATCACCGGGCTGGTCTTGTCGATCAGCGAAAGTTTCAGGGTATCGGCCTGTAAAGTAAAGCGTCCAGAGGCATCTACCGAACAATTTCCGCTGATGATCGTTACCGTGGAATCGCACTGAATGAGGTACACTTCGAAGCATTCGGCAAAAGGTTCCAGGCGCAGGAACGAGCGACAGCCTTCTTCACCGAATTTACGCTCGTAGATACCGGCAAAAGGAGCACGGTCGAACTGTCCGAAGGTATTCAGCGAAGCGAAAACGAGTATAGCAATAGCAATTCTCATGGTCTTTGGTATTGAACAAGTACAGAACGGATGCCGAGCTTTTCATTCGCCGTTTCCATCATTTCGCGCGCTTTGTAGGGATCTTCGCTTCTGGCAATGCACACTTTGTAGCCGCCATCCGGGAAAGGCATCACCCAGACGTGCGATTCACGGCCGCCGTACTGACGAGCCACTTCCATCGCCTCGTCCAATACTTCGTAACTGCCGGCCACCACCTGGTAGCGGCTGTATATACTTTCATCGTTATCGAATTCAGGCATCCGGCCCCGTATTCCTTTCGGACCGGCAATGGCTTTGGGTGACTGATACAGCACCACAGAATCGCGGTTCAGTGCGAAATCGATCAGTTGTTTCCCATCAGCCGGGATCCACGTTCCTTTCATTCCGGAAAAGCTCACATCATCAGGAGAATAGAGGTATGAACCGTCGGGGCGCTGTTTAAAAGTAAACCAGCAATTCAGGGTAAACGTGCCGTTTTCAGGATTGGCCGGTGTTTCACGCAGTTCCATATTTACCTGGTAATCGGTGTCGATCCATTTGGTTGAAATGATTCCGCTCATCTTTTTGGTCTGTCCGGCGATGCGGTTAGACGCAGTGACCTGCCGGTCGTTTATCGAGCTGATGGTGATGCGGATGTCGCTCGGGCCGAATTTACCCGACCAGCTGCCGGTCAGTTCGCTGCGGAAGATCATGCTGTCGAGCGAAGGATCGGTTGGGGTTTGTGCCTGGCTGTAGCTTCCGGACATCAAGAGGTACACGATCATGCACATCACTTTTATCCACGCAGAAGGATATTTTGGGATGGATGGGTAAGATGTGGCCATAATTGATGTTTGGTCAAATATATCAGAATCCCGGGGTCCCTCGCTCCGCTCGGGATGACTATCTTAAAATGGCGGCTAAGAAGGGTCATCCAGAACGAGGTGAGGGACCTAGAGTCCGGCCTGGAACTGCACCACTACCTGGTTTCTCCGCCCGCTTTCGTACGCAGCTCCCAGCGCACCGGCAGTATACACCGGCCGGTTCTGTATTCCAAGGGTGATCTTGTTCAGGTTACTGCCGTGGATCAGCCAGTTCAGGCCAAGTTCGTACACATTCATGTGTTCCGGCAAAGATTTGAAACGGCTGTGCTGCACCGAAGCGTAAGGAGTAAGCGTACCGCCGTCGGGCAACAGGTTATTGCGGAATTTGTACCCGGCCTGCAGGTAAGCCGTGCTTCCGGTTCCAAGCATCGGGAACGCATTGCCTGGTCCGCCGAGGTTTGCGGGGTTGTTCACCGAGTTCGCAATGTTCATCGCATTGTTGTTCCTCAAATATCCCGGACCGAATTCATTCCCCGAAACCGCGGCATACACGGAGATCGCCGTTCCTTTTTCGGTGTTGAGCGGCGCATCATAAAACACATCTGCCCCGAACAGTGTCATGGTGCTGGTCACCGTATCGCCGTCAGCATTCCGGTGCCACATGGCATGTGCCTGGTTTACGAAACCCGCACCGATATTGAATACGCGCTTCTTTCCGCTATAGGTGCCGGTATTGAAGGCCAGCAGGTTGGATTCTTCATCGAAAAACTGGTAGGAGATATACGACTGGATCTGGGCATGTGCCGGGCGCAGGGAAAAATTGCTGCGCGGACCGATCGGTGATAGTGGTGACGGACTGTTTTGCGGTGCCATCGGACTGGCCAGCATCACCCGGTAATCGAGTTTGCCGATCTTTCCCTTAGCGTATACGCCGAGTTTGCGGAGAAACTGGTCGGTGGTGCTGTTTGTGGCCTGTTGATATAGCGGTGCATCGATGCCAAGAATTCCGCCAACGGCCGGCGCCGACATCCGCAGGTAACCGCCCCATGAACTGAGTCCGGCGCCGATAGACAGGTAACGCTCTTTCACCTTGTATTCCAGCGCTGCATCGTGAAAGAACGCTCCGCTGAAGCGCGGCGAACTCACACTGAAGTTGTTCATCCCGAACTGGCTGTAGAAAAACACCCGGTCGGTCAATTGGCCAAACAACTGGAAACGCAGCCGGCGGATTCCCACATCGAAACTGTTGGCAGGCAAATCGTAGCCGAACTGCTGACTGCCCGGATTGTTCTGGTTGAACCGCACCCAGACCTGGTTGATGAGGGTTGCTTTTATAAAGCGGTTCCCAGAGGAGTCGAGGTTGAATCGCAATTGATTCCGGTCCACTCCAGGCTTTTCCTGTGCTTTTGCAGCAGAGAAACAAAATAGTAAAATGTAGATAAACAGTAGTCTAATCAATGATTTGATGGTCATCTCACAAAAATGTTGGAGAACAAAGGTGATATTTTTTTGAGAGTTGGTTCTGGTAACAACAACATGCACAAAACGCTCTGCGCTTCTCTGTGACTACCTCGTTTTTCTCTGTGGTTAATTATCGTCACAATTGGAGCTTCCAATTTTTTACCTTTACAACTCAAACAGGGCCAGGGGGGAACTCCCGGCCCCTTTTACGTTTAGACCCGTATGATGACTGTTTCCGACCTGTTTGCAAGATTTCTTACTCATGCTACCGTTACCAGACTCACCAAAACCCTGCTGGAAAACAATCGGGTTCAGGTAAAGGGAATGGTGGGTTCGGGAGCTGCGCTGGTAGCGGCTGCTGTTATGGAGAAGCGTCCAGGGGTCTATCTTTTTATCCAGCACGATAAGGAAGAAGCGGCCTACTTCATGAACGATCTCGAAAACGTGAACCCTGACGTTCCGATCGTGTTTTTTCCGTCGTCCTACCGTGTTCCCTATCAATCGGAACAGACCGATAATGCGAATGTATTGCTGAGGGCCGAAACGCTCAACCGCATCTCGGGCGGGAAAAACCTGGCGATCGTGAGTTACCCGGAAGCATTGTCGGAAAAAGTGGTGACTCAGAAACACCTGGTGAAAAACACGCTTGAAGTTGAGGTAGATCGCAGCTACAGCATCGATTTCATCAATGAATTGCTGATTGAATTTGATTTTGAGAAAGTAGATTACGTATACGAACCCGGCCAGTTTTCGGTACGCGGTGGTATTGTGGATGTATTCTCGTTTTCGAACGAGCACCCGTTTCGCATTGAGTTCTTTGGCGACGAGGTGGACAGCATCCGGAAATTCGATCCCGTTTCTCAGTTGTCGATCCAGAAAATGCAGCGGATCAATATTGTTCCTAACGTACAGGAACGTATCCTCAAGGAAAACCGCGAGACATTCCTTGAATTTCTCCCGAATACGACTACGGTTTGGACCAAAGACCTGCAACTTACCTTCGATAAACTCGAAAAAGAACTGGCGAAGGCCGACCTGGCCTATAGCAAACTCGAATCCGTATTCAATTACCTTCCGCCTGAGGAAATGAGTACCACCGTTGCGCAATTCAAAAAAGACCTGCTCAATTTTACGGTAGTAGAAACCGCAAACAGTTCGGTCTTCAAGGCGACCGTGATCGAATTCGACCAGCAGCCGCAACCCTCATTCAACAAGAATTTTGAGTTGCTCGGCTCCAATCTGCACCAGATGGGGGAGAAAGGATTTACCAATCTTATACTCGCCGGAAATTACAAGCAGGTGGAACGACTATACAACATCTTTGAAGACAAGCAACACACCGTAGAATTTACGCCGATTACGCTCGAACTCAGCGAAGGTTTTATCGACAACACCCAGAAAGTAGCCTGTTATACCGATCACCAGATCTTCGAGCGTTACCACCGTTTCCGCCTGAAAGAAGGATTTGCCAAAACCAAACAGGCCATCACCCTGAAAGAGATCATGCAGCTGCAACCCGGCGATTATGTAACCCACATTGATCACGGGGTCGGGAAATTCTCAGGATTGGAGAAGATTGAGCAAAATGGCAAAATGCAGGAAGCCATTCGCCTGGTTTACAGCGATAATGATATTTTGTACGTGAGCATTCACTCACTGCACCGCATCTCGAAATACGTAGGAAAAGAAGGCACCCAGCCACGGGTGAACAAACTGGGAAGCAACGCCTGGGCGAACCTGAAGAGCAAGACCAAGAAAAAAGTAAAGGAAATTGCGTTCGATTTGATCCGCCTGTACGCCAAACGCAAGGCTGGGAAGGGATTTCAGTTTGCGCCCGACAGTTACCTGCAAAACGAACTCGAGGCCTCGTTCATATATGAAGACACTCCCGATCAGCTGAAGGCCACGCAGGACGTGAAACGCGACATGGAAAACGCATCGCCGATGGACCGCCTGGTATGTGGGGATGTAGGTTTCGGGAAAACCGAGATCGCGATCCGCGCAGCATTCAAGGCGGCAACCGACGGAAAACAGGTGGCGATCATGGTGCCTACCACCGTTCTGTGTTCACAGCATTTCAAGAACTTCAGGGAGCGCCTCAAGGATTTTCCGGTAAAAGTTGATTACCTGAACCGTTTCAAGCCGCCAAGACAGCAGAAAGAAACGCTCGCAGCCCTGGCCGACGGAAAGGTTGACATTGTGATCGGAACACACAAACTGATCGGGAAAGACGTGAAATTCAAAGATCTCGGCTTGCTGATCGTAGATGAGGAACAGAAATTCGGGGTGGGTGTGAAAGATAAACTCAAAACGCTGAAAGCCAACCTCGACGTGCTTACGCTTTCGGCAACACCGATCCCGCGAACGCTGCAGTTTTCGCTCATGGCGGCGCGCGACCTTAGCATCATCAACACACCTCCGCCAAACCGTTATCCGGTGCAGACCGAAGTACACAGTTTTAACGAGGAAATTGTCCGTGATGCCATTGTAAACGAGGTGAGCCGCGGCGGACAGGTCTATTTTGTAAACAACCGCATCCAGAATATCCACGAGGTGGCGGGAATGATCCAGCGACTGTGCCCGGGATACCGCGTATGCATCGGTCACGGTCAGATGGACGGCGACAAGCTCGAAGAGATCATGAGCGACTTTACCGAAGGCGTGTACGATGTGCTGGTGGCCACGTCCATTATCGAAAGCGGACTGGACATCAGCAACGCCAACACCATCATTATTAATGATGCCCATCACTTCGGGATGAGCGACCTGCACCAGTTACGCGGACGTGTAGGACGAAGCAACAAAAAAGCCTTCTGCTACCTAATGGCACCTTCCAAACTTACGCTTACCAACGATGCGCGTAAACGTCTGCAGGCACTTGAGCAGTTCAGCGACTTGGGCAGCGGGATGAACATTGCCATGCGCGACCTTGACATTCGCGGTGCGGGTGACCTGCTGGGTGGAGAACAAAGCGGATTCATCTCTGAAATTGGTTTCGAAACCTATCAGAAGATCCTGAACGAAGCCATCCAGGAACTGAAAGAGCAGGAGTTTGCCGATGTGTTTGCAGAAGAAATCCGCAACAGACCGCTTATCGACGAATGTGTCTTCGAGACCGATTTCGAATTGCTGATCCCGGATTCGTACGTGAACAACATTACCGAACGACTTTCACTCTACAAACAACTCGACGAACTCGACAACGAGGAACAGCTTCAGGCCTACGAGCAAAACATGGCCGACCGCTTCGGTGCAGTACCGAGACCCACGCTGGAACTTTTTAACACCATCCGTCTCCGCTGGATCGCCAAAAACATCGGCTTCGAGAAACTGGTGATCAAAAACGAAAAGATGATTGGCTATTTCATCAATAAAAAGGATTCGCCGTACTACCAGAGCGAAGCGTTTACCCGCGTGCTGAATTTTGTACAGACCAATCCGAAAAACGCAAAGCTGATGGAGAAGAACGAAAAGCTGGTGCTGATGTTCAGCGGGGTGAATTCGGTAGGGAAGGCGTTGACGGAGTTGACTAGTTTTTAATTTTTTTGAACCGCAGAGGCGCAGAGGTTGGCACAGAAAACGCAGAGACAGTGTTCTCCGCGCCAACCTCTGCGCCTCTGCGGTAAAATAGATGGACTCTTTAATTGTCATAGCGTCACTTTTCCTCGGCTCGTTTCTGGCCGCCACCATCATCCCGTTTTCGTCGGAAGTGATGTTTGTTGCAGCGCTCGAAAGTGCCTCCGTTCCTGCAATCACGCTTGTGATCGTAGCCGGGATCGGGAACACACTGGGCGGACTGACCGGTTACTGGCTCGGTTCACTGGGGAAATGGAAGTGGCTGGAAAAGTACTTCCGGGTTTCACAGCAAAAAGTAGAATCGTTCCGCGGACGCGCCAAAAAATACGGCTACTGGCTGGCATTACTTTGCTGGACCCCGTTCATTGGCGACCTGCTGTGCATTGTGCTTGGTTTTTTCAGGCTTCGGTTGGCTCCGGTAACTGTACTGATGTTTGTCGGTAAAATTGGCCGGTATGCTGTGTTGGCCTGGCTTATAAGTTAAAAACCGCTCAGGATCAGGCTAAAACCCTCAGTGCACTCCGTGTTTCACCCCGGCGCCTCTGCGGTTAAAAACATAACCCTCTCTTTCTTACTTTTGATCTCTTTTCAAAAAAACAAACATTCATGAAAAAACTCTTAGCAGGATTTTTAGCCTGTGTTCTCCTTTGGGGTTCTGCGCGCGCAGACGAAGGGATGTGGCTTCCACTACTCATCAAGCGTCTCAACTACACCGATATGCAGGCAAAAGGTCTGCAGCTTACGGCTGACGAGATCTACAGCGTAAACAACTCCAGTCTGAAAGACGCTATCGTTTCGCTTGGCGGATTCTGTACCGCAGAAGTAATTTCTAAAGACGGATTGCTGCTCACCAATCACCACTGCGGTTTCGAAGCGGTACAATCGCATTCCTCTACCGATCACGATTACCTTACCGACGGTTTCTGGGCGCGTTCAAGAAGCGAGGAGCTTCAGAACGAAGGGCTCACCGCAGCCTTCCTGGTGCGCATGGAAGATGTGACCAATAAGGTACTGGGAGAGATCACCTCAGGAATGAGCGAAGAAGAACGTACTGCAAAGATCCAGGCCGTGATGCAAAAGCTGTCGAAAGAAGCAAGCAACGGTACCACTTACAATGCAAACGTCCGCGAATTCTTTAACGGTAATGAATACTACCTGTTTGTATACGAGACTTTTAAGGACGTTCGACTGGTAGGCGCACCGCCGCAGTCGATCGGTAAGTTCGGTGGCGATACCGACAACTGGATGTGGCCCCGTCACACCGGCGATTTCAGTCTGCTGAGGGTGTACACCGACAAAGACGGAAAACCAGCGGCCTACAACAAAGACAACGTTCCGTTGAAAGCAAAATACGCACTTCCGGTTTCAATCTCTGGTGTAAACCAGGGGGACTACGCGATGATCATGGGTTACCCGGGAAGCACCGATCGCTACATGACTTCTTACGGAGTGCAGCAGGAACTTGACCTTCACCAGCCAAACGTGGTAAAGATCCGCGACCTGAAACTGGCGATCATGCGCGAAGACATGAATGCAGACCCGAAGATCCGTATCATGTATGCATCTGCGTATGCCCAGGTAGCCAACTACTGGAAATACTACATCGGTCAGCAAAAGCAACTGAAACGCAACAAAGTGTTTGAGCAAAAAGCACTGCTGGAAAACAATTTCATCAATTGGGTAAATGCCGATCCTGCGAGGAAAGCGAAATACGGCCAGGCACTTACAATGATCCGCGAAGGTGTAGAAGCCGAGAACAAGACAGTTGTTAGCCAGACCTACCTGCTGGAAGCGGGACTTCAGGGACCTGCTTCGCTGTTGTTTGCGTTTCGTATGGGCCGCGGATTGGGTCCGGTAATGAACGACCCGGCGATGCTGAAAAGCGCCATGCCTAAGCTGGAAAAGCAGATTGAAGACCATTTCAAGGATTTCAACCTGTCGACCGATAAGAAACTGTATGCCGCACTGCTTGAACTGTACAGCAAGAACGTGAAGGCCAACGAGCTTCCTCCGTTTTTCGAAAACACGGTAAACAAGAAGTTCAAAGGAGATTTCAAGGCGTATGCAGAGAAGGCTTATGCGACTTCGATCTTTGTGAATGAAGCTCGTCTGAAGGCTTTCCTCGCTAAGCCAGACCAGAAGGTACTTGATAAGGACTTGGTGTTCCAGGCTGCCACCGATCTGTACAACAGCTACATCGCAATGGTTCAGAACCCGGCGCCGGCGGTAGAGAAAATGGAAGAGGGGAAGCGTTTGTTCGTAGCCGGTCTTCGTGAAATGAATCCCAACAAGAAATACTATCCTGATGCCAACAGCACCATGCGTCTTACCTACGGAAACGTACTGGATTACAGCGGTGCAGATGCAGTGAAATACGATTTCATCACTACGCTTGACGGTGTAATGGAAAAAGAAGACCCTTCTAACGACGAGTTCGTGGTGCCGGCTAAACTGAAAGAATTGTGGGCGAAGAAAGACTATGGTCGCTATGCCGATTCGAAAGGACGACTGATCACCTGCTTCCTGACCAACAACGACATTACCGGTGGAAACTCCGGTAGCCCGGTAATGAACGCCCGCGGAGAACTGATCGGTACCGCATTTGACGGGAACTGGGAGGCAATGAGCGGCGATATTGCCTTTGAGCAAAACGTTCAGCGAACCATTGTTTGCGACATCCGCTATGTGCTGTTCATCATCGACAAATATGCCGGTGCGCAAAATCTGATCAACGAGATGAATATTGTGACCACACCGGTTAAAACTGCCGATATTGTTCCTGTAACAGAGCCGGTTAAGCCTGTTGCGCCTGTAAAAGCACAGAAAGTTTCATCGAAAAGAGGCTGATCATCATCGGATGAATGTGCCCAAATAAAAGGTCTTCTCCCGGGAAGACCTTTTTTTATTTACTTTTCCATCAGATCCCATCCACCTCTAATAATAGATCACTATGCTTACAGCTATCATTATTGATGATGAAGCCAGCGGAAGAGAAACGCTACACAGCCTGATTAATAACTATTGTCCGAATACCACCGTGATCGGGATGGGTAAGTCGGTGGAAGAAGGCCTTGAATTGATTGAACAATGCAGACCGGACGTGGTTTTCCTGGATGTTGAAATGCCTTTCAGAAACGGTTTCGATTTGCTGGTGGAAGTCGGGAAAATAGATTTCGAGGTGATTTTCACCACAGCCTACAGTCAATATGCAGCCAAGGCCTTTAAATTCAGTGCACTCGATTACCTGTTAAAACCGATCGATGTTACCGAACTTCAAAACGCACTTGGCAAAGCCGAAAAAAAATCAATAAACGGGGTAAAGGACGATCAGTTCGATATCCTGCTGGATACACTGAAGAAGAGGGCATCAGCTTCTCAACGCATCGTACTGCCTTCGCTCCAGGGATTTACCGTGATGGAGGTCAAAGACATCGTACGCTGCGAAGCAGATAAGAACTATACCTTCTTCCACTTTGCCGATCAGACCAAGATGCTGGTCTCGAAAACCCTGAAAGAATACAGCGACCTGCTTGCTGAACACGATTTTATGCGCGTTCACCAGTCACACCTCATCAATCTTACCCACGTAAAGAAATACAACAAAGGCCGCGGTGGTTTCGTGACCATGAGCGACGAATCAATCGTTGATGTTTCGCGCGCCAATAAAGATGAATTCATGAAGAGGGTAGCTTCTGTAAGCAATTCGATCGCTCTTTAATAACCAGATAGCGAAGCCTTTGCGCCCTTTGCGTTTCTCTTTGTGTCCTTTGCGGTTAATAACCCACAACCGTTTGTACTTATCCCATCCTCATCCCGAATATCTCTGGATTCGTCCCAAATACTCATTGGTTTGTCCTGTACGCTCATTCATGGTAGCATCATCATAAATGTTGATCTACATTTGTTTCGTATTCAACAGGTACAAACCGCTAAAAACCCTCATAATTCCCTCATTCTGTTGGTAAAAGTCCCGCTTCGGCGGGATTTTTTTTGATGTACCGGTGCTCTCGTACGGTTTTTGCCTCCTCCCGGTAAACCCCTACAGTTATGAGATCCATCGTCCTTACTTTCATCCTCACCTTATCGTTGTTTATAGCGCATTCACAGGAAATTGCCCCTGGCCGCTATGAATCCGGTTTGCGCCTGGCGTACGACCGTCAGACCCAGATGCTCACCGGTTATTACGACGATACCTATCCCGATTCCTTATCAGAATCAGGCGATCCGAATGTAGCCGGTACGTTTTATATTCAGGGAAAAGCCGAGGGGTCGAGTTTCCCCATCGCTTTTTATTTCCCGGGTGAGAAAAACAGCCGGATCGTAGGTTCGTTAAGGGTGGGTGTAAACAACGAAGTATATATCCGCCTCAGCGAGGAATATGGAAGCCTGCCCAACTTCCAGCGCTTTGCCACAGAGCCTGCCATGTTCAGGCTTGAAGAACGCCGCAACTGGTCGGAGATCAGGTATGTAAATGCGGCCAACACCGGGTTATACAAAGACAAGAATGCGAAGAAGCCCATGGTAAGTATCGCTAAAAACCGGGTGGTGTTTGTGGAAAAGGTAGATGAAGAGTATGCACTGTGCAGCTTTTACGGAAAGAAACCGTACAAAGGGTGGATCAGGCTTACCAATTTAAATACGCCTGAGCCGGCGAGGTAGTAATTTGGACCGGTAGTCATACGTTAGTCAATCGGTAGTCATACCGTTGTCAATCAATTGTCCTCCGGTGTTTTACGCCCATTATACGCTAGGCTGACGACAACTGTATGACCACCGTATGACTATCGAATGACCACGGTGTAACCAAAGTGTAACCACGCACAATCCCCCGATAAAAACAAATCCTTTGGAACTGCGTATCTGTAATTGATACTTCATTTCCACCGTATGCTCGCTTCCATGCTTAAAATCGCCGGAATTTCACTCGCCACACTTGTTTTGATCGTGATCCTGTATTTTGTGGTTGCTTTCATTCTTGCCCGAATCCCTGTGAATGGTGAAGCGGAAACCGGCGATGACGTTGAGGTTTTTCTATTGTCAAACGGGGTACATACCGATATCGTAGTTCCGGTAACCAATCAATGGATGGACTGGACCACGGTGATCAGCCGGAAAGACACGGAAGCGGCAGATACGTCGCTGAAGTACGTTGGTTTTGGTTGGGGTGATAAGGGTTTTTATCTGCAAACGCCTACATGGTCGCAGTTAAAAGTAAGTGTGGCGTTCAAGGCGCTTTTCGGGTTGAGCAGTTCCGCCATTCATGCCACGTTTTATGATCGGCTTCACGAATCTGACCGCTGCAAGCGCATCAGGATGAGCAAAGAAAATTACATCAAACTGGTCAGATTCATTGGCCGGAAATTTCAGACTGTTGTAGACAAAAAAGGAATTTACATTTCCACGGATGCGAATTATGGGAAGCATGATGCGTTTTATGAAGCCAAGGGAGTATACAGTATTTTTTACACCTGCAATACCTGGACGAATGATGCATTGAAGCTTACCGGGCAGAAGGCTGCGTTATGGACGCCTTTCGAGAAAGGGATTTTTTATCATTACCGGTAGAAGCGTGAAGTGAATGGTTGTAAACATGAAAAAAGGGTGGAACATATTTTAGTCCACCCTTAATTCTTCATTTTCAGAAATTAACTTCCTACCCCTATTTTAGCCTTCCTACCGCATATAATTGTGGCTTTATGCAGATAAAGGCTTGGTCCAGGGCCGGTCAGAAGATCATACTGAACCAATACATAGTTCTCATTCGCATAAGACTCAACTTTTTCTCTTTCTACCAGCGCAGTAAGCCTATTAAAATAGTAGTTCCATTTTGAAGCCGGTTGACTTTGGCTTTGGGGAATGAACCAGTTTGAGAATAGATAGTCTTCTTCATACCAGTATTTGTCGAAGCCTTGATACTGATTAAATTCTTTAGTGCGTACCTCCGAATAATATTCTCCAAATGCGATATATCTAAGCGGGCAGGTATTGTAACGGGTAGTTAATGCGCTGGCGGCTTCAATCCAACTCATTTGTGTCTTGAATTCGCACAGATTTTTGAGAGCGGCTGAAGAAGAGACAGAGTAAACAGTCGTAGTAATTTCGACAGTTGTAGCATCTATTCTTTTGTAGCCATTATCCACCACATCAATAGCCATAATACTTCTAACGGCCCCAAGCCTGGTAACCATTTGTGTTACAGCTGCGGCCTGGTCTATCAGCCAGTTTGTTTTGCTGATACCGGATACGAGCAGATCATTACTCACTTTTAACCGGAAGGTCATTACTTCTTGTTGCAAATCGTTTGCGCTTTGTGGCAGCCTGGCAAATGTACGGTTCAATGCTTCTTCTATTTCCAGAATGGTAGTGTTCAACGGGCTTTCTCCAAGGAGAGTGAGTTTCGCCGACAACTGATCAACTGAAATATTACTTTGTCTAAGCTGATTTAAATTGGCCTCATGTGTTTGGATACCGGTTTTGATAGGTACGGGGGTTGTGTTGACTTCTTCTTTTTTGCAGGACCACAGGGTTAATAGTCCGGATGCAATAATTCCAAATAGAAAATGTGATTTTTTCATACTGATTTGATTTTGTATTTCCACAAACTTGATCAATAGTTGAGTGGTAGTCAATAGTGGTTTTTACCATTTTCAAGGTGAACTCAACTTCCGATGTCTTCAAGTAGAACTACTCCTTTTTTCAAAGCATACACTAAAAAGCCAAGGCTTGTTTTGCATCCAATTTTCCTTTTGATGTTTTGCTTGTGCTGAGTAACGGTGTATGGAGAAATGAAAAGCATCCTGGAGATTTCCAGGTTGGATTTTTGGTTGCACACCAATTGCAACACCAGATTTTCCTGGCGGGTAAGAAATAGGGATTCCATTTGATTGAGGGTTTTTATTTCGATAAATATAGCCGAATTAATTACAAACAAACAGGTGCTCGTTTTATTGGATCAACGTCCCGATTTTCAGGAATTAAACCTAAGTTTGCCGCATGTTTTTGCTGCCTGCTTTCAGTTGTGTAAGTGCGCTTTTCCTCGCTTTTTCGTCGCTGGCCCAGCCGGCCGAACGGGTAATGGAATTGCCCAAAGCCGCTGCCGACTGTATGGGCGCCATCAAGATCACCGATGAGATCGGTCCGATAAAAAGTTCGGCCGCACACGGACTTCAGTTCGAGGTGCAGAACCAGGGCGGACAATACCCTTTTCTTCATACCAGGGAATACAATCCGGCATGGTTCCGCTTTAATGCGGATGCCGACGGCGAACTCGAACTCACCATCAGCAGTGTAAATGCAGGAGATAATTACGACTTCGCTTTGTATGCTTCCGAAGGCCCGTGGTTTTGTCGCTCATTCCCATTCGAGCTGATCGGGAACCCTGCCCGGGCCAACTGCAGTACCGCGGATATGGGAACCGGCATAACCGGGATCAACGCAACCGGCTCCGATAGCCTGATCACCTTCGATGCTGCCGATGCTTTCTGCAATTCCCTAAGGGTTCAGAAAGGTGACGCTTTTTACCTTCTTGTCGATTCTTCTACCCGACCGCAAGCCGGGTATACCATTAAAATCAGGGTAAAGGAAGATGCACACGAATAACCGCCGCTCAACACAATGAAGTTCCACCACATTTTAACAAGTTCTTTCTTCGCAAATTATAAAACCCAACATCCGGCATGCAACTAAAACGCTTATTAGCCGCAATCATACTGCTGCCCGCTGCCAGCTTCGGACAAGAGATCTGGAGCCTGGAAAAGTGCATCCAGTACGCAAAAGACAACAACATCCAGATCAAACAGTCGGAACTGCAGATCGATATGAACGATCGCCTGAGGACACAGGCCGCTGCACGATTTCTTCCCACGGTGAACGCCCAGGGAAGCAATACCTACAACTACGGTCGTACCATTGACCCGTTTACTAACACCTTCGCAAACAACAAGGTGAGAAGTACGCAGCTTTTCCTTTCCGGTAACCTGAACCTGTTCAGCGGTTTTCAAAACTGGAACCAGTTGGCCCAAAGTCATTACGAATACCTGGCCAGCATAAAAGATACCGAGCAGCGGAGCAACGACGTATCATTGAGCATTGCCACGGCCTACCTGCAGATTTTGTTTGGTAAGGAGTTGGTGAAAAATGCTGAGAATCAGTTGGAGATCTCGAGGTTACAACGCGACAGGATCAGCAAACTCGTGGTTGCGGGTTCGCTGGCAGAAAGCAACCAGTTCGACATCGATGCGCAATATGCCCGAGACGAACTGGCACTTGTAAATGCTGAGAACAGCCTCAACCTGTATTACCTGCAGTTGTACCAATACCTGCAACTCGATATCAATACCGAAATTGAGGTGCAGACACCGGATAACCTGAATGTGGACGGAGCATTACTTTCTGCAAATGCCGATGATGTATATCACGCGGCTGTAGGGATCATGCCTGAAGTAAAGGCACAGGAACTGCGGATGCAAAGCGCTGAAAAGGCACTTAACGTAGCCATGGGCGCCATTGTCCCAAGACTTGCCCTAAGCGGAAGTTATGGTTCGGGTTATTCAGGAAACAACGTGGTGCCACTTGGTACGCCAACTACTGTGTATACCCCGATCCCGTTTTATGATGCGCAGGGAAATGCGCAGCCGGCCACGGTTTACTCGCAGCAGCAGATCTACACCGAAGGATTTGCCCCGAAAAAGTTCAATGACCAGCTGAAAGACAACCTGAATAAATCGATCAGCGTTACACTTACGGTTCCGATCTTCAACGGACTGACGACCAATACCAGCATAAAGCGGGCGCGTGTGAACAGCATGAATGCCAGGTTACAGTACGAAGCCGTGCGCAATACGCTGCAGCAAACCGTGCAGCGTTCGTACAATGATGCATTATCAGCCTACAAACAGTTTCTTGCTTCAGAAAAACTCGTAAGCGCACAGAAGGAATCGTTCAAATATGCCGATATCAAATACCAACAGAATCTGATCAACCTGGTAGAATATACCGATGCCAAGATCAAGCTGACCAATGCAGAAAACGACCTGGTCCGCTCCAAATACGATTACGTTTTTAAAACCAAGGTCCTTGATTTTTACCAGGGAAAAGGCCTTTCACTTAAATAAGCTTACTGTACAACATGAAAAAGAGAACGCTATTTATTATAATCGGGGCAGTATTGCTCATTTTGATCGTAGTAGCAATTGTTAAGGGTGGAGGAAAAAGTGATGAGACAAGAGTAACCGCTACAATTGCCCAACCGGCAAGTATTACAGAAATTGTTACAGCCAACGGTAAGATCCAGCCGGCACAGGATGTAAAGGCCTGGGCCAGCGTTAAAGAAGGGCTCCGTTA
>JAZKEZ010000145.1:0-6986 GCA_040386675.1 Bacteroidota bacterium | reverse complement strand
ATCTGACGTATCAGGTGAAATCACCGAATTGCTTGTGGTTGAAGGACAGCAGGTAAAAGCCGGGGATTTGCTATTGAAGATCAAACCGGACATTTACCAGGCACAATTGAGCAGGGCAGACGCAGCACTGAATTCAGCGCTTGCACAATCGGCTAACTCGTCTGCACGACTTACGCAGGCGAAAGCACAGTTCATCAATGCTGAGAAAGTATTCAATCGTCAGCAGGAACTGGTAAAGCAGAAAGCGATTTCTCAGGCTGATTTCGACCAGGCAACGCAGACTTATGAAGTAGCGAAAGCAGAAGTGGTTGCAGCAGAACAGGCCGCAAAGTCAGCAGAATATACCATTCGCAGTTCGCAGGCCAGTAAGAAAGAGGCCGCCGACCAGCTGAACCGTACCATGATCTACGCTCCAAAAGGCGGTACGATCTCGAACCTGAGCGTGGAACAGGGCGAACGCGTAGTGGGTACCGCCCAGATGACCGGAACCGAAATGATGCGTATTTCCGACATGAACGAAATGGAAGTGCACGTCGACGTAAACGAGAACGACATTATCCGCGTAAAGCTTGGTGATACCGCTCTGGTTGAAGTAGACAGCTACCTGAACCGCAAATTCAAGGGAATCGTAACCGAGATCGGGAATGCTGCAACCAGTACCACTGCCGCGGCAAGCACCGACCAGGTGATCAACTTCAAGGTGAAGATCAGCATCCTGAAAATCTCGTACTCCGACCTGACACAGGGAAAACCGGCGAGCTATTCACCGTTCCGTCCGGGAATGAGTGCAAGCGTTGAAATTCAAACCAAGACCGTAACCAGCGGACTGGCCATACCGATCGAGGCAGTAACCACCCGTACCGACAGCGCGTCGTCGAAAGTGAAATACGGCAAGAAGGCACTCAGCAAGGAAGAAAAAGAAGAGAAGGAATTCGAGTGCGTATTTGTCCTCCAGAAGGGTAAAGCAGTGATCCGCCCGGTAAAAACCGGTATCCAGGACAACAAGAACATTGAGATCATCTCTGGGATAAACAAAGGTGAAGAAGTGATCACCGGTCCATACAGCGCCGTTTCCCGCGGACTGAAAAACAACCTTACGGTAACGAAGGTCGACAAAGACCAGTTGTTTGAAGAAGGCAAGGGGAAAGCGGAGGAGTAATTTGTTGATGGGATGATTTGTTGATGTGTTGATTTGTTTGATGACGCATTCACAAACCGGAGACTGAGCCTGTCGAAGTCTGTCGAAGTCCGGAATGATTCTATAGATTGAAAGAATAAAAAAAGCGATCCGGAAGGGTCGTTTTTTTTTGGATCACACTTTAGGTGGGTGTCAAAATTGGTCATAAATGACTATTTACTTTTTCAGCTGTACTTGGTACTTTTCTGGTTCTTTTAAATCCATATCGTATGAAAAATACCTTCGCCAAAGCATTCATTGTCTCCGGGCTTATATTAGTGTTAATTCCTGGTATCTCATTCGCTCAAAATGCCAATGAGTCTACTAATGGAAGCAGCAATACGAGTGCAACTAATCCAACAACACCGGTTCCTTCCGGAAGAAAATTCTGGGGAGATAGTGATTGTGCTCCGGTAACGGGTGCTGCTGAAAATTACAATCCTTCAACTGGTGATTGCGTCACAACATGGAGTTGCACCAGGTACAGGTTTTGGATTGCCTGGGGGACTTCAACCGGTGATGGGCCTTGCAGAAATTAGCGCTGATTGCTGAATCAATAATCCTGACTTTTTCTAATGACTCGAAACTCTATTTCACTCAATTTCCAGTTGTATCATGAAATTTTTGTCGGGTAAAAACTCATAGGCATTATCCCAGGGACAGTATGTGAATGAGCGAAAAGTTGTGCCTACAGGAAACTTGCCACGATTAGTTGCTACAGACAAAGTGTTATACAATTGATACTCGGAGTACGTCTTGTGCTGAGTGTATTTATTCGCTTTGAGGTAATCCCAGCTTGGTACTTTGATACCAAAAGCTACGCCGCCACCGTCAGGGATAATGATCTCCTTATTTTGAAGATCGACTTCAACCCATCGGTAATTGTTTATCCAGCTCCATTTTGACTTCACCAGTATTGAATCACCAAAAATGTCGGCCAGTATTTTACCTGAAGCATCAGTTGTGAACACCTGTATATAAAAGGGCTTGGGTTCACCTTTGCCTGAAGGGTCAATATCTAAATTGATGCGGATTGATTTAAGTCTACGGAAGCCGGAAAAATCACTTTCTCTACTAAAGATCAGTGAAGAGCACCCAAAATAACTGCTCCGTCCACTGGTAGTTGATTTAGCCTGGTTCCCAATGATCCTGGTTTTCCTTGGCTGTATGGTTAGTTGGTGAAGTTGAAGGACTTTTCTTCTGGCAACCAGCAAGTTATTTGTTGTAAAGTAGGTAGTATCGAAGCCTTCGAAATGCCGGACAGATATACTGTCAATTGAGTTAAAGAGTTCAGTTTCGATGTGAGTGTACCCTTGAGGATCTGAAAAATAGACCTTGCTTTTAGTTTTGGTAAAAATGGCCATAGCGGCACCGTCGTAGGGCTTTCCCTGTTCGTCAACGATCTGCACAATCACTTGCGATTTCAATAGATTAGAAACCAACGTTAGTGAAAGAATAACCAGAAATGAAAATTTGGGAAGAACTCTCATCGCTACAGGAACTGTTTGGTAATGTGAGAATGAGCGATTTTATAACGAGCCTGATAAACCACCTCCGCGTCCTTTGCGCAAAACTCCGCGCCTTTGCGGTTTAAAAAAAACTCAGATAAACCCCATCGCCTTCTCCACCATTCCTTTTTCTCCAACAAACAAAGGTACACGCTGGTGAAGTTCAGTCGGCTGGATGTCCATGATGCGCTGCGTACCGTCGGTACAGAGTCCGCCGGCCTGTTCGGTGAGGAACGCAAGCGGGTTGGCTTCGTAAAGCAGGCGCAGCTTCCCTTTCGGAGCTTTCAGTGTAGGAGGGTAGATGTAAATTCCGCCTTTCAGCAGGTTGCGATGGTAGTCGGCTACCAGTGAGCCAATGTAGCGTGCAGAATACGGTCTGCGTGTGTCTTTGTCGGTCTCTTTTATCCAGCTCAGGTAGTTTTTGATCCCTTCCGGACAGTCGCCGGTGTTGCCTTCGTTGATGCTGTAAATGTTGCCCGAAGAAGGGAAGCGCAGGTTAGGGTGCGAAAGGAAGAACGAACCGATAGAAGGATCCAGGGTAAAGCCGTTTACGCCTTTACCGGTGGTGTACACCATCATAGTACTTGAGCCGTAGATCACATAACCCGCAGCGATCTGGTGCGTTCCCGGCTGTAGAAAATCCTCAAGAGTTACCGGACTTCCGATTGGCGAAATGCGGTGGTAAATAGAAAATATGGTACCGATCGATACGTTCACGTCGATATTCGAAGAACCGTCCAGCGGGTCCATCAGCACAATGTACTTACCTGTTGAAGGAAGTCCGTCGTTTTGCCCGAGGTAATCGTCATTTTCTTCGCTGCCGATCCCACAAACTTCTTCCTGGTTTTTCAGGGCATGAATAAACTGGTTGTTCGCATACACGTCGAGTTTCATCTGTTCCTCTCCCTGGATGTTTTCATTGCCGGCTTTGCCAAGGATTTCCTGTGCCAGTCCGGCGCGGTTGATCTCGCGGTTAACGATCTTCGAAGCCAGCTGGATAGAACTCAGCAAACGCGTAAGATCGCCGGAAGCAAAAGGAAAATCGTTCTGACGTTCGACAATAAACTCTGAAAGGGTGGTAACTCGCATGACTGTGCTAAAATTTGCCGCAAATATCTGACTTTTGTACGACTTTAATCTTTATTTGACCTCTAAAGGCCGCGAAGAATTACGCAAAATACGCAAAGTGCCGGACAAACTGTGCTTTGTGACCTTTGCGAAGACCTTAGCGTTCTTTGCGGTTAAAAAAACCATCTGAACTATGATCACCATCCGCCCGGCTGCCAAAGAAGATATGTCTGCTGTTCTCGAACTCATCTGCGAACTGGCAGCCTATGAAAAAGCACCGTTGGAGGTTGAGGTCGATGTCGCCACACTCGAAGCCGACGGGTTCGGTCCGGAAAAGATCTTCGATTGCGTGGTCGCCGACGATAACAGCGAGATTGCCGGTTTTGCATTGTACTATACCAAATACTCCACCTGGAAAGGCAAGTGCCTGTTTCTTGAAGATTTCGTGGTAAAAGAATCCCGCCGCGGACAAGGAATCGGTAAGTTGTTGTTTGATGAAGTGGTTGCCGAAGCCCGCCGTCGTCACGTAAAACGCATGGAATGGCAGGTCCTCGAATGGAATACCCCCGCCATCAATTTTTACAATAAGTACAAAGCCAACCTCGACCCAGAATGGCTGAACGGTAAATTGGTCTATTCCCAACTCCAGGGCGAACTTTAAATAATTAAATTCCCTCCATTTACCCATTCGCACATTCTCCCATTTACCCATTAAAAAAAATGAAGGTTTTCAAATTTGGCGGCGCATCCGTTAAAACAGCATCCGCGGTGAAGAACGTGGCGGGAATACTTAAGTCAGAACAACCCGAGGAGATCATCGTGGTGATATCGGCGATGGGAAAAACGACCAATGCGCTGGAAGATCTTGTCGATGCTTATTTCCACGGCAAACCGGGAACACGGGAGCTGTGCGAAAACATCAAAACCTTTCATTTCGAGATCCTTACCGAGCTGTTTCCTACTCCCAATTGGGTGTTCCAGGAAGTGCATACGGTGTTTGAAGACCTTTACAAAAAACTGCAAACCCGCCCGAGTGCCAACTACGATTACGAATATGACCAGATAGTAAGCCTTGGCGAAATTGTTTCGACCATCATTGTATCGGGGTATCTGAAGAATACCGGTTGTGCCGCCGAATGGCTCGATGCCCGTCAGCTGATCCGCACCGACCGCATGTTCCGCGAGGGGAAAGTCGACTGGAACATCACGCTTGAGCTGATCCAACGCGAACTTTCCAAGCCGGAATACCAGGGAAAAACACTGGTTACACAAGGCTTTATCGGGCATACCCCCGAGAACCAGACCACCACACTTGGTCGTGAAGGATCAGATTACACCGCCGGGATACTGGCCTGGTGCATGGACGCAGAAAGCGTTACGATCTGGAAAGATGTACCTGGAATGCTCAATGCCGATCCGAAATGGTTCGACAACACCGTCCGGCTTCCGCACATTTCCTACAAAGAGGCGATTGAGCTGAGTTATTATGGCGCAACTGTTATCCACCCGAAAACCATCAAACCTCTTCAGAATAAAAACATTCCGTTGTATGTCCGCTCGTTTGTAAGTCCTTCGGAACCCGGAACCGGCATCAATGACGACGCATCACAGGATCATCTTATTCCTTCTTTTATCTTTAAGATCAACCAGTTACTGATTTCGATCTCTCCGAAAGATTTCAGTTTTGTAGTAGAAGAAAACCTCCGTGATATTTTTGATACCTTCTCCAAATCAGGTGTTAAGATCAACCTGATGCAAAATTCCGCACTCGATTTTTCGGTGGTGGTCGACGAAAGTCCAAAAGCCCGTACGCTGATCGAGGAATTACGGAACAGTTACAAAGTGCTGTTCAACGAAAACCAGGAACTGGTAACCATCCGCCACTACGACCAGCAAACCATCGACCGCGTACTCGAAGGCAAAAAAGTTCTGGTAGAACAACGCACCCGCCAAACCCTTCGAATGGTCATTAACTGATTTTTCACCACCTTGGTACAATAGCTGTCATTCGAGCACACTGATGTCATTCAGAACGCAGCAATGTCATTTCGAGCGCAGCGATGTCATTTCGAGCGCAGCGAGAAACCCCATCTTTTAATTCTCCACTTTCAATTCTCCACTAATATGACCGCCGCCTTCATCGACACCGTCCACCCTATCCTCATGCAGCGCCTCCACGACGCAGGTTACGCTTGTATCGAACCCTATCACGCCAGTCGTGAAGAATTGAAAAAGCTCTGTTCCGGGGTTGAAGGCATCGTAATCCGCAGCCGTATACAGCTCGACCGCGATTTCCTCGATCATTGTACATCATTGAAATGGATCGCCAGGAGCGGTGCCGGAATGGAAAACATCGACATTACCTATGCCGCGTCAAAAGGGATCCACTGCTTCAATTCACCGGAGGGAAACCGCGACGCAGTAGGTGAACAAGCCATTGGAATGTTGCTGATGCTGTTTAATAACCTGCTCCGTGCCGATCGGGAAGTGCGCAACGGGATCTGGAAACGTGAGGAAAACCGCGGGGTAGAACTGGCCGGGAAAACCGTGGGGATCATCGGTTACGGTCCGATGGGAAAAGCACTGGCCAAAAAACTGATCGGATTCGATTGTAAGATACTGGTGCACGACAAATACCTGTCGGGTTTCGGGACCCACGACATTCACGAGGTAAGTGTAGAAGAAATACAGGAAAATGCGGACATCATTTCCTTTCATCTCCCCCTCACGGAAGAGACGCATTTTTACTTTGATGAAGATTTTTTAGCAGGATGCAGCAAGCCCCTATACCTTATCAATACTGCAAGAGGGGCGATTGTCAATACCGATGTTTTGCTACAGGGATTGAAGAGTGGCAGGGTTCTTGGTTCCTGCCTCGACGTTCTCGAATTTGAGCAATTCAATTTTGAGCAACTGCGTACCGACGAACTTCCTGCGCATTTCCGCGAACTGGTGGCCTCCGATAAGGTTGTACTCAGTCCGCACATCGCAGGATGGACGCACGAAAGCTATTACAAACTATCATCAATCCTGGCAGATAAGATCCTGGAAAAACATCCCGTGATCTGAGAAAGGACTTTCTGCCGGTAAGTTAGACCCGATTATGCTACAAAGACATGCAGGTGAAATATGGCAGGAAGTTAAATTCAACGGTGATCAGCCGAGACTCCGTTATGCCGTGTCTTCTGAAGGACGTTGCGCAAGCTTCAAAGATAAACTGGACGAAGGAAAAG
>JAZKEZ010000144.1:3202-10550 GCA_040386675.1 Bacteroidota bacterium | reverse complement strand
CCCATCATCAACGCGGTAATTCTCGGCGGACTGAGTTTCGATACAAGGCTTAGTCCCATCGGACTTAAGAAAAGCTCCCCGATGGTGATCACGCCGTAACAGCCGATTAGCCACCAGACGCTTACTTTGACGGCGCCATTGTAACCGGATTTGGCCGCTGCAACCATCACCAGTGCCGAAAGTGCAGAAATGAAAAGTCCAAGGGTGATTTTGGCAGGAGTGCCCGGTTCTTTCTTTTTGCTGCGCAGCCAGGTGAACATCGCCACCACGAGCGGCGTAAGCAGGATCACCCAGCCCGGATTGATCGACTGACTGATGTTAGTGGCCCAGACGCTTATCGTGGATCCTTCCTGTGGTAGTTCCGATTGCTCTATGTTCCTGAAATACACCGGGTAATTCAGTTCCTTACTCACAATACCATTGGTTTTCTCCAGGCGGAACGCTTCGTCGTATTTTTCAACCGAATCTACTTTGTAAACCAGCGGCTTGGCCTGTTTGAGCGACATAAATACCTGCTCGGTGGTTCCGGTTACCTGGCGGTCGGTATACCGGTCGGCCCAGGTGGTGAGCGCCGAACCGTTTTGCTTGAATACGGCCCAGAACATGATCACTACCGCAAATATGGCCAGCAACGCAGCCACGGGACGTTTGTCTTCAGCGGCTGACCGGCGGTAGACGTTGAAGTAGAAATAGAGTACGGGCAGACAGGCTAATATGAACGCATCTGTACTGTCGCTTCCGAAAAGATTACCGGGAATGATCCAGCCGAGTACGCCGAATAATACAGCAGGCACAAGGATCAGCATGACAATGCGCGACATTGGCATGTCTTCGGGACTGGTCCCTTTTTTCTGGTCGAAACCGGCGTAGTGCTTCGTTCCGCTCAGGAAAACGATCACGCCCACAAACATGCCGATACCGGCTGCAAAAAACGCCCAGTGCCAGCCAAGCATGATCTGCAGGGCAGCACCAAAGAAGTTGCACACGAACGCACCGAGGTTGATCCCCATGTAAAAAATATTGTATCCCTCGTCTTTGCGTTCGTTGTGCTCCGGAACAGAATATACATTGCCCAGCAGGGTGGAAATATTGGGTTTGAAGAAACCATTTCCCATGATGACTAGCGTCATAGCGAGGTAAAGCACCGGCAGGTTATGTACACCCATCATACAATAACCGGCTCCCATCATCAATCCGCCCAATACAATTGATTTGCGGTAGCCCAGGTAACGATCGGCAATGAGTCCACCGAGAAAAGGAGTAAGGAACACCAGCGCGATAAAGGTTCCGTAGAGATCGGCAGATTCTGCTTCACTCATGGCGAAACCGGTTTCCACGTCTTTGAGGTATAGCGTGAAAATGCCGATCATCAGGTAATACCCGAATCGTTCCCACATCTCGCTGAAAAACAGGTAGGGAAGGGCTTTAGGATGTTTGTTCCACATGTAAAATCTTAAATTTTAATAGGGTTCTTGTTTTATCAGGAGTCGGTAATTCAATAAGGGATGGTTATGCATTGTCATACCTGGTCAATCATAGTCATACATTGTCATGCGTTGGCAGGCAATTGTATGACTATGATTGACCATGTGTGACTGGTAATAGGAGACCCAAATCCTAAAAATTACTTATCCCTTTTTAGTAGAAATAATACGTGCGAGCCGAAGTTAACTCCTAAAAACAAAAAAAGCGGGATTCAATGATCCCGCTTTTTCAACACTGTGTTTAGAAGTCTGTTATACGATACCCTTCATCATCCTTTTCAGGATCGGTGAAATGAGTAACAGTGCAAGACCTGCTGCTGCCGATGAGATCACCAGGAAGGTAAACAGGTTAAGGTCGAATTTGTGAAGAAGGGTTTCCAGGATACCGGCCATGTAGTTGGCCAGAGCGATACTTCCGAACCACACACCCATCATTACGGCAGTGATCTTTGGTGGAGACAGCTTTGAGATCATGGAAAGACCGATAGGAGAGAGGCAAAGTTCACCAACGGTATGCAGCAGGTAAACCATGATGAGCCACATCGGACTAACTTTCACTGAGCCTCCTGCAGTTGCGCCTTCAGCCATGCTCATTACCACGAAACCAAGTGCGATGAAGATAAGCGCCATTCCGAATTTTACCGGGATGTTCGGGTTTTTGTTGATGCGGCCTAAAGCGATCCAAAGAGTAGAGAATACCGGTGCCAGTGCAAAGATCATGATTGCGTTTACCGACTGGAAATACGCTGCAGGGATTTCAGATCCGAAGACTACGCGGTCGGTGTTGGTATCGGCAAACAGGTTGAAGGTACCACCGGCCTGTTCGAAACCAGCCCAGAAGTATACGTTGAAGAAGCAAAGGATAAGAATTACCCATACACGGCTCCACTGGTCGCCGCCGGAGGTGTTGGTGTAGATGATGTAGATCAGTCCGAGCAATCCGCCGATCCCTAGTACATACATAATGGTGGTACGCACCTCATCGGTAAGCGATCCCCAGATAGACAATGCACCCCAAACGAAAATAGCGTTGGCGATGATGTAAGCTATGATCTCGAACCAGTCGCGTGCAAAGAGTTTTTTCTCAGCTCTTCCCGGAGGATAACCGGCTTCGCCCAATGAATGGCCTTGGAAGTGGAACCAGATAACGCCCAGCAGCATTCCGCAGCCGGCAGCCGCGAAACCGTAGCTCCAGCCAACCTGTTCTCCAAGTGTACCACATACCAGTGGCGAAAGGAAAGCCCCGAGGTTGATACCCATATAGAAAATGGTGAACGCACTGTCTTTTCTCGGATCGTTTTCGCTGTACAGCGAACCAACAATCGTAGAGATATTCGGTTTAAAGAAACCGTTACCCATAATGATCAGTCCGAGACCAAGGTTCAGGAAATCAGGACTTGCAGCCAGCGCAAACTGTCCGAGTGCCATGAGGATACCACCAATAAAGATCGCTTTGCGGTGTCCGAGTACTTTATCAGCAAGAAAACCTCCGAGAAGCGGGGTCAGATAAACGAGACCGGTGAAGATACCATAGATCTCGAGCGCATCGGAACGCTCAAATCCAATTTTGTTTACCAGGTAAAGCACCAAAAGTGCGCGCATACCATAATAACTGAAACGCTCCCACATTTCTGTGAAAAACAGCGTGTACAGGCCTTTAGGATGGCCCTGTTGTACTTCGGTTTGTGTCATTGGGTTTTTGAAATTTTTCGCAATTAAGCCTTTTTTCCGCATCACCAACCGGAAATGCACAGAATCAATTCAACCGGACTTGGTAATCGTAAAACGAAATACGCCGGTCAGATCTGGCGAAATGACCGGCGTAATTGCGGTTTACTGGTTTAACAGTGAGTTACTTACAGGTTGTTCAGTACGTAGTTGGTCATCTTATTGTACAGGTGCAATCTGGTATTCCCCCCGTAAATGCTGTGGTTTTTATTTGGGTAGATCATCAGGTCAAAATCTTTGTTGGCCTTTACCAGTGAGCTTACCATTTCCATACTGTTCTGGTAGTGTACGTTGTCGTCGGCGCTTCCGTGAACCAGCAGCAGCTTGCCTTTCAGCTTGTCGGCAAAGTTCAGCGGCGAGTTGTCGTCGTAACCGCTGGCATTATCCTGCGGGGTTTGCAGGTAACGCTCGGTGTAGATCGAATCGTAGAATTTCCAGGTGGTTACCGGGGCAACCGAAATTCCCATCTTGAACACGTCTGCACCTTTGGTCATGCAAAGCAGGGTCATGTACCCGCCGTAGCTCCATCCCTGGATACCGATGCGGCCCCCGTCAACGTAAGGCAGTCCGGCGAGGTATTTGGCAGATGCGATCTGGTCTTCGGTCTCGTATTTCCCCAACTGCTTGTAAGTCACTTTCTTGAAATCTGCGCCCCTGTAACCGGTTCCGCGTCCGTCAACAGAAACCACAATGTAGCCGTTCTGGGCCAGCAGCGAGTGCCACAGCAGGTTTTTAGAATCCCAGGCATCGTTTACCGTGTTGCTTCCCGGACCCTGGTACACGGTCATGAATACCGGGTATTTTTTGGTCGGATCGAAGTTCACCGGTTTGATCATCCATGCATTGAAAACGCCGTTCGCAGTTTTGAATGAAAGGAATTCTTTTGCAGGAAGCTCGTACTTTTTAAGCGTGGTCACCAGTTTGGCATTGTCTTCCAATACACTGATCAGTTTGCCTTTGTTGTCGTTCAGGGTAACCACAGGAGGCGTGTTTGCCGCGCTGTAGTAGTTGATGAAATACTTGAAGTTCCTGCTGAAATTCGCTGAGTTTGAACCGTTGTTCGGCGTAAGCCTGGTTTTCGCGCTTCCGTCAAATTTGATCGAATACACATCGCGACGGGTAGGATCGTTCTCGGCCGACTGGTAGTAAATTACCTTGTTGGCTTCGTCAATCCCGTAAAGTGAGGTCACATCCCATTTGCCTTTGGTCACCTGCCCGAGCAGCTTTCCGTTGTTGCTGAAGTGGTAAATGTGGTTGAACCCGTCCTTTTCGGTCGACAGGAAGAAACTGTTGTCGGCCATGAAATGCAGGTCGTCATTCACGTCTACATAGGTATTGTTTTCTTCAGTGTATACCGGTTTACCGTTGCTGATAGTGGTTACCTCATAATTCAGTAGCTCCAGTTTATTCTGAAGGCGGTTCATACGCATCACGCAAAGAATTCCAGGATCGTTGGTCCATTTGATGCGTGGAATGTACTGGTCTTTTTCCTCACCGGTATTCAGAATCTTTACTTTCTGAGTAGCCAGGTCGTATACGTTGATCGATACTACCGAGTTTTTCTCGCCGGCTTTCGGGTATTTAAAGCTGTATTGCTTTGGATAAAGCTCGCCGTACATCGCCATCTGGAATTCGCGGACTTCACTTTCATCAAAACGATAAAAAGCCAGGCGGGTTCCGTTGCTGTTCCACTGCCAGGCCTTGTCGAATCCGAATTCTTCTTCATATACCCAGTCACACATCCCGTTGATGATGTGGTTCCATTTACCGTCGGTTGTAATGGTGGTTTCCTTGCCGCTTACCAGGTCGTAAACAAACAGGTTGTTTTCACGCATAAAAGCCACTTTGCTACCATCCGGAGAAAATTCAGGAACGCTTTGCTTGCCTTTGCTGAAGTCGGCGATAGGTGTAAGTGACTTTTTGGTAATGTCCCACACAAAATAATTCCCTTTTGACGAGTGACGGTAAATGCCTTCGAGCTGGTCACCGATCAGTAGTTTGGTCTCATCGGCATTGAACTGGTACGCCTGTACGCCAACGTCTTTTCCGTTGTGCTTAAAGTCGCTGCTTTTGGCAATGGTGTTCAGTTTCTTGTTGGTCTTGTAATCGTATTTGTTGATCAGTGAAACCTTGTCTTCGTTGTCGAGACGGGTATAGGTGATACCGTCTTTCATCGAGTTTACGCCTGATATAGACTTTACGGAAAACTCCTGCGAGTTCCAGATCTTTTCGTTGGTGAGTTTTTCCTGAGCTGCCGATTGGATCGAGCAGATGCTGAACACTACCATTCCTGCAAGCAGGGCGATTCTTTTCATTTGGTTCTGTTTTTACGGAAGCCGAAAGTAGAAAAAAGAGGGTTAGTATGCTGCACTTGTGTGACAGGCGGTGAATTACGTGGGCATACGATGGTTAATCGGTGGTCATACGATTGTCAATCGGTAGTCATACTATTGTCAATCAATAGTCATACAATGGTGCAGTTCGCGCGAAGCCAACAATTGCATGACCATGTATGACAATGTGTGACAATGTGTGGACAATGTGTGACCGGACTAAAACAAAAAATCCGGCAGAATCATCTACCGGATTTTTTTAATCTTACTATAAATCGTTGGTTACAATTATCTCGAAAGCGTAATATTCACATGATCCTTGATCCTCATCATACGGCTGCCGTCTTTAGAAGAAAGCAATACCTGGCTGAAGCGGATCGCCTCACCGTCTTTGGTATTGGTGAGCGATGCGATCATTTGCGGGGTAAGGCGGTCTGAATTTGAAGAATAACTCTCGATGCCTCTCTGGTTGAATACCGTCATGGTAAAGCTGCTTACCTGCATGTTGTCGGTGCTGGCAGCAAGTCTTCCTTCGGCAATGATCTGGTCAGGATTCAGTTTCCCGTACTGCACACCACAAATGGTAGCCACAGTAGGAACGTTTGGATCGGCCATCTGACCAAAACTCAGCTGGGTGAGACAGCCGATAAAAAACAGGAACAAGGAAAGTGTCTTCATAATTTTATGCCGGGCAAAAGTACACCTTTTCTATAAGAATCAAACTGATAGCTTATTTATTTTCAGATTGATACATGTAAAATGCTCATTCGTCGATTCAGTGTTTTCCCGAACCCCTCATGGCTTTTGACAAACCCGGAAATAAAAAAAGTCCAGTTTGCGCCGGACTTTTCATTATTAGGTGATCGATTGATGAAATGATTTCCTCACTTCCCCATTTTCCTATTTTAAAGATGTATCACTTCTCCATATGCCGCAGCCGCCGCTTCCATGATCGCTTCGCTCATAGTAGGGTGTGGGTGAACGGTTTTGATGATCTCATGTCCGGTGGTTTCCAGTTTACGAAGGGCAACCAGTTCGGCAACCATTTCGGTTACGTTGGCTCCAACCATGTGTCCGCCAAGTAGTTCGCCGTATTTAGCGTCGAAGATCAGCTTCACAAATCCGTCTTTGTTTCCGCCTGCGCTTGCTTTTCCGGAAGCAGAGAATGGGAATTTCCCGATTTTCACTTCGTAACCGGCATCTTTGGCCGCTTTTTCGGTCATTCCAACCGATGCGATCTCAGGAGAACAATAAGTACAACCCGGGATATTGCCGTAGTTCAAAGCTTCAGGATGATGACCCGCGATCTTTTCTACGCAGATAATTCCTTCGGCAGAAGCAACGTGTGCAAGGGCTTGTCCGGGAACGCAATCGCCGATGGCATAGTAGTCCGGGATATTGGTTCCGTAGAATTCGTTCACCATGATCTTGCCTTTGTCGGTAGCGATACCAACGTCTTCAAGTCCAATGTTTTCAATGTTTGCAGCGATCCCAACCGCAGAAAGCACGATCTCGGCTTCTACTGTTTCTTCACCTTTTGCCGTTTTGATGGTCACCTGGCACATGCCGTCCTTCACATCAACTTTTTCTACAGATGAATTGGTTAGAACGTTGATTCCCTGCTTTTTAAAGCTTTTCTCAAGAGCTTTTGATACGTCTTCGTCTTCTACCGGAACGATGTTCGGAAGGAATTCAACCAGGGTAACTTCGGTACCCAGTGCGCGGTAGAAATAAGCGAATTCTGAACCGATGGCTCCTGAACCCACAACGACCATGCTCTTTGGCTGCTTCGGTAAAGTCAGC
>JAZKEZ010000144.1:0-3192 GCA_040386675.1 Bacteroidota bacterium | reverse complement strand
TGATGTTCTTACCGTCCTGCTTCAGGTTCGGAAGCTCGCGTGAACGTGCTCCTGTGGCAATAATGATATGACTTGCAGTAAGTTCGGTCACTTTTCCGTCGGCTCCTTTAAGCTCGATCTTTTTACCCGGTTTAAGAGTTCCGTAACCCAGGTGAACATCGATCTTGTTTTTCTTCATCAGGAACTGTACACCTCCGCTCATCCCGGTGGCTACACCACGGCTGCGTTTGATGATTCCTTCAAAATCGGCTTTTGCATCAGCCACCTGGATACCGTAATCGGCAGCATGAGTGATGTATTCGAACACATTCGCGCTTTTCAGCAGTGCTTTGGTTGGAATACAACCCCAGTTCAGGCAAATGCCTCCAAGAGATTCTTTTTCTACCACAGCGGTTTTCAGACCAAGTTGTGAGGCACGGATAGCAGCTACATATCCGCCCGGACCACTGCCTAAAACGATAACATCGTAATTCATCGGTAAAAATTTACTTTATGTTTGCCTGCGAAAGTAACAAAATCTGTATTAGAGCTGTGCCGCAAACAGTGGCTTTATCAACACTCCGAAACTGATAATCCGATCGTTTTCATGAAGAACATTTACCAGATAAGCTATTCAAATCCAAACAGTCATTGCCTTACCATAACCTACCTTATTTCCGGACTTGAAGGCGCTACCACGCTGGTTCAGCTCCCTACCTGGAGACCCGGCAGGTACGAACTGGGTAATTTTGCTAAAAACATACAGCGATTCGAAGTGACCGCCGAGAACGGAACTGCGCTTCCGTACCAGAAAAAGAACTCTCACCTGTGGGAGATCACGCTCAATGGAAACGCGGCCATACGGGTAAAATACGTGTATTACGCGGCTGATCTCAACGCTGGTTCGACCTTCCTGGGTCGCGAGCAGTTGTACATGAACCCGGTAAACTGCCTGATGTACCAGGTAAACCGGCTGAATGTGCCCTGCGAGATCCACCTCGACATTCCGGAAGACTATCGCGTAGCGAGTTCGATGGAAAAACTGGCAAGAAATGTATTTGCCGCGAAGAACTGTCACGAGTTGTTCGACAGTCCGTTTATCGCTTCAAACACGCTGAAGACCCACAAAATGTATGTGAATGGAGTGGAAGTACAGCTTCATTTCCAGGGCTACGCCAAGCCCGATATGCAAAAGCTGGAAAACGACTTTGCCAGGTTCTTTGCTCACCAGATGGACATTTTCGGCGAATTCCCCACCTCAGAATACCACTTCCTGTTCCAGATGCTGCCGCATGCTTTTCACCACGGCGTGGAACACCAGGCCAATACGGTGATTGCCATGGGACCGGCTTACGCACAATTTACCACCGGGTACGCCGAATTCCTGGGCATATCCTCGCACGAACTTTTCCACGCCTGGAACATCAAGGCGATTCGCCCGGTTGAGCTCTGGCCTTACGATTACACCAAAGAAAATTATACCAACCTGGGTTACGTAGCCGAAGGCGTTACCACGCTGATGGGTGATCTTACCCTGCTCAGAAGCGGTGTGTGGACGCAGAACGAATTCTGGACCGAATTCGGGAAAGAGTGCCAGAAACACTTCGATAACTTCGGCCGACTGAATTACTCTGTTGCCGAATCCGGTTTCGACAGCTGGTTGGATGGCTATTCTGCCGGTATCCCGCACCGTAAAGTGAGCATTTACACCGAAGGAATGCTGTATGCTTTTGTAATGGATGTAATGATCTGTAAGGCCACCGGTTTTTCCCGATCGCTGTACGATGTAATGTTCAACCTGTACCACCATTATTACAAGCAGTCGAAAGGTTTCAGCGAGGAAGATTACCTGCACGAACTCAAAACCGTTTCGTGGATCGATTTCAAACCCTTCTTCGAACAATACATCTGGAAAGCCAGCGACGACAAGGACATTATTAATGAAGCACTGAATTACCTCGGACTTACCCTCGACGAGGTCCCATCTTCTGTCTTCCACGAATCCATGCTGGGCTTTAAACTCACTCCGTCAGGACTGGTAACTGCAGTTTACCCGGGCAGCGTGGCAGAAAAAGCAGGGCTCTGGATCGACGACAAGCTGGTTGCTGTAAACGGCGTTGAAGCAATAAGCGACCTGGGCCGCTGGATGCAGTTTTTTGGTGATGAGAAAATGACGCTCACCATTAATCGCCAGCACAAACTGATCGATATTGAAGTACAGGCAGATGGAACCGCTTATTTCCACAATTACCAGGTAAAGACCGACAAAAACCTGGAGCAAAACCTCGATAACCTTGAGAAATGGGTGAAAGTGCGCAGGTTGTCAAAAGATGAACTCAATAAACTCAGTTGATGGAAGAAGAAGAAATTACCCAGGCACCCGCATACGATCCGTCAACGCGACCTTCCGGTTTCGGTATTTTGCTGGTACTGAGCTGGATCAATACCATTTTCTGGACGATCATTAACTTCGTGCTGTACCTGTTCTGCTCCGGACTGAAAGAGGAGGGAGGAAAGGAGTTTTTTGAGCAACTGGAGAAATCGCTGTCAGAATTCAAGTATTCGGAAGAACAGATCGCAGTTGCCCAGCAGATGTTTGTGAAAGGCCCGGAGTTATTCGGCGGCGCATTACTCGCAAGCATTGCCACGATCGTTGCGCTCGTACAACTGAGCCGTGGCCGGAAACTGGGTTTTCACCTCTACACCGCAGCGAGGATATTCGAAGTGTTCCTTCCGCCATTGGTGGCCGGGGCAGCGTTCCTGTCGATCCCTACTTTTATATTCTCGGGGGTTTTTTGTTACTTCTTTTACAGGTATAGCAAGGACTTTGCGTGAGGTTTCACGGGGGAGTTCTCTCACTGCGTTCGAGATGACGGCGTTGTATTGAGGGAAATCTTACTTAGGGATAATCAAAGCCGGGGGAGTTCTCTCGCTGCGTTCGGGATGACAGGCGTTGTATTTGGGAAAGACTAAACCGGGTGGGCTCTCTCACTGCGTTCGAGATGACGGGCGTTGTATTGAGGAAAGACTAAACCTGGTGAGTTCTCTCGCTGCGTTCGAGGTGATAGGCATTGTATTGAGGAAAGACTAAACCGGGTGAGTTCTCTCACTGCGTTCGAGATGACGAGCTTCGTATTAAGACCGCTCTCACCTCTTAATTCTTACTTCTTAGTTCTTAACTTTCAAATGCATTTCACTCCAAGCGTCTTCTTC
>JAZKEZ010000143.1:0-5047 GCA_040386675.1 Bacteroidota bacterium | reverse complement strand
CTCATTATTTCCCTTCAAAAACCGTCATCCCGAGCGCAGCGAGGGACCTCCTCCGGATTAGCCTGAACCCCACAAAAAAGCCCCGAAGCTAACTCCGGGGCTTAATAACCAGCAAACTGATCATCTCTTCTTTAACTCGCGGAGAATCTCGCGTTTAAACTCTTCTTCGGATTCATACAATCTCGACAGTTGCTTTACCGAAAGTACCTTCTGGAACTCCTGGTAGTACCTGCGTTCCACTTTCAGCTTTTCCTCTTCCATTTTGAAGCGGGATTCCATCGTTTCTTTGTATTGGGCATCCGTCCAGTCATCTTTCAGGATGATCACTTTCATTTCGGCTTCTTTTCCTTCCTTCATCACTTTTACCTTCTTGAAGAATTTCTTCACCTGTAGTTTTTTGGTAGCGACCAGTTCAGCATGGTATTGATTGTATACCGGCCAGAATTCTCGGGCCTGTTCCGTGGTTAATCCAAGGCGGGTGGTAATGTAAGCCGAACGCTGGGCTTCTAGCTGAGCTTTACGTTCCGCCCTTTCTTTCTGCTTTGCGGCCTGATATTCTTTTTTGTGGGTATTAGCCATCGACCTGTCTGATTCAGGATCCTGGCCAACACTGTCGAGGCAGCATACTGCAACCAGGAAAGCACTAATTATAAGTTGTTTTTTCATCATTATCGGTTTTACAGCTGGTTGTGTTACAATTCATCCAGGTATTCAGATTCTTCGGTAATACTCAGATCCTGTTCAATGCGGAACGTAGAGTCGGCAGCGGCAAAGTCCATAACCGCATCGAGATCGAGGGTTTCTGCCGCCTGTTCCAATTCAGCATCACCCAGACAGGAAAGTTCGATGCAGTCTTTTGCAGGCACGCCATCAACTTTCCATAAGCCTGTGCCCAATACGATCAACACCAAAATAAGCATTGGAATACCAACTGCATATACCGGTTTTGTGTACTGCCGCATACGCTGAAAAAGGGTGGCTTTCTCCTGTTTGGCCGCAGTAATCGAATCGTATAGCTGATCGAAATATCCTTCAGGTACTTTGAAAGGTTCTTGTATGTGGTCTTTCTCTATCATCTTCAATAGTTTAGATCATAAACCGGGCAAATGGTTTAATCTCTTTTCATAAAATCTTCAATTTTCTTTACGGCATGATGGTAACTGGCTTTCAATGCCCCTTCTGTAGTACCCGTAATCGCTGAAATTTCGCTGAACTTCTTTTCTTCAAAATACTTGAGGGTAAAAATGATCCGCTGTTTATTCGGGAGACCAAGTACGGCTTTATCCAATTTCTTCCTGATCTCATCCCCGTCGTAAAGCACATCATCATCAATCCTCGCGGCAAGGCTTTGCTGAACGTTCTCAATACTGGTGAAAATGGATTTCCGCTGTCTTTTCAGGTGGTCAATGCTTTCATTGGTACAGATGCGGTACAGCCAGGTGGTAAATTTGCTATCGCCCCTGAATTTGGGCAGGCTATGCCAGATCTTCAGGAATACTTCCTGTACCACATCATTCGCATCGTCGTGATCGATCACCAGTCGGCGGATGTAGTAATACGCCTTTTGCTGGTGTTTTTTTACCAGGGTATTGTACGCAAAATGCCGGCTGCTCTCGTCAGTAAATAGCTGTATTAATTCTTCGTCGCTGTATTCGCTCATGCTGTTGTGCAGGTTGGACGGTTTATCATGCAAAAGGTTTAACCGCAGCAACGGAATGCCAAATTTCATTCCCGGATTTTTAATCGTGAAGAACCTATGATTTACACAAAGGGCGCATGGAAGATCATTCCATGCGCCCTTTATCATTAGTCAGCATACTTGTGGTGTGGACGACCTATTTCTTCTCCAGACTTTTTTTGTAGTCACGCAACTTCTTACGTGTAACCGATTTTGGGTTTTCGTGGAAGAAGTACCTAAGATCCAGGGTCAGGTAATTGCCCCGGAGATTGTTGAATGCGCGGGCATCGGGAACCGCTGCCAGGTACCTGAAGTCGGTAAGCGCCATATTCTGGAACGGCTGAAGGTAGGATGCTCCGATGTAAAAGTATCCGCTGCTCACCGTGCGGTATTCGAAACCGACATTGGCGATCAGGTTTGGTGATATCCACCGGTAACGATAGGTACGCTGGTAATAATTGGCATCTTCATCCTGGCTTTGAATATCTGTCGGGAAGAAGTTAATTGCCATTCCTCCGGCGGCATTCAGGTAGGTTTTTTCACCAAGCTGAACAAACACCAACAGCTGCAATGGAATTTCGTAAGTGATCCACTTCAGGTCACTTTGCCAGTTGAGCGTATCGTTTACACTTGCATTCAGTGTATAGTTCCGGGTGATCATGTTAATGCCGCCTTCAAACGAAAAACGTTTGTTAAGGCCGCGTCTCACCACCATACCTATGGATGTACCGTTCCTTGCGGCCATGTCGACCTTCAGGGTACCGGATTGTCCTTTTAATCCGTCATAAAAAGGAGTTGTCGAACTGTAACCGTCTTTCCGGAAAAAAACACTCGGGATAATGGGTTTGAACTGGATCCCAACGGTAGTTACGTATTGCTGGGCATGCAGCAGCGGGGCACACCACAAGGTGAGTCCGGCCAATAGAAAGCAAAGCTTTGAGCAGATCTTCATTTCTTATTCCTCGATCCACTGAGTGAGGTACTCAATGGGTTTGCGCTGGCCTGTTGGCCATGATTCTGATGGGTAACCAAGGTATAATAACCCGAGGCAGCGGTCTTTAGTATGTAAGCCCAGGAAATCTTTGAATGATTCGCCGTAAGTGATGCCCGGAGTGCTCCAGAACGCCCCTATACCATAGGCGGTTGCGGTGAGCGACATGTTTTGCACGGCGCAGGCCACGGCTTCGATCTCTTCGATCTCCGGGATCTTACCGCTTTCCTGCCGTTCCATACAGATGGCAATGATCACAGAGGTTTTAAGCGGGCGGGTACTGATCTTTGCGGCTTTCATTTCAGAGTATTGCTCTGCAGGAGTTTCTGCCTTGTAAAGCTCAGCCAGTTTATCAGCAAGTCGTGAAAGTGCCGAACCTGTAAATACCTGGAATCTCCAGGGTTGCGTGTTACCGTGAGTTGGCGCCCAGGTTCCGTTGCGGATAATGTTCTCCACGATCTCCCGGTGAACTTTCCGGTTGGAAAACAATTCGGGCGGAATGGAGCGGCGGTCCTTAATCACCGAGGTGATCTCACTGAGGTTATAGCGCATGGAAAGTTGATTACTTTTGCGCGAATTTATCGAATCCCTCATGAAGTCGAATACTTCCCTCATTGTTTGTTTACTCCTTGTTGCCTTTTTTATCCTACCAGCCGCGGTCTCTGCACAGGAACAACAGTTACTTACCAAAATAGCGGTGGTTCGAGCCCCCTCTTTTAAAGACAGCATCAGCGGGTTTTACGATGCCGATTCCAATTTTGTTTTCCACGGACCTTATCGCCAGTATTACCAGGATGAAGTGTATGTAGAAGGAGATTACAGTTTGGGCGTACGATCCGGGTTCTGGAAAAAATACTATCAGGGCGGACGACTGTGCACCAAGGGTATGTATGTGAACGGCAAACCTCATGGAAGCTGGAAGTATTTTTATTCTACCGATGTCCTGGCTTCTGTCTTCTTCTTTAACAATGGTGTTAAAACAGGTATCTGGGTAGGCTACGGATTTAATGGGAAGAAAATCTACTCTTCTGAATTTGATGAGCAGGGCAATCTGTTGAGGGCATCTTACTTCAGAGACAACGGAAACATTGCGGGTGATGAGGTTTTTTCCTACCGTGGTACCGATACCATCATCAACATTAAGAGATTTTATCCTTCAGGTGATCTGTATGAGGAACTTAAACTGATCAACAATAAAGAATCGGGTAATTATTTCAAGTATTACCCCGATAACAAGCTCTGGGAGCACCTGGAATACGATAACGGCAGGGTCACTAACGTACTGTCGATGAAATCCATGTTTGGCAAGGACCTGGTGTATACTGTGCCCGATAAGAACATCCTTTTGCAGCGCTTCCACCAAAACGGTGATGTGTGGACCAGGGTTACCGGGTCTTCGATGGAGGATACCGTGGTTTACACTTACTACGACAAACGTGAAGTAATGTCGTCTTCCGGAAAATTTTTTGGCAGTAAGCCTGTTTCGCGATGGGTTTTTTCCAACTACGGTAAAAAGAGCGCAGTACTTTATTTCAAGGATGGTTTCGAACATTACATAAACGCCGACAGTGAAGTAGACCTGACCAATAATGGTGATGTGGAATATTACCGCGGACGCAGAACAGGTCAGCGCATCAAAATGGACGAGTATAAATCGAAAATACAGGAAGTAAATTATGCCCACGGGTATCTGCATGGCCCATACTGGTCAGTTTCTAAAGGAATTATAGCCGAAGGTGAAATGCGGTACGGTAACCGGGTAGGAAAGTGGAAATTCTCGAATGTGAATACCCGCGCCCATTTATATACCAAGACCTACAACTGCGAACCTACGCTTGATACGAGCCTGATCTATAGGGAAAAGACCCCTGAATTTTACCTCGGTAACGCGTGCCTGAGCGATTTTGATTTTGAATACCCGGTAAGGGATTATAATTTTTACCAGGATCACCAGGGTGCCCGGGATAACATTTTGTACAACAGGTTTTTCCCTAAAGAAGCGTACGAAAAGGTGGTGACCGGCCACATTGAGCTACATTATAAAGTAGGCATAATGGGCGAACTTTACGACTTCAAAGTCGTAAGAGGAATAGGTTACCAGTGCGAAGAGGAAGTGATCCGCCTGATGAAGAATATGCCTTACCTCCGACCGGGTATGTTGTGTGGAATCCCAATGGAAACGTACGAATGGTCGAGCCTTTACTTTTCCCATCCGAAAGAAAACGAGACGGACTGATTACCCCTCTGCCTGCATGCCCGACTGGTTGATCAGCTGCTCGCGGTAATGCTTGAAAACGGTTGATTTTGCCAGCATCCCGATGTACTTGTCGTCTTCCAGGACCGGTAATTTGCTGGCTTCTGTTTTCTCAAATTTCTCC
>JAZKEZ010000142.1:12693-13027 GCA_040386675.1 Bacteroidota bacterium | reverse complement strand
GATCAGAAACGCGCGATTCATGCTACGCAAAAATGGTAAAACTTTCCGGACTGTGACCGACTTCGACAAGCTCAGTCTCCGGACTATCTTTCTAAACCGTCTAACCCGTCTAAACCCACTAACCTCTTAACCCCTTAACCTTTAACCCCAACATAACCCTTACCTTTGAACAAAAAAACAGGTATGGATCCACGACTTCAGGCTTTTGAGCGACTGCTAAATATTATGGATGATCTCAGGGCAAAATGTCCGTGGGACATGAAGCAGACCATGGAAAGTCTACGGCACCTGAGTATCGAGGAAATGTATGAACTGTCGGATGCCATCCTGGAAG
>JAZKEZ010000142.1:0-12683 GCA_040386675.1 Bacteroidota bacterium | reverse complement strand
AAAAAGAACTCGGCGATATTATGCTTCATTTGGTTTTCTACGCCAAGATCGCCTCCGAGACCAACCAGTTCAACATTACGGATGTACTGAACAGCGTGTGCGAAAAGCTCATTGTAAGGCATCCACACATTTACGGCGATGTTACCGTGAGTGGCGAAGAAGAAGTAAAAGCCAACTGGGAAAAAATAAAGCTGCAGCAAGGAAACAAAAGCGTACTTGGCGGCGTACCCTCCTCACTTCCGTCGGTGGTAAAAGCGGCGAGAATCCAGGAGAAAGCACGCGGAGTCGGCTTCGACTGGGACAATGCCTCACAGGTATGGGAAAAAGTGCAGGAAGAACTCGGCGAACTCCGTGAAGAACTAGATGCCGAAACCGTGAACCAGGAGAAAGTTGCCGATGAATTCGGCGATGTGCTTTTCTCGCTGATCAACTACGCCCGCTTTGTAGACGTGAATCCCGACGAAGCATTGGAACGGACGAACAAGAAATTCATCAAACGGTTCCAATACCTTGAACAAGCCTCAGCCGCCGATGGAAAGAAAATGGGAGAGATGACGCTTGAGGAGATGGATTTTTATTGGAATAAGGCGAAGGGTTTGTAAGTTTAGACGGTGGAGACGGGTTAGACGGTGGGGACGGGTTAGACAGTGGAGACAGTTTAGACAGTTAAAGCCTCCAATCCTTCTAAACTGTCTAAACTATAAACCGTCTAAACCGTCTAAACTATAAACCGTCTAAACTATAAACCTACACTATAGGAATATCAAATCAATCGATTTTACTTTAATCCCCGAAAAGGTACTTTTACACAAAAAATTCTCCTGATGAATATTATTACTGCCAACGATAGCGATTTTGAGCAACTGCTCTCCTCCAACCAGAAAGTGATTGTAAAATATTATGCCGACTGGTGTGGGTCGTGCAAGTTGTTCTCTCCAAAATACAAGCGGCTATCGGCTGATGAGCGTTTTAAGGATGTGGTGTTCCTGGATGTAAATGCCGAGGAAAACGAAGCGGCGAGAAAGAAAGCCGGCGTTGATAACCTGCCGTTCTTTGCCACTTTCAAAAACGGTGAACTGGTTGAAGGAAGTGCCACCTCGCTGGAAGATGCGGTTGTAAAAATGCTGGAAAACATCAACTGATCATGAAAATACCTGCCATAAAACAGCTCGTAGAGCAATACGGTATTGAACAGCTGGAAGAAGCTGAACTCGCCATACTCGAAGAACGCACGCCGGGCATAACGATAGAGGGCAAAGACGAGGGTGAGCAGCTTACCCACGCCATGGCCGCGCTTGAGATCTTACGTGAAGTCCGTCAATCGGGCGCATCGGTTACCGAAGCATTGCGCAATTACACACAGCGCGTGCGCAAATCCATCAGTTAAAACCTGATCTCGAATTTTGTACCGTGATCGGATTTCAGGGTAAACTCTCCATCGAGTTGTTCCACAAGTCCGATCACGATATTCATTCCCAGCGAATTGAGTTTTTCTACTGAAAAATCCTCGGGCAATCCCACTCCGTTGTCACGGAAGATCAGTCGCTTCACCTGGTTTTCATCCACCAGGAAATCCACCCACACATCTCCGGATTCTCTTCCCTTAAACGCATATTTGAAACAATTGGACAGCAATTCGTTGATGATCAGTCCGCAGGGGATCATCCGGTCGAGGGCCATTTTAGACGACTCGATGTTGAGGTGCAGTTCGATCTGCGACAGTGAGTTGCTGTAACTCTGGTACACAAAATGCGCAATTTCAGAGAGATACGCTTTCGTATCCAGGTTCGACAGGCTTTCGGCGCTGTACAATTTCTCGTGGATGATCGCCATACACCGAACCCGTTCCTGGGTTTCAGAAATGATCATCTCGGTCGACTTATCGTTGGATGAATAATGCTTCTGCAAGTTGAGGAAGCTGGAGATGAGCTGCAGGTTGTTCTTCACCCGGTGATGGATCTCTTTCAGCATCAGGGTTTTTTCCTGGCTTTGTGCTTTCAGTTCCTGTGTACGGCTCTCCACCTCTGTTTCGAGGTACTTCGAGATTTTCTGGCGTTCGCGGTAACGGTAGTAAATGGCGGCGAGCACAAAGATGAGCAGTGCGGCAAACACGATCAGGTAGTTCAGTTTGGTTTCCTGCCGTTCGTTGATCAGTCGCTGTTCTTCGTTGATGGATTGCAGGTTGGCAATGGTGTAGTTTTCTTCTTTTTCTGCCTCAGACACCTTTACCAGTGCCTCCATTTTCTCGATCACCTTGGCATCCCGCTGACTTCCCTTCTGTGCGTAGATCGCCCGGGCACCGTCTATGTCACCGATTGAAATGTAGTATTCGGCTTTCACCTGGTTCAGGTTATCCATCACCGTCTGGTATTCCTTATCGTGCAGTTTGATCTGCACCGCCAGGTCGTCACAGAATTTAAGGTACTGCGCGGCTTTATCAAGCTGGCCCATGTTCAGGTTCATCCTTGCAAAAGCGAGGTATGGCATCATGCGGTACGCACTCATTCCCTTAATGCGCTGCAGCAGTCCGTAAGATTTGGCAATGTAAAGTTCGGCGGTGGCCTGGTCACCCGACATCGACTGGTAATTTCCGTAGGTAATGTATGCTTTAAGCAGTCCCTCAATTTCCTGCCGGTCCTTGAGTACTTCCTCCATTTTCTCGGTGGTTTTTCTTGCCATCGGAACATCGCCCTGCCCGAGATAAATGAGTACGATACGTTCCATGGCCTGTCCGTACTGGAAATAATCACCAAATCGGTAAAATACTTTGGCCGCCGTTACCGAATACTCCAATGCACGGTCGTACTGGAGGTAAACCGTCATCAGCGCTGCGATACGTGAATAACAGGCGGCCAGGTTGAGCTGGTCATTGCTGAGTTTAAAGTAATTGGAGGCAGCGAGGTAATACTGTAGTGCAGGCACCAAATCCAGTTCGCTTTCGCAAAGCATTCCTGCGGTGAGATAACACTGACCGATCATCTCGTCGTTGTCGCTCGAACGCGCCTTCTTTATGGCATTCCTGATGTGCTCGAAACTCTGTAACAGATTGTATTTTACCAGGAACCACCCCTTGAACAGGTCGTACTCCACCATTTTAATACTGTCGGTGGCCAGTCGTTCCATGATTGGAAAATACTTGCGTACCGAATCAGCGTTCATGGTATCTCCAACCACCCGCTGGTAGGCAATGTAGTTTTCAATCCGCTCTTTAACCTCGTCATATTGCCGGTCCGACTTACTGATCAACTCTTTTTGTGCAGGGCTTTTTCCGGTTTGAGCAAAAGTAAGTGCCGACAAAAGAGAGAAAATGAGTACCGGTAATAGTTTCCGCATAAAGTCCTGAGATGTTTTCAAATATAAAATTTGTTTGTTGATAATTCGGGCGAATGATACGTGTGCGTGGCAACGGTCAAAATATCTTTGTACAAAGCTGCATTATGAAAAAGAGATTTATTGGTTTGGTTACCAGCAGGTATTTCATTGCCCCGGTATTGCTGCTGATCTGGATCTCGTTTTTTGACAGCAACAACATCTTTTCGCAGATGGAATCTCAACGTCAGTTGCAAAAACTGAAGGATGAAAAGACCTATTATTCTGAGAAGATCCTGGAAGTAAGAACCAATTACAAGGAGTTAAGCAGCGATCCCAAAACCATGGAAAAGTACGCCAGGGAACGTTATTTCATGAAAAAACAAAATGAGGAGATCTTCCTTATCGTTGAAGAACAGCGCAAAAAACCTGAAGAAAGCACCTGGATCCCGAAGACATTACGGGATTTGTTTGGGGAGAAGGATAGTTTGGGGAATTAGGGAATTTGTTGATTTGTTGATTTGTTGATTTGTTTTACCAAATCTGCGGAGAAACCGGTGATTGAGCTTGTCGAAATCACGTGCCTTCGACAAGCTCAGGCACCAGACTTTGACAAGCTCAGGCACCAGACTTCGACAGCTCAGTCTCCAGAGTTCGACAGGCTCAGTCTCTGGAGTTCTCTATAACTGAATAACCTTTTTACAATCCGGAACTCACCTCATTTCCACACTCTCACATTTCCAAATTCTCAGATTTCCCCATTTTCCCATTACCCAATCCTCACGGAATCTGCACCGTAGGATAGCTATTGATATCCGTCAGCGGAATTTTAGCCCTGAACCGGTCGTTGATGAGTTTGATGATCTCGTTGGCGATGATTGCATTTCCCCTTGGCGTAAGGTGTGAGCCATCGAGTGAAATGAATCCGCCAGTGATGAAATTGGTGTTGTAATCGATACCGTCTATATTGATGCCAATCCGGTTTACTTTACTGAAATAGGCATTTGCATCAAATAACGGAAGCTGGTAACTGGCGGCGAGTTCTGCAATGATGCCGTTAAACTGGCTGATGGCCGCGCGAGATTCCGAGATTTCTGCTTCGGTAAGCACGTACTGATCCGACAGCGGGGTTGAAGACCCTAATCCACCGCATTTTACTGAATCCGGATCTACGGTGAGGCACACGTATTCGTTTGGAGTCATGAACCGTGTGGTGAGGCCTTCGCGGATCACAAAAGGATTTTTGCCTTCCTTAAAACGAACATTCGGACTGGTGAGGTACAACAGGTTGAGCCGCTCTGCTTCCTCCTGTGTAACCACAATGGCATCGTAGGGAATGGTAGTAAAGAAAGGCAGCGATTCTAGTGACGGAATGTTTACCATAACTCCTTTGGCGCCGCGGGCTGTAAGTTTTTGCAGGGCAGTCTGCATTGCATTTCTGAAACTTGTAGCACCAGAAATAGATGGCACACCTAAACCGGCCGCTCCGCCATTCAGCGCATAGCCGAGCACATCGCGGTCGCCGGCCCACATCACAAAAAAGGTAGGATCTGCCAGCTGTACGTCGTCCATAATGCTCGACGAATTCCGCGACGACATCCGGTCGAAATAGGTATTGAGTCCCGAATAAGAAGTATTGTTGAGGTCGATGGCACGGGCGTAAGGCACGGCATAATCCGAAAACGGACCGTTTGAACCGATGCGCTGGTGATTCCTGGGATCAGGCGTTCCGCCGTAAGGCTGTATCTGCACATCCTCATTGCCTTCGCAATCGGCTACGCGTTCAAGTTTGAGGCGGTGACCAAGCCCTCTTTCATCAAACATAAGAGCCTGCCTGAAATTTCCTCCGCCTACTTTCCGGAAACGGTCGGAAAGAATGGAACCGATGGATGATTTCTGTCCCGAAAGAAACAGGTCACGATCTGTAAACCCGGAAAGGTATTCGCCTCCAACCACTACAAAGCGGTCGAGATTGGTTTCCCCTTCGAAAAAAGGCTGTCCGGATAATTTTTGTTTGATTTCAGGTTCGCATCCCGGTAAGAAACAGGCGAGTATAAAAACTGGCAGTATATGACGTAGTCTGACTAACATTCCAATGGGTTTAGAAAGTATAGGTAATCCCCCCGGAGCCCACAATTGTGCGGGTTTTGTATAAGCCCCTGAAATCTATGGGACTATAATTCCCTTCGATCTGCCGGCCTTCGATCAGTTGCGCGGCCAGGTCGATGCTCCAGTGATCGTCGAAATCATAGGTAAATCCGCCGTGAAAAGTAAAACGGTCTGAATCCGGAGAATCGGGAAAGTAGAAATTACGGTTTACGGGTGATTGCTCATACGCTACACCTGCACGAAACGTAAGGCAGCAGCTTTGTGTATACTGCGCCCCGATACGCACCGAGGTCGTGTTGCGGCATTCGTGGATCTGAGAAATGTCACTGATCACCCCGTTTTCATTGTTGAAGTCGATGTTGAGGCGGCGGTACACACTCCAGGTCTGGTAATTGACGTCTGCCGCCATTACAAAACGCTTGGAGAACCTGGCAGAAACACCAAAGTTCACTACATCCGGAACGGGAACGGTGGTTGCAAATTTCAGGTTGGAAGGAAACAGCGAGCGGAAGGTTTCGGGAACAATAATGTCCACATCTCCATTGTCGAGTTTATACTTCATCCCGGATCGGTAGGAGATCCCGAAGTTCCATTTTTCGGTGGGTTTGTAGAAGATCCCGGCATTGACACCGGTTGCTGAGGTACTTCCGCTGCAATTGATATAGGAACGGGCACCTTCGGCAGAGGTTACGGGTATATCCCTTGAGAATCCCGCGCTTCCGGTAGAATAAATGAAACCCAGTCCGATACCCACCTTCTTGCCCAAAGCCAGCGAAAGTGTAGGCTGATAATGGGTGGTTTTTACCGAAACATCCTGAACCAGGAATCTTCCCTTCCAGTTGTCGTCCCAGTAAATATCAGTACCGTAAGGATCGTATACCGCCATTCCTAAGGTTAGTCCTTTGTATAAACGAACATTGGCATATAAGGTAAACGGTACCAGGTAACGATCTTTTGTCCGCGCAGTAATACCACTGATCGGATCGTAATACACTGCATTAAAAGCACTTACATTCACGCCACCCTGGAATTGGAATTTCCCTTTCAGAAAAGTGGCCGAACCGGGATTGAAGAACAGGTTGCTAGCCCCCTGGAGCAGACCGGTACCGGTGTGACCCATACCCTGCTGGCGAATTCCCTGTAGATTGACATCAAATCCACCTGCAAAGAGTCCTAACGGGAAAAAAAACAGGAGTATAAATTTCACAAATCTGTATTCAGAGAGCATAGCACATACGATGGGGGAAACAAGTTTACAGTAAAAGCCGTTAACCTGACAAATATTTTCGATAAAATACAGAAAGCTCCTACAAAAGGGAATCTTTGCGGAAAGTTGCGATTACATTACCTTAGCGCACCAGAAAAAACGTATTGATTTGAACAACCTTTTTTCCATGTTTCGTTCCTCGTCGGCTGACTGGGAGCGCCTGGTTGAATCTGAACTGAAGAAACCCGGTGCGGCAGAATCGCTCACCTGGCATACCAATGAAGGATTTGACATACTTCCTTATCAACAGGAATACCTGAACGCAGACGTCGAAGTATTGTCGCGGAACATCAGGGAAATGATGACCCGACCGGCAGGAACTGAATTCTATAACTACCAGATGCTCCGCGGAACAGACGGAAAAGCGCTGTCCACCACCATTGGCAATGCACTGGAAGGCGGAGTAAACGGCTTGCTGTTTACCAACGAGCCTGATGCTGCCAACCTCGACATCGCGCTGGAAGGCGTAATGACCGAATACCTGTGGATCAGTTTCCTTTCGCCAAAACCGGTTTCCCTTGTTACTGCATTCTCCGGTCGCTTGAAAAAACTGGGTATCGATCCTTCCAGGCAACTGGGTTCGATCTCGGTTTCGCCGTTCCAATATCTTGCGGAACATGGCGCCTGGGCTGCTGGACAATCAGACGAAATGATTGCCCTGAAACACCATGTTGATCTTCTTGACCGGGAACTTCCGTCGATGAAGGCCATCTGCATCAATGCAAGTATTGTGGCCAATGCGGGCGGAACCTTGTCGCAACAGATCGCCTTTGCACTGGCACAGGGAAATGAGTACCTGAACTGGGCGTCTGAAGCGGGTCTTGACGTGGCCAGACTGGCATCTAAAATGGAATTTCACTTCAGCTTCGGAACCAATTTCCTTCCGGAGTGTGTAAAAACCCGGAGCTTTAAATGGTTGTGGAGCCGTGTGCTCAGTCAATACAGCATCAGCGGAGTTGAGTGTTTCGTTTCTACCTGTACCTCAACGATAGGCAGCAGCATTTACGACAGCAACAACAACTTATTAAGATATACTACTGCCTCCATGGCAGCGATCATATCCGGCAGCGATGCGCATACCGTGTTGCCTTACGACAGCGAATACGCGGAAAACACGGCGTTTAGCGACCGTATTGCCCGAAACATCAACAACCTCTTGCTCGAGGAAAGTTTCCTTGGGAAAGTGGATAATGTGACCGCCGGAAGTTATGCTTTCGATAACATACAGTACCAGCTATGCGAGCAGGCCTGGAAGTTTTTCCTCGACATTGAATCGCACGGCGGATTTATCAAAGCTGTGGAGAGTGGGAAATGGAAGACGGAGATTGAGAAATCGGCTGCGGAACTGAAAGAACAATACAACAGCGGCAAGCTGGTGATTCTTGGAGTGAACAAATTCCCGAATAAAGGCGAAACCAAAAAAGGCGAATGGAAGCCGATTAGCGATCAATCGCCGGCATCTGCGCTGGCCATCACACCCTTCCGACTGGCTGAAGTAACCGAAAACGAACGTTTGAACCAGGAAGCATGAGAAAGAAGTTTGACCAGGTTTCGCTGCTTGCAGACCAACAACCGACTGAACAGAACAGCGAGACCACCTTTGTGACCGCTGAACAGATCGCGCTGAAAAACAACTATACACCTGCTGATCTGGCAGATGCCGAACACCTCGGTTTCGGGGCCGGAGAGGCACCTTACCTGAGAGGTCCATACGCTTCGATGTACGCCGTACGTCCGTGGACCATCCGTCAGTATGCCGGATTCAGTACTGCGGAGGAAAGTAACGCCTTCTATAGGAGAAACCTTGCCGCCGGACAAAAAGGACTGTCGGTAGCTTTCGACCTGGCCACTCACCGCGGTTACGACAGCGATCACCCGAGAGTTGTCGGCGACGTGGGCAAAGCCGGCGTTGCGATAGACAGCGTGGAAGATATGAAGATCCTGTTCGACCAGATCCCGCTCGATGAAATGTCGGTGTCGATGACCATGAACGGAGCCGTGCTGCCAATCATGTCATTCTACATTGTTGCCGCCGAAGAACAGGGCGTGAAACCTGAATTGCTGGCCGGTACCATCCAGAACGACATCCTGAAGGAATTCATGGTGCGGAACACGTACATCTACCCTCCTCTTTCTTCGATGCGGATCATTGCCGATATCTTCGGATATACGTCGAAGTTCATGCCTAAATTCAACAGCATCAGTATCTCCGGTTACCACATGCAGGAAGCCGGTGCGACCGCAGATATTGAACTTGCTTATACGCTTGCCGACGGACTGGAATACCTGCGTACCGGTATTGCCGCCGGTCTCGATATTGACCATTTTGCCCCGAGGCTTTCTTTTTTCTGGGCCATCGGCATGAATCATTTCATGGAAATTGCGAAGATGCGTGCCGGGCGATTGCTGTGGAGCAAGATCGTTCAGCAGTTCAACCCGAAAAACTCGAAATCGTTGGCGCTGCGTACCCATTGCCAGACCAGCGGATGGAGCCTTACCGAACAGGATCCGTTCAACAACGTGGCGCGTACCTGTGTAGAGGCACTTGCCGCTGCATTTGGCGGAACGCAGTCGCTGCACACCAATGCACTCGATGAAGCCATTGCGTTACCGACCGATTTCAGTGCACGGATTGCCAGGAATACACAGATCTACCTGCAGGAAGAGACCAATATTACCAAGGTGATCGATCCGTGGGGAGGTTCTTATTATGTGGAATCGCTCACCGCCGAACTGGTAAACAAGGCCTGGGCACTGATCGAGGAGGTTGAAAAACTCGGTGGAATGGCCAAGGCCATAGAAACCGGTCTTCCGAAAATGAGGATTGAAGAAGCTGCCGCCCGGAAACAAGCCCGTATAGACAGCGGAAAAGACATTATAGTTGGTGTGAACCGCTACCAGGTGGATGAAGCTTCGAGGATTGAGATCCTTGAGGTTGACAACACGAAAGTGCGCAAAAGCCAGATCGAGCGACTGGAGAAACTCAAAGCCTCACGCGACGAAAAAGCGGTGCAGGAAGCGCTTACCGCACTTACCGATGCTGCGAAAAACGGAACGGGCAACCTGCTCGACCTGAGTGTGAAAGCTGCACGTCATCGCGCCACGCTTGGCGAGATCTCTACAGCGCTGGAAGTGGTATACGGCCGTTACAAAGCCACGATCCGCTCCATTTCGGGCGTATATTCTTCAGAAGCCATGAACGACAAGGATTTCGAATCTGCAAAACAACTCTCCGACCAGTTTGCCACGCTTGCCGGTCGCCGGCCAAGGATCATGGTAGCCAAAATGGGACAGGACGGTCACGACCGCGGTGCCAAGGTAATCGCTACTTCTTTTGCTGATATTGGATTCGATGTGGATATCGGTCCGTTGTTCCAGACTCCGCAGGAAGCTGCACGCCAGGCCGTTGAGAACGACGTTCACATACTTGGTGTTTCATCGCTTGCCGCCGGACATAAAACACTGGTGCCACAAGTGATCGAGGAACTGAAAAACCACGGCCGTGAAGACATCCTGGTGGTTGCCGGCGGTGTGATCCCGCAGCAGGATTACGATTTCCTGTACGAAGCGGGTGTTGTCGGTGTTTTCGGACCGGGAACGAAGATCTCTAAAGCAGCAACTGATATTTTGTCGTTGTTGATTGAGGGGTACGGAGGTTAGTCAAACTTCACCGGCAAATTGAACCTCACCCCCACAAACTTCCCGTTCATTTTCCCCGGGGTCCAGTCGGGCATTGAGGATACGAGGCGCAGTGCCTCCTGGTCGAGCTCGGGGCATATGCCCTGCTCTATTTTCACTTCCTGGATCTTTCCTTTTGGGGAAACGGTGTAAGAAACTGTAACTGTACCTGATTTACCATTAACACGGGCGGCTTCCGGGTACCTTTTATTCGTGGTAAGGTATTCCAGGAAGGCATCTGGTCCGCCGGGAAACGACGGCTGCTGCTGAACTCCCGAGCTTTCTTCGCGCAGTTTGTCCTTTGGATACTGCGTACACTTGCTTGCAAAAGTCGCCTCGCTTTCGCGGTCGCCCATGATGGATGCATTAAGCAGATCGGCGCAGTAGCCTTTTTCATTGGATTGTGCCAGTCGGCAGAGGCCGCGGTTGATGTAGGTGTCCACACTTGGAAGCATGGTCAGTGCATCGGTGAAAAAGTATTCGGCGCGGGCATAATTCCCTTCCTCCATTAATGTTTTCCCTTTTCCGAACGATTGCAGTGATTTGGTGCTTTTCAGTTCGGGAGTGAGTTCGCCTTCCACATCGGCACCCAATAGCATAAACTGGATCGGGATCTCCTTGCGCACATTTACTTTCTGATCACGAATGGAACCGGGGATCCATGCCGGCATCGATTTCACGACACGCAATGCTTCTTCATCCAGCTGTGCGTACACACTTCTTCCCAACGCCACTTCCGAAATCGAGCCATTATTTTTTACTACGAATTTAACCGTAACGGTTCCGTGGATTCCGGCGTTCATAGCGTCTTGCGGATAATGGATGGAAGCCATCAGGAACTTGATCAGCGAATCCTGTCCGCCGGGAAAAGAAGGCATGATTTCGGCGAGGTCGTGAATTTCAGAATCGTCTTCGGCAAGCCTTGATGATTCGGTAAGCCGGTATTCGCGGCCTGAAATCGAGTCGATGAGCTGCGCCCTGCCCGGGATGAAAGCAGCGAGGCTCAAAATGACCAATAAAAAATTTCTCATGGTAACGCGTCTTGGGTTGAGGGATACAAAGATAAGGAGGCAATATGCTGAAAATCTTCACTTATCCGACAAAAAAGTACGGATTCCCGACCAATCTGTCCCGTTGGTCAGGGGCCGGTTGCTCAATTCGGGAACCGGTAACATAGAGAATTGCCATAATATCTGCATCTTTATGCCTCATTATGAGATCGAACTATTTTTTAACTGTATTGCTGGCGGCATCTATAATCGCTTCCTGTACCAAAGAACCCGAGAAGGTTACACAGCCGGTTTACACCGTTTGCAATGGAAAGGCTTCTTTCAGTAAAAACAGTACCGGAGCCAAGATCGATACACTCGACAATACTTTTTTCACTTACGACTCTACCTACCAGACCCAACAGCGCGCTACCCGTCTCGACATCCGTATCATCGAGGAAAGCGGGAATATCCTGGTACTTACCCTCACCGACCTCAACAACGATTCGGTACCGACTCCCGGATTTTATTCTCCCTCATCACTTTCCAGGACCGGGAAAATGAGGTATTACAACCCGAACTACCAGTCGTCGGGATACCTTGCCGATACCGTGGGAATTACGCTGACCTCATTCGACCAGTCATCGTATGCCTGCAGCGGAACTTTTTCGGGAAGACTGATCAACCCGGTTAAAAAAGACACCATCAACATCCGCAACGGTGATTTTAAATCCATTTGTGTTTCAAAAATCTGATCCTATCATGAATATCCTGAAAACGCTTTCGGCCATTTGTGCCCTTTCGATTGCTCTTGCAGCGTGTAAAAAAGACGAACCGTTCGTATCCGCATCAGATGAGATCCCGGCTACAGCTGTAGATGGCAGATGGAGCGAGGTACTACGTGTAGTATCTAACGATACTTCTTCAACCGTTGATTCGACCGTTAGTCCGGTGGGATTCCAGGAACTGCGCTTTTACCAGAACAAAGCCTATTATTACTCCAGCGGTAAACTTACCGATGACCGCTTGTATACTGTAAATGGAGCAAACCTTACCATTTATGATATGAATCCGCAGGAAACCGGTGCCGACAAATACACCTTCACCTTACCGGAGAATAAAATGATCCTTGTAAACAAAAAGGTAACCAGCAACGGGATCAGGTATTTTACCCGTGAAACGCGGATCACTTACCTCCGCCGGGAATAAAAAAACCCCCGAGGCAGGCCTTGAGGGTTTCGATCTGCACTCCCAAACCAAACACCAAAATTGGGCTGTGCAGAAGGCTTTTACTGGTTTCAAAAGTCCTTCTATTACCGGGAGTTAGCTAT
>JAZKEZ010000141.1:0-1871 GCA_040386675.1 Bacteroidota bacterium | reverse complement strand
CTCCGACTAAGCGAAGCCCCTATAACGTGCCGCGTTACTTCCTAACGATAAAGTTACACCGATACGTCCGTACCGAAACCGTATCGTCCTTTCGTCCCACATTATTGGCAAACTCTCCGGCACTGAGGCCTTTCAGGTCGCCGCGGTAAAAGTTGTAGCGCTCAACAACCTTATCTTTGGCCACTGCCAGCCATACGGTGCTGTAGCCGCCTTCAGCATTGGTTTTCAGGTAATAAGTTCCGGTGTAAAAAGAAGTGTCTGTAGCGGTGTATTCAACAGTGTCGATGATCCTTAAAGTAGGATTGCTGATGGCGGCCATTTTTGCATCAAGCAGGGTAATGGTCACATCGGTGTATTTAGGTTCAGCATCGGTTTCCGCTTCCACGGTGGTCAACAACGGACTCGTAGCTGTCGGATGTTCGGGAGCATCGATCTGTATGCCGTTGCGGTATTGGGTGATGGGGCTTAATTCTCCGGCATACGAAAACCCGTATACCACCGGGTATTTCCGCGCCACAGGAGCTGGAGTATTCACCGGTTGGGCTTCTTCTTTCTTACAGGCGGCTGCGATCACCAGGACCAGCAGCGCGATATACACATGGAGGGATTTCATAAGGACTAAAGTTAAAAAAATGTGCTGCGAAAAAAATGTGGAACCTCCTTTGTGCGCTTTGCGCAAAACCTTCGCGCCCTTTGCGGTTAACTAAAAAGCCTACTTCAAATTGATCATATTCACCAGTAACCTGTACGCCCCGGGCACTCCCGCCGGCAGCTGCCTGAAAAACGACAAACCGGAATAGATGTATTCTCCCTGTCCATAACGCCCGATCAATGTACTTCCCTGCTGTACTTTCTCGCCGGGATCATTCATTTCGAACACCGGCTTCAGTGAGGCATCCCACTCGCTGGCGAAATACAGTCCGCGTTCCTGCACCCACGACTGGAAGTCGCGTTCGCCGATGGCATTAGGAGTGGTAAACAAAGGCTGCGCAGGATCAAGGATCTTCACCGTGGCCTCCTCGCGCGTAACCCGCTCTCTGCCAAGGGTAAGTTTTACCGGTGCAATGCCCGATTTTGTTCCGCCGATAAAATTGTTGGTCTGGTACTGAACGATGTAGGTGCCGCCGTTTTCGATGTAGCGGTTCAGCGCAGGTTGCAATAGCGCCATGCGGTCATTAGTATTATAAGTACGAATGCCGCAGATAATGGCTTTGTACCCCCCCAGGTCGGCGTTCTGAAGTTCCTGGTCACTGAGTTTTTTCACGGTAAAACCAATTTCCTGAAGGCACTCTGCCACTTCATCACCCGGACCTGGAATGTAACCGATGGTCCCGGTGTTGCCGCTGACTTCCAGTGCCCTGATCTTTAAATTGGCCGCCGGAAACCAGGTCTGGGTGCGGATGTGCTCGTATTTCACCTGACTTTGTCCGAAACTGTATGTGCCGGTTGAGGTAACTACTTCGAAGCGAAGTTCGCCGGATTCAAATCTTCCTTTCTCACTCAGGGTAACTTCCAGTGCTTTTACTTCACCGCTTTTCCCAAACTTGATGCGTTGCTCGGTCCAGCTGGTTTTCAGGCCGGCAGGAGCAATCAGCCTCACGGTGACTTCGGTGCTGTCGGTCAGTCCTTTTACGGCAAATTTGAGTTGGCGGTCTTGTTTGTTCACCAGCATCATGGTGCGTTTCGGGATCTCAAAAACCACCGGTGGGGCGACGGTAAGCGGCTGGTAAATCTCACCGATCGATGGGTCGATCTCTTTGTGACGGATGGATTGTCTGATGCTTAACGGAACTCCCGAAACGTCGATCACAAAGGTTATGGTAAGGTCTGGCGCATTTTCAGGCGCATCTACTTTCAGTTTGTCTTTCGGG
>JAZKEZ010000140.1:0-3861 GCA_040386675.1 Bacteroidota bacterium | reverse complement strand
GGATATGTGCTGAACGGAACGATCGTACTGATCCTGATTACCTGCCTGGTGGCATCTTTGGTAACCGAAGTGGCCGGAAAGAAACTGGTGATCAGCCAGGCAGAGATCACACCGACACGCAGCGACCTGCTGGAACGGATCCTGCTGCCCATCGAAAACTACCTTGGACTGGAATACCTGGTCGACTTTGCATTTAGCCTGAAAAGACCCGGAAGCAAAACGCCGCTTTATGCCTTACAGGTCATCGAATCGGGTGATCAGGGTGAAGAAGACCGCGGATTGAGCGACCACCTGATGGACAAAGTGATCCAGCACGGAAACGAACTGCACCAGTACATTGTTCCGGTTACCCGTACCGACATCAACAAAAGCACCGGGATCATCCATAGCGTCCAGGAAGAGAACATTACCGAAGTGGTGATTCCGTGGCAGGAGAAAGTTCACCTTACCGAGCGTCTCTTCGGTACCGACCTCGAAATGCTGTTGAATTACACGGAGAAAACCGTATGGATCAGCCGGTTGATACACCCCGTAAGCACTTTTAAACGCATTGTGGTATTGTATTCCACCAACGCGGAATATGAACCGGGATTCGCCCTTTGGGTACGTAAAACCGATCTGCTGGCGCACCAGTTCAATGCCCGGATCAATTTTTACGGTCCGATGGCCGGATTTGAGAAGATCAGCGAGTTACTTGCCGAAGAATCGCAGCAGATCGTGGCCCACACCACCATCGATTCGTGGAACGACTACTCAAAACTCTCTACGCTGCTTACCAAAGAAGACCTGATCATTGCCGTTACCGCCCGCCGCGGAACCTTATCGTACCTGTCGTACATGGACACCATGTCGCAGTTGCTGTACCGCTTCTTCCGCCAAAACAGCTTTGTACTGCTTTATCCGGAGCAAAACCCAACAGAGACCATGGCTACGGCCATTCGCCCCGATGAGATTGATATTACGGCGATACAGGAGAATTTAGGGAAAGTGAGGAAAAGGGTAAGTGGTATACTAACGGGCAAAAGGTGAGGTCTCTCGCTTCGCTCGAGATGACAGCTGCAATAGAGATGACAGCTGCGCTAGAGATAATATTATTGCTAAGCTCGAGATGACATTTTTGCTGTGTTCGAAGAACGTGATCTCGAGCGTAGCGAGAGACCTACCTCAATTCCTGAACAAATGCCTCAGTAGCTGCCTCCACCTCATTCTGCCCAATCGCCTTGATATACGCACTCCCCACAATCGCTCCGCTAGCATATTCGCAGGCTTTTGAAAACGTGGCTTTGTTGCTGATCCCGAAACCGATGAGCAGCGGGGTCTTGAGGTTCATGGCAGCAATGCGCTTGAAGTAACGTTCCTGGTCGTCGGCAACGGCTTCTTTTGCACCGGTAGTGCTGGCAGATGAAACCATGTAGATGAAACCGTCTGAGATAGAATCGATCATCCGGATGCGCTCGTCGGAGGTTTGCGGAGTGATCAGGAAAATCATTTTCAGTCCGTATTTCTCGAACATTGCCGCGTATTCCTGCTGGTACACGTCGATCGGGAGATCAGGAAGGATCACACCGTCAAATCCAATGGCGGCAATGTCTCTCAGGAAATTTTCAACGCCGTATTGCATGATCGGGTTCAGGTAGCCCATCGCAATCAGTGGAACTTCGGTTTCCCTGCGAATGTCTTTCAGCTGATCAAGGATCACCTTGGTAGATATGCCATTCTGAAGTGCAACTACACTGCTTTGCTGGATCACCGGACCATCGGCCAACGGGTCTGAAAACGGGAAGCCCACTTCGATCAGGTCTACCCCGTTTTTTACCAGGCTGCGGATCACTCCTGCAGTAGAATCCAGTTTCGGATACCCGGAAGTGAAATACACCGACAATATATTTTTCTTATTCTCAAAAAGTTGATTCAGTCTGCTCATTGAAGCTGTGGTAATTGCTGTAAAAATTTCTTTATCGCCAGGCGGTCCTCGTATTCGGTGAACTCGCCGATCTCAAGTTTTTCTTTTCCTGATGTGGTATTCAGTACTATGTCGTCGAGGTGAATGCTGAGTCCTTTTACAGATTCGAGCGGAATGATCCGCTCACCCTTGCCGCAGTTGTATTTCAGGGTTTGCTCATCCCACTCCACAAAATAGTGCTTCAGCCTCGCGGCACGGCGAATGTTCATCCAGCCCATGGCCAGTCCGAAAACCATCACCCCGATTGCGCTTACCATGCCTTTGCCCCAACTGTTGCCGAAAAGGTAAACGTTGATAAGCACGCCACCGGAATATACCGCGAATCCTATCAGTATCACTTTACGCCAGCTTTGCTGGTTTTTTTCTTTGATCTCAATCCTCCGCATAACCGAAGTGCTTCATGTAAGTGCCCATGTCTTTGTCGCCGCGGCCCGACAGGCAGATCACCACCACTTCATCGGCTTTTGCACCGAGATTGTTCAGGTAAGCCAATGCGTGCGACGACTCGAGGGCCGGGATAATGCCTTCAAGGCGGGTAAGTTCCAACGCGGCTTCGAGTGCCTCGTCGTCGGTTGCGCTTACGTATTGTGCCCTGCCGCTGGTTCCCCAGTGTGCGTGTGCCGGACCAACTCCCGGATAATCCAATCCCGCAGAAATACTGTGCGGCTCGGTGATCTGGCCGTCTTCCGACTGCATGAGCAGGGTTTTGCTGCCGTGAATGATTCCCACGCTGCCCAGTGCGCTGGTTGCTGCAGATTTGTCGGTATGAACCCCATGACCGGCGGCTTCAACAGCGATGAGTTTTACTGTCGCGTCGTCCAGGAAATGGTAGAATGCACCGGCGGCATTGCTTCCTCCGCCCACACAGGCCAGTACGTAATCGGGAAGTTCTGAACCGGTTTGCTCTTTGAGTTGCTTTTTGGTCTCTTCACTGATGATGGCCTGGAATCGCGCCACCATATCAGGATACGGGTGCGGGCCGACTACAGAGCCGATAATGTAAAACGTATCTTCAGGATTGTTGATCCAGTCGCGGATGGCCTCGTTGGTCGCATCTTTCAGCGTTTTGCTTCCCGAAGTGGCAGGGATCACGGTAGCTCCGAGCATTTTCATCCGTGCAACGTTGGGAGCCTGTCGTTTGATGTCGATCTCTCCCATGTATACCAGGCACTGCATGCCCATCAGGGCACAAACGGTTGCTGTGGCCACGCCATGCTGTCCGGCACCTGTCTCGGCAATGATCCGGGTTTTCCCCAGTCGTTTAGCCAGCAGGATCTGCCCGATCGTATTGTTGATCTTGTGCGCACCGGTGTGATTGAGGTCTTCGCGTTTCAGAAACACTTTAGTGCCGTATTTCTCAGACAGTCGCTTGGCAAAATACAGCGGCGAAGGCCGGCCAACGTAATCTTTCAGCAAGGCATTCATTTCCTCTTTGAACGAAGGTTCTGCAATGATGCTCAGATACTGGGTGCGCAGTTCCTCTACATTGGGATACAGCAGTTCGGGAATAAAAGCTCCGCCGAATTCTCCGTAATACCCGCGTTCATCAACCTGGTGACTCATAGTTGTATTTTTTCTTGCGATGTGCAAATGATGGTATTTGTATTAACTAATTAATTGTCGTACAATTAATTAGCAGTCATATATTGTCATTTAAAAGTCATACATGGTCATTCGATAGTCATACATTGTCATTTGGAAGTCATATCATTGAATGACAATGAGTGACAATGTTTGACCATGTATGACTACGGTATGACCAAAATTCAATTCCTGATCTGGTCAATAAACTTCGACAACCACTCTATATTCTTCATTCCCGGTGCCGTTTCAAATTTACTGTTCACATCCAGTGCATACGGATGGAATTGCTGTACCCAGTCGCTTTTCATGGCTTC
>JAZKEZ010000139.1:17434-22045 GCA_040386675.1 Bacteroidota bacterium | reverse complement strand
ATTTACCCATTCCAGCAACGTACCGAAGGTAAGTTCCGGTGCCTGTTCGGGTAAAACGATGGCGCCTTCCTTGAACAGGATATTGAGGAAGGGGATTACCGAGGTAAATGAAAACAGCGAAAATACTGAGGTCAGGATAAAAAAGAGCATGCTTACAAACACCTCTGTTTTATACGGTTTCAGGAAAGAAAGGATGATCAGTAGTTTTCGCATCGTATGGATTATACCAGGTTTATTCCGGTGTAGTTAGAAGGACTTACGGCTTTCATTTCTTCTTTTACCTGGTCGCTTACTTTTAAGGTATCGACAAAGCGGGCAATGGTTTCGCGGGTGATCTTCTCGTTTACACGGGTGAGGTCTTTCAGTGCCTCGTAAGGTTTTGGATAGCCTTCGCGGCGAAGAATGGTTTGAAGTGCCTCGGCAACTACGGCCCAGTTGTTCTCCAGGTCGCGGGCAATCGCTTCTTCGTTGATGATCAGTTTACCCAATCCGCGCAGGGTCGATTTGATCCCGATAATGGTGTGGCCGATGGGAACACCAACGTTCCTGAGTACGGTACTGTCTGTAAGGTCGCGTTGCAGTCTTGAGATCGGGAGTTTTGCCGAAAGGTGTTCGAAGATCGCGTTGGCCATCCCAAGATTCCCTTCAGAATTTTCGAAGTCTATCGGGTTCACTTTGTGCGGCATGGCTGAAGATCCGACTTCGCCTTCCTTGATGCGCTGCTTGAAATAATCCATTGACACGTACGTCCAGATGTCGCGGTCGAGGTCGATCAGGATGTTGTTGATACGCTTCAGTACATCAAAAAGTGCGGCAATGTGATCGTAATGTTCGATCTGTGTGGTGGTTTGCGAGCGGTACAATTTAAGTTCGCCGTTCACAAAGTTGTTGGCAAACTCTACCCAGTTGATCTGGGGATAGGCCACCTGGTGTGCGTTGAAGTTACCGGTAGCACCGCCGAATTTCGCAGAGAACTTGATCTGGCGAAGTTGTTCAAGCTGCTGGTCGATGCGTTCTACAAATACCTTGATCTCTTTTCCAAGAATGGTTGGAGATGCCGGCTGACCGTGTGTACGTGCCAGCAGCGGGATGTTTTTCCAGTCGTTGCTCAGGTTGTTGAGTGCGAGCAGCAACTTGGTAAGCAGTGGCAGGTAGACCTCGATCACCGCGTCCTGCAGCGATTTCGGGATAGAGGTGTTGTTGATGTCTTGTGAGGTAAGTCCGAAGTGGATGAACTCTTTGTACTGTGCGATCCCGCCGATCTCATCAAATTTTTCCTTGATGAAGTATTCTACGGCTTTTACGTCGTGGTTGGTGACTTTCTCGGTGTCTTTTATTTTGAGCGCGTCTTCGTGGGTAAAGTTGTCGTACACGGCACGGAGTTTCCCGTACAGGCTTTTGTCGAAATGAACCAGTTGGGGAAGCGGCAGTTCGCAGAGCGCGATAAAGTATTCGATCTCAACATATACGCGGTATTTGATCAGGGCAGCTTCTGAAAAGTACGCCGACAATTCTTCGGTTGCTCCTCTGTATCGGCCATCGATTGGGGAAACGGCCGTAAGTGTATTCAGCATTGGTGTGTTTTATTAAGGGGCAAAAGTAAAGTTAATCTAAGAACTAAAGGTTAAAAGGTTAAGGGGTTAAATGGTTAATGGGTTAAAAGGTGGTACTTGTATCTTATTTTCAGTTAGCTTATGGTTGTACTGAGTTTAAACAATGGTAAGTACATCGCAACCAGGATCACCCCTACAACCGAGGCGATGATCACGATCATCATGGGTTCCAGCACGCTGCTCACCACTTTGGTCTGGTGGTCGATGTCGTCGTTGTATTGCTGTGCGACCTGGTTGAACATGACGTCGAGCTGGTTTACTTCTTCGGCTACTTTGATCAGCGCCACCATTCTTTTTTCGTAGATCGGGAACTGGGAGAGCGTCTTGTGGAGGGCGGCCCCGTTGGTCAATTGCTTGCGGATGGGGCCCATAGAGACCTCGAGGGGGTAAAATCCGATCATTTGTTCAACCATCGAGATTGCTTCGGTAAGCGGTACTTTTGCCGAACTTAGCAGGTACATCACCTGGCAGAACCGGGCCAGGTAGATCTTCCGTATAGTGGTTCCGATGAGCGGGGTGGCCAGCAGGATCTTTGCCAGCCGTGCCCGCATATACACTTCGTTGCGATTGAGGTAAATGTAAATTCCGATCGCCGCTATGACCAGGAAAACGATCCAGGCGTAACTCCGGGTAAACTGCGAAAGCTTCAGGAGAGCCTTGGTAAGTGGCGGAAGTTCGCCTCCAAAACGCTTGAAGATGTCGGCAAACATGGGTACGATGTTGTTCAGCATAAAGTACACTACCCCGATGGCAAGGGTGAGTACAAATGCGGGATAACTCAGTGCGCTCACCAGCTGTCGTTTCAGTTTTACCTTCCGGTTGTAGAAAATCTCGAGTTGCTCAAGCACAGCAGAAAGATTACCGGTTTCTTCTCCGATCCGGATGCTGTATACCTCGTAATTACTGAATCCGGTTTGCGCCCGGATGGCCATCGACAATGACTTCCCTGAAATGAGCAGCTGGTCGATGTTCTTCAGGAGTTTCTGCTCGGCTCCTTCGGCCTCGTTCATCAGTAGTTCGACCGCAGCTTTTACATCCAGTCCGGCGTTGAGCAGGATGCGGAGTTCGCTGTAGAGTTTGACTTTGGATTTGTCGGAAAGCGTATTGCTTATCCGGATATCACTGGTTAGTCTTTTCAGAAACGGCGTCATTGAAATGGGATAAGTTGTAGTTGATCAGCTGTTCCGAACTGTATGTTTTTTCAAGAAACAGCTCGTATTGTAGGCGGTTGGTAAAGGAAACCAGAATGCTGTTGAGCACAGGTCTTCCCATATCCGGATGAACGTCAAAAGTAATCCCGGTAAGCTCTAACGGATAATCAAATCTTACCCCGCCTGAAGTCCTCGTCACCATGTTGTGGCTGAAAGTATAGGTGATGGTATCCGGGTTCAGCATTTTTACTACCGAGTCTTTTTCAGAAATCAGGTAATTGCATTCCGAAACGTCGTGGTACAGAAAGTACCTCAGTTCGCGGTTCAATTGCAGCTGTCTGCGCTCTTTAATGAAGGTTCCTGATTGTTTGTTCAACAATTCAATGATGTAATATCCCACTCCGATCGTGAATGAGCTGAGTATCATTACCAGCAGAAGCTCGATCATCGTTATGGCTTTGATCTTTTTCATCTGTGGATCAGTGTTGTTTTTTTTGCCAGGTGTTTTCCTTTCTCGTCGTTCACGGAGACTGAAACAAGCAGGGTGCTGGTTGTTCCCGTGAGATATTCGATCGTTGTAACGGTAACTAATCCATCTTGTTTGCTGGTTGTTTGTCCCGGACTGGCTCCGCCGGGATTGCTGATCAGCTGAGTGATGTATTGATCTGCAAGGTTCATGGCCCGTTCCTGTTTCAAACCGCCAGATGAGATGACCAGCGTATTGTAGATTTCTACGGAGAGTGCAAATACAATGGTAATGATCAGCAGGGCGATGATCGTTTCGATGAGTGATGAGGAGCGCAATTTCATTTGGTCCATTTTACTATGGATATTTCGGCACCGGGATTATCCGTTTTCGGGACGGCAAATAGTTTCCAGTTTTTCATTGGGGCAACCTGGCCGTCGGTGAGATAGTTTTCCCGGTAAGATGAACTGCTGGACTGTACGAATTGCCGGATGTACAGTGCTCCGTTAACTTTTCCGGCAAGGTCCATTCGGGTTTCGCAGTACACAAATCCATTGACCTCGGCCCCGGAAAGTACGGAAAGCAGCGAGCTCCGGCTTAGGTTCGGCATATTGAGCATAAGAATGCTGCCATTGAACCGGCTCAGAGAATCGAGTGTTACAGCTGTTCCCCCTTCATTACTGTCGTATTCGTTGATGTGGAGAATGGAAGAAGGGTAGAGCAATGTGGCTCCTTTTGCCAGGTAAATGGTATTGGAACTCAGTATCTGACAATTACCGCTGAAACCGGCTGCGATACTTATCTTCGGGCTCACCAGTATAACGTCTTCCAGCTTCATATTCCCGGATACATAAATCCCTTCCGGAGAATACACCAAGATGTTTCCTTTGAGTTCTCCTTCCCTGAGAACGATGCTGTCGGCAGATTGTATACGTAATGTCGGTTTATTGAACGATTGTCCAATGGATGTGTTCGTAGCCTCTTCGATGGAGACCACACTGTCTGTGTTGCTGAACTTTCCCTTTATCCAGTTGAGATTGCTTCTTACCAGTGCTGAAAAATGAAAGGGGAGTTCATCGCCGCTGATCTCCGGTTTTCCATCATACAGCGATTCCCGGGAATATCCTTTTCCCGTAAGATCGGCTCTTAGCCCTGCCGCCGCAATGGATATCGGCCCGGTTATTAGTGCGGTGCCGCCTAAGTAAAGGGATTGCCGGGAGTTTACGAGGTAGAGTGAGTATGGTCCCAGTTGATCTGTTTTTGCCCCGAGCAGGCAGCACCTGGTCTTTGAAAATTTACTGGTACTGGCTGTTACAGCTATCCTGGTAAATATTCCCCACTGATTTTTTTGCCCGCTCACCAGGCAAAACTCATCTGAGAG
>JAZKEZ010000139.1:15803-17424 GCA_040386675.1 Bacteroidota bacterium | reverse complement strand
AGCAATACTGTCAGGTCCCGTTTCAGCAAGATAGAAGAGGGCAATTGCAACTCTTTCGTCGAGGGTCTGCTTACTTAGCAGATCGGAAGATATTACCTTATCGTACACGGTAAACAGGATGAGGCTGCTGCACAGCAAGGCCATTAGTAGGGTAAGTACCAGGGCATATACGGTTGAGGCAGCTTTGAGCATTGATAAGATCAAATGTTAAAAAAATCAAAATAAAAGGCTGTAAAATGGAAAATGTTCCCGATAATTGCAATGCAATAGTAAGCTAACCTAAGTAAAACCCTCATACAAGAAACCCTCATTGTCTTGCTTTTTTCTGATTTAAACACCAACACAGGCCGCAGGCATTGCGGTAGCTGTAGCAATTTTTCTTTTACCCTTCCAGAGGGTCTGCCAAATTTGATTTGCCGGTCTATACGGCCTTTCAATTCGTGCCCTTTTAAATCAACCTTATCATGTTAAGACTGCAGGCCTTTGCCGTTTTTGTGCTGTTTACCCTGCTATCCGGTGGTGTCCTGGCAGCAGGCGACAACTCATCTGACTCCCTTTGGGTGGGGAAGATCGTTTATGGAAGTCCTTTGGATATTATGTCTGCCTGCGACATACAGGCAGAAGTAGTGCTCCTGAACTATGCACAATGCCCGACACAGTGCAACGGGGCCATTACAGTAAAAGGAATTGGTGGAACAGCGCCTTATACGTATCGATGGGCAGATAACCTCATCGCCGGAGCGTCAAGGATCGGTATGTGTCCTGCAACGCCTTACTGGCTCACCATTACTGACGCAGCGGGTTGTTCGAAAGAATTCAGATTCCAAATACAAACTAACGGAACGAACTGTAACCTGTGTCCGTTTACGATCACCGGTTTTACTACGAATCCGGCAAGTTGCCCGGATGCTACCGATGGTTCAGCTACCGTAAATACGAGTTTGCCAGGTGCTTATACTTATCAGTGGGAATCCTTTAGCGGCTCAACCCCTTCAGGTCTTACCACCCGGACGATCTCAAATGCCCCTCCGGGTGATTACAAGGTGAAAGTTACCAGCAGCGGGCTTCTTGGTTGTTCAAGGACAGCGGCACTGACGGTTAGCAAAAAATCACAGAGTTGTCTACCTGATGGGAATTGCCTAAAGGTATCGGTGAGTAGTAGTGATGAGTCATGCGTAGGGGCTTGCGATGGTCAGATCAATCTGCAGATAGCCGGGGGTAGTGGTGACTATGTTTCATTATGGACTACCGGGGCATACAGCGAGAATAGTGAATACATCAGTGGAGGATTGTGTGAAGGAGATTACACGGTCACTATTGTTGATCGTGGGTTGCTGAACAGTATTCCGCTGAACCCTATTGATCTGCTGACTTATGTGACTCAGCTTTCAAATAACACCTGTATCGTAAAACGTATAACCACCCACATCAGCGCGGGAACACAGGCCTGTAGTGAGGATAAGAAATGCTTTCATTCTACAGACCCTCATCTTCACGCAGCAGACAATTGCTACTGCTCGTTAAATGTGGCGGTTCTAACCTCCCCAGCGAGTTGTATCAATTCAGGAGACGGACTGGCAAGAATAACGGCTAAAGGGCCTAAGGCTCCATACCAATTTAG
>JAZKEZ010000139.1:10276-15753 GCA_040386675.1 Bacteroidota bacterium | reverse complement strand
ACCGGTGCCCGCGGGCCCATTGCTTATTTGAATCCCGGAACTTATACCGTGGACATTTATGACAGGCTGAATGTAAAAGTGTCTACCGCTACCTTTTCTGTAGGGAACAGATGCCCGTCTTCCAATTGCGAAGGATGCGCGACCACGGTCAATTCTCTTATATACAATACACTGCTGGGCATCGTAGGACCGGTGTTATCCAGTCCGGCGTTCCCAATACCACAATTGTCGACCGCTTCTAATTGTGAGTATTCGCTAAAATTTCAGTACACGACACCTACCATACCAGGATTAAATGACGGAGCAATCTATGTTGGATTCGATTACCTGTCTCCAGCTCCCTACCAATGGACAGACGGATTCTCAGGGGCGAGTAGAACAGATTTAGGACCTGGTAACTACCAGGGAAGCCATGAAATTGTAGCAGGTTGTGTCCCAAAATTTGGTGCCGATATTAAACTTACCTGTACCGAGGCGCCGCTTCCTAAAGACTGCAAGACTGTGGTTGATTATTCTGTAACAGAAGTAGGACAGGATCCTCAAGAGTGTGGCAAGCGCATTTCAGTGACTGCGACAGGTGGATATGGCAGTTTTGAGTATTACTGGTCAGAACCTTCTTTCGGGAATAATCAGAATCCTGAACACGTGTGTCCGGGTAACTATATCCTGACCATTCGTACGATAGATCCGGTAACCGGTGACTATTGTGATACCGAAGTTCAGGTGGTTGTTCCAGCGGTGGCATGTAATCTTCAGGGACATACCACTGACCAGGGAGTATATTGCCCGGGATCGTGCGATGGGGAGATAAACGTGCGGGTTTCGGGTGGTACCGAACCTTATAGTATTACTTGGTCAGATGGGAATACGACTGATTTCAACCGGAGAACATTCTGTACGGGAGCCGTTTCATATACTGTGGTCGATGCCAACGGGTGTAAATATTCAGATCAGCGGACTATCGAACAGTTGAATTCCGTGTGCTGTACACCGGTTGAGGTAAAGGGGGTTGATCATTTGTGTCAGCCTTCAAATGTAAGTCTTGGAGCAAGTGGAGGAAAGTACTATGAATGGACACCTGCGCATCTTTTCAATGATGACAACCGCTACTCTTCTGATCCGGTCATTTTCGTGGATTACTCTACGGAAATAAATGTAAAGGTATACCGGCCAGGGTGCCCTGATGAGCAGTTCTCGTACTACATTGAGATGCTGACTCCGGATTTTGGAACGATAACACCGGCAGAACAAACAGTCTGTGTGGCGACTACCAGTATACAACTTAAAGCCTTACCCTACCCGGAATACGAAGCCGATATTGTAAAATACGAATGGAGTCATGGTACAGGTGTGGGTTGTATTACCTGTAAGGAGTCAACTGCAACATTGAAAACCGGTATAAATGTCTTCACTGTAAAACTTACGGATAAAAATGGGTGTACACAGCATTTGTATTCGACGATCACGCAGTTGCCAATGCCAAATAACCTTAATACTGAACTGCTGTATTGCAATTCTCCGGATCAACTGGTATATATTAAAGGAGACCTGTCGAATGCCTACGGGAATACCAATATGAGTAAGGTGTTCTACAGTGTTACAGGTATTCCCGGCGTGCCTGATGGTAATGTGACAGCAACCGAAGGTGGCATTGTTGTACCTCCACCTCCTGTAAATGGAAGTTATGCGGTAAGAGCCATCGTACGCGATGAGTTGGGGTGTATTTATGTGAACTTTATTGATGTGAAAAATACAGTTCCACCGATCATTAACATAACATATGATCCTCCGGCCTGTGACCAGGAGACCCTGGAGTTGAATGCCACACTGGACCAGCCAGGTTTTGAACTTCGATGGGTGCCTGCAGACAACCTAAGCTGTAGCACCTGTCCGAATCCCACTTTAGCATTGGGTGGAGGGATTTTAAGCTATGCCCTTATTGCTAAAAAAGCTGAATGCGTAGCAGACAAAGCTATTGGGATCACATACGGTGAAGACAGCTTTCAGGATATGGTGGATAAACTGGATATCATTGTCCAGGACAATAACTGTGCATACCGCTTTGAAGCCTCCCCTGCAGGATTCCTTAACTACAACTGGTCTTTCGGAGATAATTCGGGTCCTTTTAATGAGAGGATCAAAGAGACTCATTTCTACGGGAACGGAGGGTATTATACAGTGAGGGTAGAAGTGGAAACCCCATGTGCCACCTACACTAGTAGCAAAATTATAGATGTTGTACTTGAAGGATGTAACTGTCATGAGTAAGAACAATCTCCCCTTGGTTCTTGTGCTTATCGGGCTGGTGTTGTCCGGGTGTGGCAGGAAAGAACTGAGTATTGAAGAATACCGCAACTGGTGTTCGGAATGTGGATTCGAAACGTGTGAGTTTGTTGATTCTCATCAGAAGGTATATGTGAAACTGATCTCACCTGAGTGCAAGGTGCTTAACGGACTGGAAACAAGGAATGCAGATTCCGTTCGACAGAGGATAAGTGCAGAAGAAAACAGCCTGCAGATAGTACTAAAGATACCTAAATCGGTTCAGCAATGGAACGCTTGGTTCACCGGAGACGTAGGCCGACCAGTTTTAAGGATCAACGATAGTATCTATTACCCTCAACTGCAGTTCAGGGAAGAGAGTATTCTTAGCGACAGCTGTTTTTCCTATCTGCTGGAATATGGAATGAAACCAGATTATCGTGAACTGGACGAGCTGGAGTTCATTATTCCCTGGAATGACAGCGAACAGATTTTGAAAATAGCAACCAAACAGATCAAGGACAATCCGAAATTAAGTGATAACAATGGCAACTAAGGCACAAAAAACATGGAACAGTACCCGCATCAAAGCATTGGCTTTATTGCTTCTGTTTGGTTTCCAGGTGTTTGTTCCCTCTACCGCCCTGGCGTTGACAGGAGGACCCGAACAACCTGAATTTTCAGGATTTACCCCGATTGATTCCTCCAATATGGTAGATCCTTTCAGTGGAGATTTCAATTACAATATCCCCTTACTCGATATCGAAGGGTATCCGATCAACCTGGCTTATTCTTCTACCGTTTCGCCGGAACAGGAAGCAAGCTGGGTGGGACTTGGATGGAGCCTGAATCCAGGCACTATTAACCGAACTACGCGTGGGATCCCCGATGACTTTGAAGGTTCGAATGATAAGATCCAGAAGGAGTTTAAAGTAAAGAAAAACTGGACCGCAGGGTTAAGTGCCTCAGCCAGCAGTATCGAAGCCATTGGTATAGAAATAGACTTTAAGAACTTCGGCATTGGCGCAAAAGCGGGTGTGTACTATAATAATTACAAAGGTTTCGGCACCCACACCGGAGTTACTGCAAATGCTTCAGGCGTGTTAAGTGGTAAGTTCTCAGGACAGGCATCGGTCGGATTCGGTCATAATTCCCAGGAAGGATTGGAAATGCCCTCACTTAGTCTCGCGGTGAAACAGAAACGGGACGAGGACAATATGGGAGGATACACCAACCGCTCTTATGGACTTAATATTATTCCCAATTACAACACCCGTTATGGGATCCAGAGTTTAAAGATCAGTCCCAGCATCAGCAATGATCAGTATAAAAAAGTGGGCAATAAGGATGAGAGGATCAGTGGTAGGACCTATTCAGCAACGGGCCGGATACCGATCGGTACCCAGACCTATACTCCGTCTCAGCAAATGCCGACCAGGACGGTGTCGGCAAACCTCGATGTGTCGTTTGGACCTGAATTTTTCTGGACCACGGCTGAACTAGCTTTGGGAGGAAGTTATACGGAAACCACGGTGCCCGATGCCAGCATTTTTTCGCCTGCTTACGGATATATGTACTCGCATCTTGGTCGAAGTGAAGTGAACGCAATCCATGATTTCAATCGAGAAAAAGATGGGACCTATAGTCCGGAAACACCAGCAATTCCTCTGACTAATCAGACCTACGATATTTTTTCGGCAAGTGGGCAGGGTATTTCAGGGGCTTACCGGTTACATCGATCTGACGTTGGAGTGGTATACGATGCAAAAATTGAATCCAAAAGCGAAGGAGGTAACCTTGGTCTTGAATTCGGGGTAGCTCAACTGGTGAAGCTGGGGGGTAATGTTGGTTATAACTTCAGTAACTCATATAGCGGTAACTGGACAGAGGCACACATCGCTAATACGAAATTTGGTTTTTCTGGTGAGAAGAATGACAACCAATACCGGCCTGCTTATTTCAAAAAGGCGGGTACTATAACCGCTGTTGATGATAACTACCTGAAGATCTGTAGCGGATTCGGTGCCAGTAATTTTGAAATGGGCGGTACAGGAAGACCGATGAGTACTTTTAAGAACTCTGAATACGGACGTGATGCGACAATTGCCCAGATCAATGGAACGCGATTAACCAACAGGAAAGTCAGCCGGACCAATGATCCGCAACCCTTCCAAGTCCTTACCCACGCGGAGCGGGCTAAGACCGGTTTCATGCCTGTGGCAAGTATAGATGTAGCTGCCGACGGAACAACTATACCTGCCCCGGCAGCAACAACCTATTTTGGCAAACCCAACCACATTTCCGAAGCAAAAGTGATCCGCGAGGACGGCTTTAAATTCTACTACGGTATCCCGGTATACAACTACATTCAACGTGAGGTGACTTTCAATTGTAGTGGGAACAGCTTCGTGTCTGGAACAGATAAAGTAACCTATTCCAGTGCTGCAAATAATGGAAACGGACTGGATAATTATTACTCGGCAGTAACTACCCCAGCATCTGTGCAGAGCCTGTTGCTTACCGCAGTTGTATCGCCTGACTATGCAGATGCGACTGGAGACGGTCCAACTACTGATGATGTTGGAACTTACACCAAATTCGAGTATAAAAGGGTTCACGGAGGCAGCGAAGCAGACGGATACAAGTGGCGTTCACCAGAGGCTGCCGGTACAGCTAACTTCAATGAAGGTTTTGCTTCCGATAAAAACGATGATAAAGGGACTTATACCTACGGGTCTAAGGACGTATGGTATGTGAAGCGTATAAAAAGTAAGAACTACGTGGCAGAATTTCATATGACTCCCCGCTCAGATGCTTATGGCGTAATGACTGAAAATGGAGGGTTTAATTGGAATAAAGCACTCTATAAGCTGGACAAGATCGTATTGTATTCAATTACCGATCGTGAACTGAATAAGGATAAGGCCATTCCGATCAAAACTGTGCATTTTGAGTACGATTACCAGTTGTGTAAAGGAGTACTGAACAGTAACCTGGGAGCAGGCAGCAATGGGAAACTGACCTTGCGGAAAGTGTATTTCACATACGAGAATTCACGCAAAGGTGAGCTCAATCCTTATAAATTCTACTACGATAAGACAGAGCAGTACAATGGAAATGCAATTCACCCTTTTGCAGATGCAACTGCCAGTTATACAAACCCAGCATACGGAGTAGGGAATATGGACCGCTGGGGAGTATATAAACCAAGTGTC
>JAZKEZ010000139.1:7721-10266 GCA_040386675.1 Bacteroidota bacterium | reverse complement strand
AGCATCAATACAGGATCGTGGACTGAATAATGTTGATTTTCCGTTTACCTCCATGCAGAAGGAAACAGCCGATATGCATGCGCAGGCCTGGTTACTGAATGCGATTAAACTGCCGTCGGGCGGACTGGTCCAAATTGATTATGAGGCCGATGACTATGCTTATGTACAGGCAGAAAAAGCAATGCAGATGTATCGAATCATGGGTTTCAGGGCCAAGGCGACGGACCACGGGTATACCGCAAAGTTGTTTGATGAGGGTTTTGCCGTTATCGAGGTTCCCCCCGGGACTACAGCGGCTCAATTCGAGCGATGCCTTGAAGGGGTTAAGCAGTTGTATTTCAAAGTGCTTTGTGATATTTCAGGAAAAGGAAACTACGAGTACGTTACCGGCTATTGTGAAATTGTAAGTGCAAGTCTTGTCCGGGACGGAGAGGGAGTTATCCAGTTAAAGCAAGTCGATATCAGCGACCGTGCTGGATCCGGGAAAGCAAATCCCATCTCAAAAATGGCCTGGCAAACCACCAGGCTGTATTTTCCGCAATTTGTGAGGCCAGGATCTTCACCAACTACCAGTTCTGACGCAGAAGTAGCCATCAGGAGCCTGGTTGGTTTCTTTCAGGACCTTATCCAGGCCTTCCGTGGAATCAACGCTTCTTTACGCGCCCGAGGAGTCGGGAACAAGTTTGTTCCTTCAAAATCGTTTGTGAGGCTTAGAAATCCCGATGGATTCAAGTATGGCGGCGGGGCAAGAGTAAAACGCCTGCTGATGCATGACCAGTGGAAGGAAATGGCCGGAACATCGTATAAGAACAGTGCATACGGATCGGAGTATACCTATACCACCCAGGAGAATGGAAAGACGATCTCTTCCGGTGTGGCGGAATGGGAGCCTTTTGTGGGAGGAGAAGACAATCCGAACAGGCTCCCGGTTTTATACAATGAGAAAAACAGGTTTGCACCTGATAATGCCTTTATGCAGGAAACTCCTTTTGGAGAGAGCTTCCTGCCTAATCCGAATGTTGGGTATAGTAAAGTTACTGTAAAGCAGTACAAACCGGATAATGTGACCAAGGGTATCGGAAGCACGGTAACGGAGTTTTACACCGCCAAAGACTTTCCTGCGCTAACACACCGGACCGGTCAAAACCAGCATGAGGACCAGCCGGGCTTTCTTACTTCGCTGCTCAATATCAATGTAGTAAGTGAATTTTGGGTTTCTCAGGGTTTTGTAGTCGAACTGAACAATATGCACGGTGTGATGAAGTCCGAATCGGTGTATGCGGAAGGGAATGCTACTCCGGTATCATCCGTGACTTATAATTACAAGTCAGAAGAAATACAGGTTTCCAAACTTAGTCAACGTAAAGTAAAGCACCTTGTGAGTACCGTAGACGGATTGAATAATAGGGGAGTGGTGATTCCGAATACAACGGTCGCGACCGATGTCGACATGGTGATCGATCTGCGGGAAATGAAATCGCAGGCCTATTCGTTCAGGCTCGGGCTCAACCTGGATGCCTCACTGTTCCCGTTCCTCCCGATCCCGATCCCGATCCCGATGGTAACTGGCGGATATTCAAACGAACAGGATAATTTCCATTCTACCGGTGTAACCAAAGTTATCACGCGATATGGAATACTGGACAATGTGGTTTCTATGGACTTGCAGTCATCCATAACCACCACTAATCTGTTGTACGATACCGAGACAGGTAAACCTGTGCTTACCGTTAAACAGAACCGTTTTGAGGATCCTATCTATACCTTCAATCTTCCTGCATACTGGGCATACCCAAATATGGGATCGGCATCCGGTAATTACAAATATGCATTTGCCCAACTGAACCTGGCAGGATCGATCATTAGCGGAACCAATCAATGGTTGCAGGATGGGGATGTGCTGCTGGTAGGGAAGACCGACCCGGTAAAATACTGGGTAGAACAACTGCCTAACGGGTATAAGGTTGTAGATGAAAACGGCGTGGGAGCTCTTGGCTCAAGTCTTAAAGATGTTATCGTGGTGAGTTCTGGTGCTAAAAATCAGCTGACTGAGAACGTGATGACCGTCATTTCGAAAAATTACCCAGTACAGGGTGGTAAATTGAATTTCAGGATTGCCAATGTACTGGAAGCTAGTGCGGTAGAAAAGAAGAATTACTGGCCCAGAGGCTGTAACTGCGATCCGGTGGAGCTAGGTAAGAATAAGACCCTTACCGGGCAGACCACTACCTGGAAAAACTACCGAAGTTATGCTTACCTGGTGGACAGAAAGTATACCGACCAGGTAACCAAAAAATACCAGCTAAGGCAGGATGGAGTGTACAACCACAGCAGCTCTGACCAGTTTAAGGCTATGTGGGAGTACAGCGACAAATGGCGGGCAACCGTTTCTAGTGTCTGGAAATATGCTTCAGAAACTACGATGCTCAATCGCATTGCGCAGGAAGTGGAAAGCAAGGATGCACTCGGGAACTATTCTACCCGACTGTTTGCCTTTAAAGAAAGCCTTCCCAAAGCAGTATCGGTAAATGCTAAAAATGCAGAA
>JAZKEZ010000139.1:468-7711 GCA_040386675.1 Bacteroidota bacterium | reverse complement strand
TGCAGAAGTAGGTGTAGAAGATTTTGAGGACTATGACCCGACCAACTGCGCCAGTGGATTTGGGTTCACCTATCCTACCGAGAAGCGGCAGCGGCGTGCTCATACCGGCCGGTATTGCCTGAAGGTAAGTGCAAACGAGAAAATTACATCAGGAACACGGACAATTAAATGTGGTAACGACTAATGAAAACGATCAGCTCAACAACATACAAGCTCTGGGTGATTTTTGCACTGTTGGCCATACCCCCCTGCTTATCTGCCCAAGTCGAGGTACCGGTGGCCACAAGCTTTTGCTCCCCGCAAAGCAATCTTGGTTTTGAAAAAAGTAACCTGAGCGGGTGGAACATGTATACCTGGAAATATGGTGGTACTCCGGTATTGGATAACACTATTGCTACCAACTCTCCTACAGGGAAATTCTTTATCACCGCAGGTACAGGTCACGACGAACAGACAGAAGATATCCCGGTTGTGGCACCGGGTGGAGGCACACGCTCTCTGAGGCTTGGGAACAGACTTGGGGATTTTTCCAGATCCATGGTAAAAACTGCTGTAAAGATCACTGAAGAAGATTTTATTATTAGTTACAAGTTCGCATTAATAATGAAGAATTATAGTACTCATCTTGATCCGAAAAAAGAGCCTTATTTCAGAGTTTGGGTGGCCAGCGCCAATACACCTTCGACTCCGCTTAATAAATGCTACGACAGGTTTTACTATGGAGATGCTGCATCCGAGGGATATGATGCAGTGATGGGGCCCAACCGTCAGACTGTTTATAAGAAATGGGCAACGGATTTTATCGATCTGAAGGCCTACATCGGGCAAACCGTGGTCTTAGCCTTTGAAGTGGGGGATTGCGGAACCGGTGGCGATTTTACTGTTGCTTACATAGATGTAGGCTGTGATTCTCCATTCGCTGCCGTACCTCCGGTTTGTTATGGCGACGAGGTTGATGTGAAAGCAGATTTTTTAAAGGATCTCCCTTACAACTCTTATACTACACAATGGTTTTTTGACGGGGCAGCTAATAACCCAACGAAACCACCGGTAAAATACAATTCACCAGGTACACGGGATATAGGACTCCAGGTTGTGCAAAACGGGTGTACTACAACGGTTTACACTAAAGTAGATATCCTGAACTGTGAGGCACGGCCCCCGGGATGCTGCCGCAGTAATTTTTCCCCTTCCCCTGGTAAAGTGTATCGGGTCTCGTCCTGGGTCATGGAAGACGGTCATGGAAAAACCACTTATGCAGGACCGGCCATACAGGTGACTTTCAAGGTGTATAACGATATGCTAACGAAAACTCTGGAACCGTCAGGGTCCATTATTGATGGCTGGCAGAAAATAGAAGAAGACATTACCATTCCCGCCGGGGCTTCTACCATTGAGATCGAACTGGTCAACAGGGGCTCTACCGATGTATTTTTTGATGATGTCCGGTTTCACCCGAGGGAAGCCTCGCTTACCAGTTTTGTGTTTGATTCCACGTCGAAAAAACTGATCGCCGAACTCGATGACAACAACTTCTCCACCTTCTACGAGTACGATGAAGACGGTAAGCTGATCCGTCTCAAAAAGGAAACCGAACGAGGGGTGAAAACCATCCAGGAAAGCAGGTCCAACTTAACGAAACCATAAGAATGAGAATTCTACTTACGGCTCTTATAATGTGTATTTCACTTGTTGGAAATGCACAGCGGTTTGCAGACGACTGGCCGCAGATCTTTAAATCCTACCTGGGTAAGCAGTATGCTATACAGGTGAATTATACGCTTTATGCCAATCGCTTGCTAAGCAGCGCGGTACAGTCGGAGTCTTCCGAAGTGAGTGTTTCTGGCGATAATTACTTCTATCGCTCGGGTCAAAGCGAGGTGCTGATGAACAAAGAACACATCGTTATCCTTGATCGTAAAGCAAGGAACATCATGATCGGCAACCGTACCGATGATGGCTCATTTAGCAGCATTGCCAAACAAAATGACTATATGCAGAAGATGATGGATGTGCTGTCGCAGCACTCATTCAATTTTGAATGGGTAGATAAGAATAAAGGCATTGCCCGGTATACCTGCAAGGATAAAGTGGCAGGTTATGAGCAGATCTCTTTTGATTTTATGGTCAACTCTAAGAAATTACTCAGTGCCTGGTATTTTTTTAAGGACCCGGTTGTAACGGGTAAAGGATCTCCACCTCAAAAGCCCGTGGTAAAAATCGATTTTGTACCATCTGCGGTAAAGCCGGATTTTAATTTGAACCGGATCGTGTACAGGCGGCAGAATAAATTTGTTCCCGCTTCAGCCTTTAAAGGCTACAAACTAATTGATAACACCCCTCATTGATATTTAACAGCAACCTTATGAAAGGTAAAATCCTCGCTTTTCTTTTTGCCATCACAGTCTTTTTTTCGAACCCGGTCCGGGCTAAGGAATACGGATGCGGTTTGCCGTATACCGGTTCGTCAATTCCTATCGGTAATTCAATTACCCAAAGTATGGCCTATTTTAGTGCCTCGAATCCTAACTGGATCGCAGATTGTGCAAAGCACAGTGCAACAGGATTGATTACTCTTGAGTTGGGAGAACGTCCGCTTATCCAAACTGCCCTGGGTGCGCAACGAGTGACCCTGACGGTGGAGGTGAAGGGATATTATGCCAATGGTACAACTTTCAGCGAAACCAGGACACTTAGCGTAAACAATAGTAACCTTCCAGGGGAAACACCCACATACAGGAGTACGCTTACTTACCCAAAGACCTACCGCCTTGTGGTAAAAGTGACCAGGACAGAAGTAGACGGCATTCCACTTATGATCCCGTTACCCGACAACCTTTCATTCAATGTATGCGTGATCGGGGAAGTGGTTCGTAAACTGAATACGGATACCCGTCCAACCGAATTAACGACAACAGTTGAACTTGACGGACAAATTGGGTTGAGCTGGCCCGCCCTTGAAGGTGCCGAGGAGTACGACCTGGAGTGGGCTTATGTAAACAGTTATTACAACGCGACTTTAAATACCCCGCTTGAGAAAACCGAAAGCACAGGTATTGCTCTGTTAAACGTTGATTTTGAAAAAAATTCGACCCGTGTAACTTTAAAGGAGAATAACTATAAGATAACCAATTCATTTGGCCTCGGCTACCTGGTGATCAGATACCGCGCCCGCGGATTCAAAGATAATTCAGGCCAGTGGGTGTATACCAGGTGGACGGTGGATAATGATCCGGGTCGACCGGTTTCGTCTTACGACTCAAAATTCAGGGTATACCTTTTCCGTAGTGGGGTAAACAAGCCGCTTCAGGACAATATGAACTGGAACTTTTCTGCAGTTTATGCTGAAGAAGGTAAGAGGTCGGAGAACCTGGATTATGCAGATGGAGTGCTAAAGACGCATCAAAGTGTGATGCGGTCACCGGCCATCAATGAGGCCATTGTCAAGGAAGTGGTTTACGATGCTTTTGGACGGCAGATTATAGACATTATGCCAGCTCCCGCTGCATCAAACAGTCTAAACTTCTATACGAATTTCAATAACAATTCGTCAGGAAGTCCGGTCCATTACAGTGACTTGTTCCAAACCTCATGCGGGGCAACCGGCCTGGCACTGAATTCGAATTCAGGTGCTGCAAGGTATTATTCGCCAAACAACGACAAGGTACAGGGTTCTCCTACAGAACTTGATGAGAACGATTACATTCCGAATGCCTTTGGATATCCATATAGCCAGGTTAATTACCTGAATGACCAGACAGGCAGGACCCGGACTTCTACTTTTTCACCCGGTCAGGTGTATGCTTTGGGAGGAGGAAAAGAACAGAATAGTATATATTCTCAGCCCGACCAGACTGAGCTGGACCGCATTTTTGGTACCGACGCAGGATATTTTTGGCACTATAAAAAGCTGATTACCATTGACCCGCATCAGCAGGCCTCAATTTCTTATGTCGACCTGAACGGCAAAACAATAGCCACTTCGCTGGTGGGCTCAAGCCCTGACAACCTGGTTGCACTGGATAATAATCCTTCAGGAGTAAGCGATCTCCAGCGGGGAAGTTTTTTGAAAAATAAGAATGACGGGTTTTCGCTAACCAGCTCGTCCACTCTGGGTGTAGCAGCACTTCAGAACTATACTTTTTATTATAAGCTGGATCCTGTTACGCTGGTAGAAGAGTGTATTGCCCCCAATAGCATTTGCTTTAACTGTCGCTACCAACTGGTGATTGATATCCAGGATGATTGTGGAGGTTCTCCTTCAATTTCTTCTTCGATTCCACAAGGGGTTTATTCCAAGCTGCCTATAAAACTTGATGTAGGAACACCGGCAAATTTCTCCTGTGTTTCTGGAGAACCTACGGAAATCGTATTTAGTGCAACTCTTCCAAAAGGAAGCTATATAGTCTCCAAAAAATTGCAGTTAAGTGAAGATGCCGCTGATGAAGCGTTTAAGAACTACATACAGAACTCTACCTGTGTAAAGACAGAGCAGGAATTCATTAACCAGGAATTATCACTGGTCGATTTTTCTGATTGTTATAATCGGGACTGCGAACAGGCCTGCGAGGAGTTGCTCCGTTCTGGTGGAACACTAAAGCAGGTGACCGAATGTAGGCTGAGCTGCCTGGCAATTGATCCCTGCAAGCAAACGCTGGAGGCGATGAAGTTTGATGTTTCTCCAGGTGGACAGTACGGCCAGTACAATACAGATGGCAGTACGGTAATTGATGCAACGTCTGTATTCAATATCTCCAATGTCTTTGGTAAAAGCTACAAGTCCTATACCTCAGCAACCGATTATAGCGGTCTGAAAGTTACTCTTCCAGATGAGACCACCAAGAAGCCATGGGAACTCAGTGTCCCGGAATTTATCGGCTACTACAATCCCAAGTGGGCGGAAACTTTGGTAAAGGCACACCCCGAATCGGCTTGTGCAAGCCGGTGTGATCAGCTCACAGGTACTCACCGTTATGGTGAATTGATGCGCATTGTTGAAAAACATAGTGATGCACAGCAAATGGGGCTTTTTAATCCGTTAAAATCGGCAGGAACCCCTGTTGGAGCAGGAGAACCGCTTGTAAAGATCGAACAGTTTTCACGCGATCCGTTCTTTATTCCAGGAGGACCGTTGGGTCCTGTCAACAGCGCCCTCTATCAACAGTATTACGGGGAAATGTATAACTACATGTACAATTATGTACTAAAAGATCCTAATGGCACCCAGGACAAACACTACACTCTGTGGCAAATGGCCGTGGCTGCAGGAGAGTGTCCACGGACCGGAGATGACTTGGTGGATGCAGCATGTGTAAACAGAACACTGGCCACCGGCACCTATCCCGCGACTTATTTCCCGGAAACTCCGGACGAATGTGGTTCGCAAAGTGTCTGGCTGATCTTTAAAGGCTTGTACTTGTCTAAGCGCCAGGAGTTGGTAAACCGGTATATGTATAGTGCGAGTTGTAATGCAGCTGTACCTACAGGAAAAAGCAGACGATTCATCAATTCACAGACCGCATTTTTCGACGCGTTCAACTTCGACCCATATGCTACAGGCGCAGTGGAAAATGCACAGAGTAAAGTCAATGTCAACCAGATCGTAAACACCAATTGTGATAGTTATATCGCGGGGTGGCTGAATTCTCTTTCCGGGTGTAACCCGGTTGCCAACAGTGAGTGGAGCGCGGGTAATACCTATTACGACAGGCTTGCTGCAAAGTTAAAAGAGGTGTGTATTTTGGGAGGCGATGAACAGCACCTTATCGGCGCTTCATCGGTGTCTCCGGCAAATGCTGGCGGAACCGTTCCTGAAGGATACAAGACCTTTCAGGATGTGATCGTTGGGGTAATGGGTCAGGAAGCCCTGCTATGTAATGCCAACCTAATTACCCGCCCGCTGGCTTATGGGATCGGTGTTGAAGCCGCTGAAGGTATTGGTGTTGCCGATGATTGTGCATGCCAGGAATTGCTGCTGGCCAGGCAGGTTTTCAGAAGTGGTGTATGTATGCCCGATAACATAAAGACTCTTGAGCAGTACATCGCGTATAAATATGGAGTAAAACAACCCAATGCGGATTACATTGCGTGTCGTTGTGATAAAGCCTACCAGGATTTGCACGGCGGTGAAGCATGGACCGAAAATGCCACTTGGCCGGCGAATGCGAAGCAGGTAATTGCTTCCTACATCAGGCCTGCTTACCCGGTAAATAATTATTTTAAATGTCAGCCCTGTATTACCTGTAGCGAGTTTAATGTGGCTTATAACCGGTACTACAATTACCTGGTTACCTCATACGGATATGGTCCGGAAACACCGGCTTCTGATGAGTCATCGGTGAACAGGATGATGTTGAACCACCTTACCCGGGAGTTTAAGACCGAGTTTACTGACGAGAAGGTAAATTACATGATGTCCAGATGTAGGCTCACGCCAAAACTTGGAGGTGTAAGAATTATGGATGCTGCTACTCCGCAAGGTTCGCCCCAAGGACCACCATCTCCACAAGGATCGCCGGAAGAAGAGTCACCCGAAGAGGAGCCTGATCCTAATGATCCGTATTTTGATAAGCTGTATTGCAGGGAAGACACCTACCTGATTTATCATTTTGAGAAATTACTCAACCAGATGGCAGGCAGGAAGAACTTAGATGGACAGGCTTGTTTGTGTAAAGCTCCCTATAACCAGTATCAAACATCAGATTTTTCGGGAGCTAATAGCCATTACACAATGAGGCTGGCATCTGAGCTTGATTTCGAAACCAACATGTACGAGTGTAACCATACCTATCAGTATGGCGACTATAATCAAACAACTAAAACACATCATGGGAGAATTTTTGATGAATTTGAAAATGAGTGTGTATTAACTTTCTATTTCCCTGATCATCCCGAAGAGGAAGGTAAATTTGACCTCTATAAGATAGCTGGCTTTAAAAAACTGACTGCTGATTTTGACCAGGAGCATTACTTTCTTCGCGGTATAGCGTATGACGGATACCTTAATGAGTATGCTGTTGAGATCACCAGTAGCTGTATGACCTTTTACAGTTGCTATTCGCCAGGTGGACAAACACCCCGACCTTATTATGAAGCTTGTGTGAGGATACCCGGATTGGAAGAAGATGAAAATACGTGTGAGAAGGACAAAAAAGAACGTGCTATCCGCATAGCTATGGAGAAATATGTAGAGTATAAAGATGAGCTGGCAACCACTTTCAAGCAACGGTACGCAGCTGCCTGT
>JAZKEZ010000139.1:0-458 GCA_040386675.1 Bacteroidota bacterium | reverse complement strand
AGATTCTGGATCTAGAGTACAGTGCGGGTCAGTATCAATATACGCTCTATTATTACGACGAAGCAGGCAATCTGGTGAAGACCGTTCCTCCGCAGGGGGTTCAACCTATCACCAGCCAGGCAATACTGAATACCGTAATGAGTTCACGTTTCAATAACGGGGCACCGGTGGTACCTGAGCACACGCTGGCTACTGTATACGAGTACAACAGCCTTAACCAGGTTACCCGCCAGCTGATGCCCGATCACAGGACCTTCGATGAGAACGGGGCGACCGCAGTTACAGGAAATGATAAGTATTATTCTACCCGATTCTGGTACGACCCGATCGGCAGATTAGTGGCTTCACAAAATTCAAGGCAGGCCAAAATGACCCCGCCGCGGTACAGTTACACTTCTTTTGATCCGAAAGGCAGGGTGGTAGAGATTTACGGCCCTGAATCTTCAGGTAAAACAACT
>JAZKEZ010000138.1:0-6149 GCA_040386675.1 Bacteroidota bacterium | reverse complement strand
CTTATTACCAGCATACTCTTACTTCTTCTTCAAAATCATATTCGCATCACTCAGAAACTTCACTTCTTCTCTTCCGGTTTCTGCGCCTGACGGATAACCCAAAGATCCCATTTGCTCGATCATGGCTTGCTGGGTTTCCTGGTTATACGACAAGGTAAACAGCCAGATCGTAGGATATCCGCGTACCTGCAAGGCTTGCTGAAGGCTGGAATTCTGCGCCATCAGCTCGGCAGGCAATTGCTTGCTTCTTGGAAAATCGAGTTCAAGAAGGATCACGTTGGCTTTTGCCCAGCTTACAAACTCAGGCTTTGCGAATACATCGCGCTGCAGTTTTTTGCACCATCCGCACCAGTCGCTGCCGGTAAAGAAGGCAAAGATCGGTTTGCCGGAAGCCTTGGAAAGCAGGTCGGCCTCTTTTATGCTGGTGTGCCATTCCAGTCCGTCCGGACCTTTACCATTTTCAACCTGGGCAAAACCCGTCATGCTAACCGTGAGCATTAGTGCGGCAACCAAAAGAGACCTGAACATAATCCTGAAATAAAAATGAAAAGACAAGTTTAGGCATTTTGAGAGCAACGAGGCTTATTCAAAAAACCAAAAAATTGTAAAGCCGCCGCGCAGGATCACAACTGCATTGCGATTACAGAGTATCCGCTACTTTTGTCACATTCACTTCTGCCCCATGATCGATTACAATCCAAAGCTCTGGACCCGCCTCATTTTCCAGTTTCACAAAACGGATTCCTTCCGCATACTCCTGCCGTCCATTATTGGTGTGGGCGTTTTTTGCTGGGTAGTGGCCATTATCGAACTGGAATTCCTTCACCTGAAATACCATTCCACCACTATTATACATTCTCTGCTCGGATTTGTGTTGTCGATGTTACTGGTTTTCCGCACCAACACTGCGTACGACAGATGGTGGGAAGGCCGCAAATTGTGGGGAAGCCTGCTGAACAACAGCCGGAACCTGGCGCTGAAGATCAACCCGATCCTACCGGCCGGCGATCCTGCACGTGAGGCCCTCGGTAATCTGATCCTGCTCTATCCGCAGGCACTAAAAGAACACCTGCGCAACAAAAAAGTACACGGTCATGACCTTCCTGCCGGGGTTCATCAGCCCAATTTCATTGCATCCCGCCTGTTTGAAGAGATCAACCAGCTGGTAGTTACCGGTAAACTCAGCGGCGAACAATTGCTGTTCCTCAACCCCGAACTGCTTTCGTTTACCGACATCTGCGGGGCTTGCGAGCGGATCAAGAAAACCCCGATTCCTTACGCCTACAGCCTTTTTATAAAGAAGTTCATCTTCGTATACATCATTACGATGCCCTTTAGTTTTGTGACTGAATTCAGGTACTCGGTGATCCCGATTGTGATGTTTGTTTTCTATGTACTTGCCAGTCTTGAGCTGATCGCCGAGGAGATCGAAGACCCGTTCGGGAAAGATGCTAACGACCTTCCAACCGATGCCATCACCGAATCCATCCGGCTCAGCGTACTGGAGATCATGAAAATCCCGCAGCAATCCTAAACCTTCTATTACATCTACGTCATTCCGAGCGTAGCGAGGAACCTCCACGGCGAGGAACCTGCGTATCGAAGAACCTGAAGCGAGGAACCTCCGAAGCACGGTTATAATCAACAAAATTTAGCAATTGGTCGAGTGGTGATTTTTTTACATTTGCGCCACTTATCTACCAATCAAAAAAATAAGATATGAGCAAGCATCAAGCTGCAATCGACAAGTTTATGGCCGGTGTTACGGCTAAAAACCAGAATGAACCCGAGTTTTTGCAGGCGGTACTGGAAGTTGCTGAAACCGTGATTCCTTTTATCGAAGAAAACCCGAGATACAACAACGCGAAGCTTCTTGAGAGAATCGCCGAGCCTGAGCGCGTGATCATGTTCCGTATTCCATGGATCGATGACAAAGGTGATGTTCAGATCAACCGCGGTTTCCGTATCCAGATGAACTCTGCGATCGGACCATACAAAGGCGGTCTTCGTTTCCACCCTTCTGTAAACCTTTCTATCCTTAAATTCCTTGCTTTCGAGCAGGTATTCAAAAACTCTCTTACCACACTTCCTATGGGTGGTGGTAAAGGTGGTTCTGACTTCGATCCGAAAGGAAAGTCAGACAATGAAGTAATGAAATTCTGCCAGTCGATGATGACTGAGCTTTCAAAACATATCGGTGCTGATACCGACGTTCCTGCCGGTGATATCGGTGTTGGTGGTCGTGAGATCGGTTTCCTTTTCGGACAATACAAGCGTCTGAGAAACGAATTTACAGGTGTACTTACCGGTAAAGGAATTACTTACGGTGGGTCACTGATCCGTCCGGAAGCTACAGGTTACGGTTGTGTGTACTTCGCTAAAGAAATGCTGGCTACAAAAGGTGATTCTTTTGAAGGTAAGACCGTTGTGGTTTCAGGTTCAGGAAACGTTGCACAATACGCCATCGAAAAAGCTACCCAACTGGGTGGTAAAGTAGTTACTGCTTCAGATTCTGACGGTTTCATTTACGATGCAGCAGGTATCACTCCTGAGAAACTTGCATTCATCATGGATCTTAAGAACAACCGTCGCGGTCGTATCAAGGAATATGCAGATAAGTTCGGTGCTGAATACCACGAAGGCAAAACGCCATGGGGTATTAAGTGTGACATCGCACTTCCTTGTGCAACTCAGAACGAACTTCACGGACCTGATGCAGATCTTCTGGTTAACAACGGTGTTAAAGCTGTTGCAGAAGGTGCAAACATGCCTACCACTCCTGAAGCAGTTATTGCATTCCAGAATGCAAAAGTTCTTTTCGCTCCTGGAAAGGCGTCTAACGCCGGTGGTGTTGCAACTTCAGGTCTTGAAATGAGCCAGAACTCACTTCGTCTGGGCTGGAGCCGTGAAGAAGTAGACGAGCGTCTGCACACCATCATGGTAAACATCCACAAAGCCTGCGTTCAATACGGAAGCGACGGAAGCGGATACATTGACTATGTAAAAGGTGCCAACATTGCCGGTTTCGTTAAGATCGCTGAAGCGATGCTTGCGCAAGGCGTTTGTTAATCTTAATTGAAAATGGAGAATTGAGAATGGAAAATTATCCGGACTCAATGCTTTAAAAATAGTAAGCCGCTGCATATTTATGCAGCGGCTTTTCTATTGTCCTCCTTTCAAAAAGCCGTCATTTCGAGCGCAGCGAGAAACCCCACCCTTCTGTCGCCTCCAACCTCCAACAACCGCTACCCCCATCCGCGTCCTCCGCGCCTTCCTCCGCGCCCTCTGCGGTTACCCCACCCGAGCGCCAGCGAGCAATCAATCCACCGGAAAATTTTACCTTTAACCCACCATGACAAAACGCATCTTCCTTCCCTTCCTCCTCCTTTGCCTTGCATTTTCGGCCTCCGCACAACAACCCGACCCCAAAAAACTCGACGCCTATTACTCCTCGGCCATGACCGGCTTCCACCAACCCGGCATGTCGATCGGGATCGTGAAAGACGGCAAACTCGAATTCGCCAAAGGATACGGCAAACGAACGCTTGGAAAAAACGAATCGGTTGATGAAAACACCGTGTTCCAGCTCGCGTCGCTTTCCAAAGCATTTACCGCTGCTGCCATCGGGATGCTGGTAGACGAAGGCAAGCTGAAATGGGAAGACCGTGTGACCGATCATCTGCCTGAATTCAAATTATACGATGCTTACGTTACCCGCGAATTCACCGTCCGCGACCTGCTTTGTCACCGCAACGGCTACCTGACTTTCGACGGCGATCTGCTGTGGTACGGCACTTCTTACAACCGCCGGGAAATACTGAAACGCTTCTCCAACCTGGCTCCAAAACACGGTTTCCGCGAGAAATACGGTTACAGCAACATCATGTTCATTGCAGCGGCTGTACTTATCGAAGAAAAAACCGGCCAGAGCTGGGAACAGTTCATCAGCTCAAGGATCTTTAAACCGCTCGGAATGACTGCTTCTTCGGTAGACATGCAGACCTTCAAAGCCGGCGGAAACATTGCCGCACCTCACGTTCACGATACAGCAAGGACTTACATCGATTACAACAACGCAGCCGGTGCCGTGGGAGTAAATTCCAACATTACCGATCTCTCCAAATGGGCAATGATGTGGCTCAACAAAGGAAAGTACGGCGACATCCAGGTATTGAAAGAGAAAACCGTTCGCGATATCCTTGCAGCACAAACTCCGCAGAACGTATCTGCCAAAAACGAAGAGAATAGCATTCACCTCAGGGCGGCTGCTTGCGGCTGGATGTTACAGGATTTCCGAGGAGTGAAAATGGCGCACCACAGCGGCGGCTTACCCGGATTCATCCTAAACCTGGCACTGGTTCCCGAGAAAAACATGGCTGTGATCGTGCTCACCAATGGCGAAACGCTCATTCCATTTGCTCTTACCAATTATACCATCGAGACTTACATCACCGGCAAATCGAAAGACTGGGCTGCAGAATTCATTGCACTGAGTCAGCCTGAACCGCTTAAGCCGGATGTTAAAAAAGAACCTTCAACCGTTCTCAATGCTGAAGAACTCGCCGGCACTTTTGAAGACAAGATGTACGGAAAAGCGACCATCACTGCTGCCAAAGGCAAAGCGACACTGCTACTTGAACCTACCAGACAGTTGTTCACCGCCGAACTGGAACCCCTGAATCGCACCAGCTACCGCATCAAATTTGCCGATCCTTTCCTGCCCGAAGGAAAAGTGATCTTTAACCTGGATGCCGACGGCAAACCCACTTCATTCACGATCGACCTCCCGAATCCCGATTTTAATTTTTTCAACCTGAAGTTTATCCGGCAGAATTAAGCGCGGCTAGACACAGACCGTTAGTTTTAACCGCAAAGGGCATTGTGTCCTTTGCGAATTCCGTTGCGTCTTTACGGTTAACCCGAAAAAATTCGTAAATAGCGCCTTGATTTTTCATCCTGAAATCAATATTAAACCCTTACAATTTGGCCCTCCGACACACCACACCACATGTGCCACAAACCAAATGCACACTACTTTTGCGCGCTGTACTCTATACCTGCTTATTCCTTACCTGCTCCCTGTTTGCCTCGTCCGGCTATGCACAGGAAGTAAAGATCACGGGAACAGTCCGCGACACCAGTAACACCGTTCCGCTTAAAAATGCGGTGGTCATGGCCATACGCCTCACCGATTCGGTGCTCGTTTCCTACACCCGTACTGCTGCCGACGGCAGTTTCAGTATTCCACGCACCCCGGTAGACACTTTCCAGGTGATCATCCAGTATCCCGGTTACGGAGACCGTGAATACCTCGTGGTCGCCTCCCAGAACAACAGGGAGTTCGATTTTGGAAACATCATCATGCCGCTGAAATCAAACGACATGAAAGAAGTGGTGATCTACGGGTACAAAGAAGCCATTTACTTCAAGGGAGATACCATCATTTACACCGCCGATTCGTTCAAGGTCAAAGAGAATGCAAACGTCGAGGACCTGCTTAAGAAACTCCCCGGAGTGGAAGTGGCACGCGACGGATCGATCAAATCGCGAGGAAAGGCTGTTGCACAGGTATTGATCGATGGGGATGAGTTCTTTGGGACTGATCCTACCATGGCCACTAAAAACCTCTATGCCGAAAGCATTGAATCGGTACAGATCTACGACAAACCAGACGAAAGTATAGGCGCCGGAAGCAGCGAGACCATTACCGTAATGGACCTCAAGCTAAAGGAAAATGCTAAAAAAGGATATTTCGGAAAAGTCTCCGGAGGAACCGATTTCAGCAAATTCTATGAAACTGAAGCCATTGCTAACCGTTTCAACAACAAGCAAAAGATTTCAGTGTTCGGACTGGCCACCAATACACCCAAGGCAACAGTCAGCGCTGATGACGCCCAGAAATATGGCGTGGAATCCGACAATTTTTCGGTTATAGAGGGCGAGGAAGACATTACATATTACACTCAGAACCACAATCCCAACGGCTACCCCGTGACCAACCGCTTTGGGTTCTATTACAACGACAAGCCTACGGAAAAAAGCAAGCTGAACGCAAACTACAGCTACAAGGAGAACAGGCTGAGGGTAGACAATGCTACCTCTTCACAGTATTTCCTGCCCGACACTTCGTATACCACCGACAACAACCT